>CAYGGI010000016.1:0-14044 GCA_964349525.1 uncultured Candidatus Saccharibacteria bacterium
GTAGTACTAGTATATACTTGTTTAAAAATTAGCAAACTTGTGCAAAGTTTATAAGTATGTTGATAAGCTGTGGATTATGGTGTATAGTGTCCCACATGTCATTTACATACAAACCAAAAACTCGAAAGAGAGCAAAGACCCACGGTTTTCTCGTTCGCAAGAAGACAAGCGGAGGACGAAACGTCATCCGCCGCCGCCGTGCTCAAGGACGCAAGAAACTAGCAGTTTAACCATGCTTCCAAGCTCAAAAAGGCTCTCCACACCCCTTTTTAAGAAAGTAATGGAGGAGGGAAAAATCTTCCACTCCCCTCTTTTTCTCGCGAGACTCTTGAAAGTTGAAGGCGTCAATCGCTTTTCCGTCGCTGTTCCCAAAAAAATAGCAAAGACAGCTGTCGAGAGGAATAAAATTCGTCGCCGCTTCTACTCTGCCCTACGACCCCTCGATCCGAAGATCTCACCGAGCGTCCAGGGGGTGTTTATTGTAAAGGCCCCCGTGATAAAGAGCTCCCTGGCTGAAATCTCATCAGAACTAAAGTCATTCTTTGTGAAAATCGGCTTAATGAAGTAGAATAGCTCTATGTTCTCATCCGCCTATCATTCATTCGTCTACAACCCCCTCTACAACGGTCTCATGTACCTCATGGAGGTTTTCCCTTGGATGGATGCGGGAATCGCCGTTATCATCTTCACCATTATCGTCCGTCTCATTCTCTTCCCTCTCTCGAAAAAGGCCATCGTTACCCAAGTTCGCATGAAGGAGCTCGAGCCTGAGCTCAAGCGTCTCCGAGAGACCATGAAGGATGATCGCCAGGGACAAGCTCTCAAGATGATGGCGCTCTACAAGGAGAAAAAGGTCAGCCCTTTCTCGAGTTTCTTCGTCCTCCTTATCCAGCTGCCAATCATTTTTGCCCTTTACTCGATATTCCTTAATTCCGGTCTTCCGAAGGTCAATAAGTTACTCCTCTACCCTTTTGTCAATGAACCTGTGGTGAATATGCAGTTTCTGGGTTTGATTGATGTGGGTGCGGCCAGCATACTCCTCGCTTTCTTGGCGGCCGTCGCGCAATTTCTACAACTCCACTACTCTCTCGCCTCCATGAAGCCAACTCCTACTTCTACTGGTGTATCGTCTGCTATGGATAGTCAGATGGATATGGCGCAGAATATGATGAAAAGCATGAAATATGTCTTCCCTATAATGGTTTTCATTATTTCGTATAACATTGCGGCCGTTGTCGCGCTCTACTGGATAGTTACAAGCATCTTTACTCTCGCGCAGGAGCTAGTAGTGCGAAGGCATCTCAAGAAACATCAGCCTCTGTAATTACTGAGTTAGATCGAGCGACCAGAGAGTTAAATCCCTTTTATTAACGAAGTAAAGAAAGTTTTCTTTGGGATCAAGCGTAAGATCGGTGGCATCGATGAGACTATCTGAAAGGGTGAGGAGGTTGGCGAGGAGAAGCACCTCCCCTGTCGTCGTATCGAGATGCCAGATTTGATCTATGAAGGATACATTGCCTTTGTACCAATCATCAGGATACATTCCCGCTTCGAATTTCGTAGGAACAGCACAGTAGATGTCCTGCGGACGCAGCTTACTCCAGACGCATTTGTCAGCCAGAGTTCTCAAGACAATTTCCTGCGTCAAATTATCTTTTACATTATAGAGACTCATTATGACGCTGTTCGGTCTACTCGAAGAAAAGATAATTTTCTTGGCATCGGAGCTGACTTTGGCAGATAGTCCCATAATGCCACCAAGTGCTTTTGTCAGCGAAGCCTTTTTTATATCAAATAGGTAAAGGAATCCGGAAGAAAGACCGGAAGCTTTCGTCGTAATCGCCAGAGTATTTTCCTCCGGCCAATCTACAGTGACTTGCGTTAGTGGTGTATCAAGCACCCGCGTTTTCTTGCTCTCGTCGAAGCCGGAGATATATCCAATTCCCCTGCCACTCTCGATATTCCACGTGAATATTTTGTCGTGCTTCGGAGACACAGCTACTTCTTTTATATCAGGAGAAAGAAACTTGCCTTTTATTTCATAAGGGATAAAGTCGGAGGAAGCCGGTACGATGTCGGTTGTTGTCGCGACTTTGACCGGGCGTATCTCGGCGTAGAAATTCACGATAGATCCCTCATCCCGGAGGTATCGTAGAATCCCCGCGTTCGCGTTTCTGTTCCAGTAACTCTCATAAATCTTTGGAATCGTCGTGTTTGAAATTTTGCTAATAACTGCCGAGTCGTTCGTCGCTTCGTATACATGCCCCACTCCCCTGTCTATGTAGCGTACGAGCGTGGAGCTCGCGGTAGTGCTCGCCATATAGCCGCCGATGGGAGTAGTGCTTAAATGGCGCAAAACGGGGATTTTCGTCTCGACAACTGGAGCAGAATATACGAGATCGCTCGTAGTTGCTTTCGCGATTACTGGTGGAGGAGGTGGGACTGTTCTATTGAGAGGGTTAAATGAAGGTGCCTGCGTAGTTGGAGTTTCTGGTGCGAGTGCGGGCGCTGGACTCGATCGCGCGAGCCAGTAGTAAACACCACCCGCGATAGCGAGGATGAGTACGATAGAAATGAGGATATTTTTAAGCATGTTATTTTTTGCCGACATTTAACGAAGTCAATGTGGCACTGATCCTGTCTGCTCGGATCTGCATAATTTTCTTGTAGTCTTCGAGCGGCAACCCCGAATTTTTAGTTTTTTCTATTTCGTATGGCAGAGCTACGTCGGCTTTATAGGTATTCAATTCATCTGTCACTTTCGCAACCATATCGTCACGCACCTTCATAATCCTGTTATACTCTTTAGATTTATAATCACTAGAACTTTCACGGACATGAGCTATTGTATAGTTAGCGTCGTCAACAGCATCCTTTAATGCCCTCAGTTCTTTCTTAAGCTTTACCTCTTCTTGCACCTGCGCTATATAGAAATCGCGCTGTTTTCCGAGTAGTCTTGCAGTCGTCGGATCTGTGGCGCTTATTGCATTTATTTGTTTATTATATTCATTCTGTATAGTATTTGGTGAATCCGTGCGAAGTTTCCCATTGACGAGCTCATTCTGTATCGGTGTACTAGTGTATTCCTCTGTAACCCCGAAGTTTGTTTGTTCCAGGTTGTATACTGCATTTAAGGCTTGTTTAAAATACGCATTTCCTCTGCCTCCAGCTATGAGTCGAGCTTGTCTTGTTGTCAGGTCTGCTATTATCCCATTTTTGACTTCCATACCCCTTTCGTATTCGTCTTTATCAATTTCCCTTCTATCGAATTGAGCCTTCAATCCCTTTTTCTCTTCTTCCAACTCTTTCTTTTGCTGTTCAAGTTTCGCAACTTCGATTATTTTTTCTTGTGACCATTGCCCCAAGTCATCATTAACTTGTCTGTTGAACTCCTCTGCCGTATTTTTGTAACACAACGTCCCCTTCTCATCAGTCAACCCCTTCGGACATATCGGAGCTATTTCCGTGTTTATCTGTACGAGTCGTGGATCGATCGTCTGGAGAATGAGGAAGCATGCGAGGGCACCACCAAGGCCCATGGCAGCATTCCTAAACTTTTCCTTTGCTGCGCTTTTCGACGAGTACGATGCTTCACCCATGTATTGGAATCCCCCGATGATTACCTGCACTGTGGCGAGAAATACCGCGAGAGCAATGGAAAATTTGAAGACGTACTCGATGAACTGATTGATGGTAAACTTTGTTATCGGTTCTGCACCCTTACAATGAATAGTGCTTGTTTCAACGCAGGGTAATGGTTCGAGAAGTGTGTATGTTGGATACGCCGCTTGAGCGGTTCTGGTTCCCATCATGAGGAGCACAGCTAGTAGAGTGTAAAAAATTAATTTCTTCATTTAATTTGTCGGTTTTTTAGTAAAAAAGACGCTCAATCCCCCCTTTGCTCCCTGGAGAATACTCTCCACATTCCTAATCTCAAGGGAAATATCCGAGCTTCCTTCACTGCCAGCTTTCGTGCGCAGAGTGATGCTCTGGTTTGTGGATAGATCCTTCCTCTCGAGATCGTTAATGCTCCAGACATAGGAGAGTGGAGAATTTTTCGTGGAAGTTGTGAAGGTGTACGGCACGGCATGGATCGTCACTTCTGGATGGGAAAGGTCAAAACGATTACTCACGGCTTTATTATAGAGCACTCCGTAGAGCGGGTCTTCTTCATAAAAAGAGATGGAAGGATTTCCCGGGGTAAGAGTCATGGAGGCACTCGCCTTCTGACTCCCCGTGCGAGTTGTCACTTCTACGCTCACATTCAGTGGGCGCGGAGTGCTTTCCTGTATCGTTAGGATTTGTTTACCATAGCCTGACTGGTCCTGGATGACCTTGTCATTTTCCTTCCACTTGTACACGAGCGTGCGGGGATCGAGCTCAGTATCGTTTGTTCCCGCGAGGTGTGGCATTGCCGTGACCTTTATGGGATTTTCATAGGCAAAGAGAGCCTTACCCCTATAGAACGGCGGGATGAACCCCCCACTTTCCCAGACTAGATCGACTCCGCCGGACTTGATAGCTAGGCTTTTCTTCACTTCTTTTCCCTCAGCGGTCATGATAACGATGGAGATCACCAGGTCTTTCCCGAGAGGTGGAGCGGAGGTCTGTATGGAAGTTATTCCTGTCCCCTGCGCGTAGTTTTTCCCACCGACGAGCCAGACTATCGAGGCGGCATTGAGGTCGGTGATGAAGCTCTCCACGCTGACCGTCATACTCTGGAGCGGTGCAGGCGCACTCGGGTTCGTGCTGATCTCGACTCCATCTATCGAGCTCGGAGTTTGGGCGTGGGTGGTCTCTGCAAAATGAAGAGTGAGGAGAATGGCGATAAAACAAATTGTAAATTTCACATTAGATTTCATCCTCTTTATTTTATCATACTTTCTGTGGGGCGCGTCTGCCGTTTTCGTTGAGCGGTGTGGACGGCTGTAGAGGTCTGCGATAACCATCCCTATACATCGGACCCTCTACGCCAGATTCTTCGGGGAGCTCTTTGACTGTCCCCTTGTAAAGATTATATACATCATATGTCCAGAATGGCAGAGCATTTACGAAAGGTATCTGTTCGGCCAGGAATGTCGCGCCGATAACTAGACCTTTGTGGGCGGTGAGGAGTTTCCTCTTGAGAGCGTAGGCGACAAGACCCCCTCCGATGACAAAGTCGATAATATTATTCACAAACACAAAAGGCGTCAGAATTACCTGTAGAATATCGATGGATATAACGATCGCATAGACGAGTCTCCGTTCCCCTTTTCCTATGACTGGTGGCATTCCCCTATTTTACCTTACTTTGCCTCTGGTGTAACAGCATGACTTGCATCGAGATCTCTTTTTGCCTGCTGGATTTTCATAACTTGCGCGGGATTCGTCGTGATGATCTGGTCTTCTGTATATGAAGCGACGACTTTGAGAGCCACATGCTTGAGACCGACAAAGAAGATTCCTTCACCGACATCGGACTCTATCAAGAGATATTTTTCTTCATCAGTTAGGTTAAAAGTTTTTTGTACGAGATCTATAGAAGATGGCGATTGTTTGAGGAGAATCTGGATGGAAGAGTTCGTAATTATAGGGAGACCATAGGGAGAACGGAGGAAATCGTCTACATCCTGGGTGATTGTCGCCAGTCCGAGGAAATATTTGCGTCCCCTTTTCGCCAATCCGAGCAGGAACGAAGCCGTATCTTCTGATTTCATCATCCACCATGCCTCGTCGATGACGAGGAGGCGCTTCTTCAACTGTTTCCTGATAGCGTTCCATATATAGTGTGTGACGATGTACATTGCCACCGGTTTGAGCTCATCCTCCATATCGCGAAGTGAAAAGACTACGAATTTCTTGTTGATATCGACATTCGAAGGGCGGTTGATGAAGCCTGACCAGGTACCCTTCGTATATTTTGTGAGCCGTTCGACGAGAGAGCTAGCTCCCTCCATTCCGGCGAGTACAAGCTCAAAGTCCGAGAGGAGCGGTGGCTCGACATCGCGGAAATTCGATTCGGGAGTGATGTCCTTGAGAGCGTAAGTCTCGGTGATTGCCCGGTCGATGATCGCATCTTCTTCCTGCGAGAGTCCGCCGAGCATGATGCGGAAAAGTCCGACAAGGTTGATGATGTTCGAGCGGAGAACATCGGCGCCAGACTCGTCCTCGCGGGCGACGGGCAGGTCAAAGGGGTTAATATGGTGCTCGGAGTTGAGCGAAATGTTGAAATACTTCCCTCCCGTTGCCTCGGCCATGTATTCGTATTCCTTTTCAGGATCGATGACGATGACTTCTGTGTCGAACATGAGGGTACGGAGGATTTCGAGCTTCGTACAGTAGGATTTTCCCGATCCAGCCTTGGCAAAGGTCACGGAATTGTAGTTCTCGAGGAGAAATCGGTCGAAAAGGACGAGCGAAGAGTTGTGCCTGTTGATTCCATAGAGTATTCCCTTGTCGGAAGTCAGGTCAAATGAGACGAAGGGAAAGAGAGAAGAAAGGGGTGAGGAGTTAAGCTTCGAGTGGACCTCGAGTTCGTCGCTCGCAATAGGGAGAACACTACGGTAGCCACTCTCCTGCTGGAAGAGGGCAGGCTTGAGGTAGACGAGCTTCGACTCGAGAATAGACTTTATCTCCGACTCGGTCTTGTCGAGCTCTGCACTCGAGTCGCCATACATCGTGATATAGACGCCGACATCGAATATTTTCTCCTGCGCCTGCATGAGGTTGTCGCGGAGGGCTTCGAGATCCTGGTATGCCGTATCGAGCATCGGGTCGCGGACAAGGCCTTTATCCTCGCGGGTTGATATCTGGCTCTGGACTTCGGCGACTTTCTTGCGGAAATGGTTGAGGATCTTCGCAGTATCCACAGGGTGAATGAAAATGGAAATGTTAAAGACTTTGTCGAGGTTGATGATGGGAGCGAACCAACTTTCGGTCAAAAAGCGCGGATATGAGATGACAAAGAAGGTGCGGGCAACCTTTTCCCCGAGATTTATTTCCTTTGGACTGATCTTGAGAGCAGAAGGCGCAATGACATCCTTGAGCTCGAGAATACCCGCTTCATAGATCTCCTGCGGCATGAGAGAGGTGATCGGCGCCTTCTCCTTTTTTCCAAATAGTTTATTAAATATACTCATATTAATTTATTTGTATTGGTTTTTCGGTTTCTCCAGGATTGAAAATCTTGTAATACAATTCTACCACCTCTTCGGTTCCGAGTTCCGCCACGCGTATCCCGCATCTCACCAGTCCCTGCTCGACGACGCTGACCCTCTGCTCGATCTGGCTCCTGTATTCGTCGAACTCGGCATTCGCCACAGCCATCGCTTCCCCGCTTTTCGCATTCGATTTATTTGAAAATTTATTAACGAGGTTGCTCATCGGATTTTTACTTGCCGAGATCATCGGTGGAGCGTAGGGCACGACGAGGAAGAAGCTTTTCGTCATAATGTTTGAATTCTCGACGAAAGTTTTGATAAACTCGATGTATTCACGCGTCTGGATTTTCATGAGCTCAGTCACCTGCTCCTTGTAGCGTTCCTCGAGAAGGGCGATATATGGCCGTATGTCGAGCTTTTTTGACTGGATGAAGATCTGCACGGAGAAGTCGAGAGAGTTAAGGAAGTTCTGGAATTGGAGAATGATTGCGTTCTGTTCATCGGAGGATTTGAGCGCAAAGTTTAAAGAAGATGCGAGAACAAGCGCGCGCATCGAGCCGTCCTTGAGTATGACGATACCGTCGCGGATCTCGCGGATCGGGACGAAGTCTTGGGTTGTTTTTGATGCTTGTGACGTTGCCATATATATGTTCGCTTATTATTTTTGATTTCTATCGCTGTACATACTTTCCTTGATATCGAGGCTCCAGGTCAGATCTTTGAGTTTGCTGTCGGAGATCTTCGGCACCATGAGCGAAGCATACTTCTTCACATCCTCTTCCGTTCCAGCTGTGTCCGTTTTCTCATTCTGCTTCTTCTTCCAAATATAGAGCTTGCTCGAGAAGAAATATTTAAAGGCGGCTTCGACAACAAAGATAAATGGTTTGTTGTTTATCTTGTAGAATGCCAGCAGTGATGAGAAGCTCATGATGATGGCGATTGGTAAGAACGCCAGCACGAGCGAACCGAGCGTTCTATATATGGCAAATGACAGACCCGCTCCCCCAGCCATATATATGGACTGTTTCAGGGTGAACGACCCGAATATTTTGTCTTCAACTTCGATGAACTGTGGGACTTGGAAACGCATGACTACATTATTATATCATTAAACTTGCTCTCGATATGGATCGGGTCCGGGTTTTCTCTGGATGGGCGGGGTGACTGGCTGAATTGGCGGAGGTGTCGGGGCTGGTTTCTGTACTGTTCCTGTCAGAAGATGCTCGACATAGTTGTGGGCATTCTCAGGCTTGAGCTTCTCAATATTTTCGAGGTCGTGGAGGACATTTTCCCTCTTGAGATTTGAGTCATTATATATAGGAGAGGCGGAAGGCGGACGATTGATAACGCTGAAGTCCCCGGCTTTTTCGATAGGAGCGATGTCTGGTTTGGGGGTTGAAGGAGGAGTTTGTGGAGCAGATGGCGAAGCTTTTTCGGCTTCTTCTTGGATTTTTTGGAGTGCTTCTTTGATGTCCATAAAAATTTCGTTACTCACATCAGTAGCGATTTTGGTGGCAGTTTGCTCGCTGATTTCTAATCGCGATTTCAATTCAGCGATGAATTTACTTGAAGGCGTTGCTCCAGTTATGATATCTCGTATTTCGGCCGCCAACTCCCCCATTTGGTCAATGAGTAGATAATACCTGTCCCCAATAGAAGTAATTTTCTCATATGTCTCTTCAGAAAAAGCAACTTTATTTAATTGTTCTTTATATTCATTCATATGTTTATATATTATGTCCACAACGTAGGATTCTTGTTGACATGATCAAGTGCTGGATGATTCCTACCACCGTGAGCAGTACTCCATCCTTGAATCTTTCTACCGATTTCCTTCCTCAAGTTGTCATCAACATTCTCCATGTCTTTAAGATGACTTGGTTTCAAATGTTCGATAAATGCATCCGGAACTGGTGTGCCAGATGGAACAGATTCAAGCATTTTTTCCAAATCTGAACCCGACATATTTTTCATCATAGACTTAGCAATAGAACTGTTTCCTGTAAGAGTGGCGGATGCGAGCGCTGCGGTGAGTGCCTTTGCTCTAGCTTCTGCAATTTCAACCTTTTCATCATCGTTCTTATCGCCTTTGTCAACATTCTTGTATACATTTCCTGAAAGATGAGGAATAACATTAGGATTCTTGAGTGTTTTTGCACTAAGGCCAGCGATTTCAGCATCCGACATCTTTTCAAGTATTTTTCTGACTTCGTCCTGTTTATTCTTTGCAATAGCATCTTCAAGTTCTTGCTTGAGACTAATCTTCCTGATTTCTTTCGTTCGCTTTTCGGCCTCATCCTTAATATCTTTGAGACTCTGGCTACCCCCATACTTACCCTTCTCTCCTTTGTCTAGAGTACCGCGTATTCCCTGACTAATATTGAGAGCTCCCAAGACTGAAGCACCCTTCTTGAACAAAGTCTCATTGCCGAATACTTTTCCTGAAGCGGCGGTGGCATCAAATGACTTGCCGAGGCCTCGCGCGACTCGTCCAACAACGTTCCTTCCGAGGAATCCGCCAACACCTTTACTGATACTGAGACCCGTCGGCGCCCATTTCATTCCCATTCCTCCGAATTGTATCGCAGCAACGAGCGGCGCGTTGATAAAGATGATAGCGATCGTGTATTGGAGAATGACTCCCAACTGCAGGGTGCCAAATGAGTTGCTTCCTGGCACGTTGAAAATTTGTGTAAACATTGGATCGCTGATGAGCTTGAGCGCGATGTACATAAGGAACAGGTAAATCGGCATAAACATGAGCTGGCTCAAGAGGAGGTCGCGGAGCTTGTCAGAAACCTTCGCTTTAATGTCCGGGAAAATCATGCCGGCAAAGTAGAGCGGAGAGAGCGCCATGATAAATAAGATGACGGCGGTACGGATGGTGAAGGCGATGCCCGCCGCGAGGAAGCTGAATCCCGCGGTGACCATGAGGATGATTCCCCCGACGGTGGCAAGTCCGAGGGCGGACATGACATTTGCCGACTGGAGAAACCCTTTGTCTCCGTAAATTGTTGGAAGTTTCAAGCTCTGCATAAAGACGTTCGAGAGTCCGCCGTCGGAGAAGGCGCTCTGCGCTGTCAGGTTCCCCGCCGTGTCAGGCGCGATGGCATTGTAGAACTGGAGAGAAACGAGATTCGAACCGTCAACAGCAATCTTTACAAAGAACATGCTGAAATTGATGAGAATACCGGCGAGGAATATCTGCACGATGAGCTGATTGAGTCCCGTCTTCGACTGCCCGAGTATGGTCATGATGGACAGGTAGAGAAGAGAGAAAATAATAAAAATGCTTGAGAGGTCACGAACCGTCGTCCAGATTGTGTCGATGCTCGTGTGGAGACCTCCGGGAAACTGCTGGGTGCCCTCGAGGATTTCCTTGATATGTAAGGTGATGTTGATAGAGAGACTCAAAAAGATTCCCGTGAGATATACGAACTTCGCCGTCAGCATAAGGACAAAGTTCGAGAGACCGGCAATGATGGTACTTGCGACGTCTTCGGTAACACCCGTGAAAAAGGCGGTAATGCCGTTCGAAAGAGGATTTTGCGCCATCGCTGTATGTGGCGCGAAAACCATCCCCCCTACCGAGAGGATCGTGACGAGTATGAGAAGTGTAGGAAGATATTTTTTCATGGTTTATAGTGTCCCAGCGCCGGAGCCATAGGGAAAGATCGCGCATTCTTGAACCTTTCTTTGTGCGTCCTGCTTCATCGGCGCGACGAGAGCCTTCGTCTCATCGAGTTCTTGTTGCGAAGCAGTGATGTCTTTCTGGGTGGTGAGACTCTGGCTCTGGAGCATTTGAGAATATTTCTGACTTGGCGCGTTGAGATCGTTGACTGTCTTCGCCGCATTAGCCTGGTCTCTAATATCAGTAAGGGCTTTGTAGCGAGCGTCGGCTTCCTTTGTCGCGGCAAGGGCTTTTTCGGCTACTGGAGCTATTTTTGTAGTGATAATGGAGTTAACTTCGAGGATTTTCGCATTAGCCATGGCGATCTGTGGAGATGTGAGTGGTGGTTGTTGATTTGCAATCTTGACCGCATAGCAAGACTGCACTGATTCATAGCTGGTCTTAGCATCGAGAGCTAGAGTGAGCGACTGATCTTTATTCGTCTTGTACTGAAGAGTGAAATCGAGGTAGGTCGCCACATTCTTGAGAAGTTCGGTACGGATGGTGCCGACCTGATCAATACTTGTATTTGCTTCGGCTTGAATCCTGTTTATGTATGATGACGAATCACTCGGACCACTTCCGCTGACTGCACCGAGACCTTTCTGGAGAACCTGCGTGACGAGCTGGGCAGCGAGAGCGTTGACGATTTCGTTGATCGAGTCGACGAGCTCGAGTTCATGAAGAGGTCCATTGATGCTTGTCTCGAGATTGCTCACGATGAGGGAGCCGGGGGTCTGGATTGGACAGTCATTTTCAGACGCTTTCAGAGCGCTGGGTGCTTCCCCAGTTCCTTCATAGTCTCTTTCTGGACCAGTATAGTCTCCCTCACCAGTACCTTGGTCTGAACGCTCTTTATAATAATCTTCTTTTGCTTGTTTTATTGCTTGCTTACACTTCGGATCTCGCCACGAGAGGAAACCTTTTCCGTTGCTGATCTCGTCCTTTTTCGAGACTTGCGCATTAGCTACGCGGAGAGAAAGTTCACTGTCTGCCTGGAGATATGCTCCGAAGACATTGTTCTGCGGCTCGGTCGTGAGCGAGACGAAGGCCGGCCAACCGCCCTGGCGGAAGTCCCCTGCCGTGAAGCCGTTGATGCTTGCGCCCTCGATAGCATTCTTGCTATTGGTAATAATTTTCCCGAGAGTACATTCATATCTTTTCGGAATATTCGGACGGTACTTGAAGGCAAGAGCCAGACGTATGTCGATGCTGAATGGCGAACACAGGTCAGTCAGAGGTCCACCGGCCTGCGCTAGGAATTCTCCCGTCACCTGGTCGGCAACATCGAGGAAAAATGATCCGGGGTTCTGGATAAATGAGGGGCTGCCCTCGAAGCCGGTGTTGATCCAGTTGACGACGCTCGCGGTGATCTGGCGGATGAGTTGTTTCGCGAGAGTCGTTGCAATAGTATCTAGACAACAAGCCTTGAACACGAGGTAGTAGGTATTGAAGGAAGTCCCGAGATTGCTTGCGGCATTCGCTATCGTCTGGAACAGGCTCGGAGTGGAATTGACTTCTATGGTCGATAGTTGGGCATAAGCCTTCTGTGGGACTCCACTGCTACCAGCGAACAAGCATACAATGAGCAGGCCAACTATTATTTTTTTGAAATAAGTATTCATGTGATTTATTGTGCCGTAAACATGCCGCCACCCTCATTTTGCGTATACGAAATTCCTACGGAAGAAAAGTACGTAGTGAGCGCTCGCAAAGCATTAAAGAACGATTCTCCTGCTGCCATATAACCACTAGCTCCCTGCAGGCCTTTGAGAGCATCAACATCTGTTTGTCTCAATGATTCAGCAACAAATAAGAACCTACTAACAGAATTTATGAGATCTGTGTGCATGCTGATCATCACCTGTGGTGTTGGAGTGTTCAAGAGACTTTGCAAAATACTTTTGTAGGTAGAAATAATCGGGTCAATTTCTTTTAGAATTTCTGGGTCCTCTTTTTCAAGGCTGTCATTGGCTATGACTGTCTCATCCCTCCTGCTGTTTTTATTCTTTTTGAAAATCGCTCCCACTTCATTCCCATATTTTCTAATTGCCGCCGTGCTCTCATCAGCCGAGATCACCATGTCTTTTTGCGTATAGACTTTCGGCGAAGAAAGGACAATTCCATTTTTCAAAACCTGCCCGATGAGTTCCGACTGGCTCTGCGCATCGCCCGAGAGACCTGTCTGGTTCAGCTCCATGTATCGGGCAAAGAAATCCCGTGAGAGAATATCAGTTTGTGTAAGTTTTTCGTTCGGAATACCATTTTTTGCAGTTTCTTTTTGGCTATCATTCGGACCTTTGACGAGAGGATTCCTGCCCGCAACCGCTTCTTTTCCATCAGCTGTTCCATCTCCATCCGTATCGGATTTATCCGGGTCAGTACCGAGGAGAACTTCCTCCCAATCTTTGAGGCCATCCGTGTCGGTGTCAATATTCTGTAATTCGGAAGAAAGACCTTCTGTGGAAGTGGCAACAATCGAACTGTAAACAACTTTTTTTATCTGCTTGTTTCGATATTCTGCCAGCACGAAAGCCCCGACTACGACGAGTCCTGCCAGGACGATGAGCACTATGTTTTGCACTCCTATTTTTTTGCCAGTTTTCAAGTGTGAGTAGTTCCTGATTTTAGTCAGAAATACTACTCATAATTATACCAATAAAACACTCCCAAACCTACGGTTTTTCAAGCTATTTCTGTGGACAACCCTTACACACTCGCACAATTTTTCTCCAACTCTCTAACGAAAGCTCTTCCGCTCTGATAGTTAATGACCATTTTTCCTGTTCCCAGAGGTTTTTCAGGTCAAAAGGGGCTATTTTTTCCTCAAGATTCTTGATGAGCACCTTACGTTTATGAGCAAATCCGGCCTTGAGGACTTCGAAAAAGCTTTTTTCGACGATCTTATCGTCCAAAAAGAAACTTTTCGATATATTATCTATGAGGAGCACCGCAGAGTCGACATTGGGCATCGGGCGGAAGAATTTGCGGGGTACGGAGGTAATATATCGAGGTTTTCCATAGGCTTTTACGGAAATTGAGAGAATGCTCCCCTTTTCATCGACGATTCTCCTCGCGAGCTCCTTTTGAAGCATTACAACAATTTTCGAGGGCTGATTACCCGCTTCGAGGAATTTTCTGATAAATTCTCCGCTGATGTAGTAGGGAATATTGGCGACAATCTTATACTGCGCGAGTTGATCCGGGTCGTATTCCAGAATATCCGCATGAA
>CAYGGI010000017.1:0-13368 GCA_964349525.1 uncultured Candidatus Saccharibacteria bacterium
ACCTGCGACCAATCGCTTAACAGGCGATTGCTCTACCTCTGAGCTACACCGGAATATGTTTCTTAATGAACTCTCTTCCACGAAAACTTTTCAGTTGCTTTTCTCTTACAAGAGCTTCTTTTCTTGTCTTTGTTTCTTCCTTGTAAATAAGGACCCAAGATCCGGAATAACGAGAAGTATACCCCTTGAGTTTGTGGGCGGTATGCTGACTAAGCCGAACTTCTAAATTTTCAGTTTGGCCAATATAAATTTTCTCATTCTCCTTATTATATATCGCGTATACTGTATACATACGACAATACTAATACGATTGCTCTACCTCCGCCAGCTGGCGGAGAGCTACACCGGAATGTTCTTTTGTGAAGGAACATCAGTTATACTAGCAGATATGTACATAAAAGTGAAGGTAAAAAACGGGAGTTCAATTTTAACCTATGGTATAATAGAAGCATGAACATAAACATAAAAACCACCAATATTTCCCTAACCGAAGCCATCTCTGACTACACCGGCAAGCGTCTCGAGTCGGTCAAGCAATTCCTCGCGAACGATACGACGGCGAAGTGTGATGTCGAGCTCGGTCGCACGACGACGCATCACAGGAACGGCGATATTTTCCGCGCGGAGATTCACATAGTTGGAAAGGACAAGGATCTCTACGCGAGTGCCGAGGAAGCCGATCTCTACAAGGCTATCGACATTGTCCGAGATGAAATCCTCCGCGAAGTTCGCACATCAAAGGAAAAGAAAATTTCGCTCATCCGTCGCGGCGGGGCGAAGATAAAAAGTATGTTGAGGGGTTTGAGGAATTAAGTAAAAACAAGTATGCCCGTATTTTTTAAACAAAAAGTGAATCAGGGACTCTGCATTGCTCTCATTTCTCTCATGGCGTTCTGGACAGTGCTCTACTATTTTACCCACACGGCCGAAGCTATCGGAGATCAGTATATAGCATCTCGGGCTTACCTTGAGGAATAACTTTTTCTATCGTGAATTTTTTATTCTCAAAAGATGCTTGACTGATCTTTATTCTTTTTCCGTCTTTTAAAAAATAGACTGATGGCCAACCTTGGTAGGCTTTGTATTTTAAATAATTCGCGCGGGCTTCCGCGGGAGAATCATCGGCAAGGTCGATAAGACCGTCTTCTTTTTTAATCTTCTTTGTGTAAGTCGCCTGTGCGTGATCCTGTTCTTCCGCGGGAATTTTTCCTGCGATCCAGTCGGGGAGAATCGAAACGAGGAGATCGGCGCCAGCGGTCACGAGCTTTTCTCCCAATTCTTTTGCAAAAGGCGGCCACTCTGGTATTGCGACTTTTTCCTGCGCGACTATCGGCCCATGATCCATCTCTTTATCCATAAGCATGATGGTGACTCCGGTATCTCTGTCATCGGCAAGAATAGCGGACTCGATGGGGCAGGGACCGCGGAATTTCGGGAGAAGGGAAGGGTGGAGGTTGAGAGAACGGCTCTTTGGTAGACCAAGTATCTCTTCAGGCATTATTCTGCCATATGCCATGACGATGAAAATGTCGCAGGTATAGTCCTTGAGGGTCCTTATAAAATTTTCATCTTTCAATTTTTCGGGTTGAATGATCGGAATTCCGTGTTCAAGCCCCCAGACTTTAAGTGGTGAAGGGGTAAGTAGAAGATTCCTTCCCTTTGGTTGATCGAGAGAAGTTACGATGAAGGAAATAGTAAAGCTTGCGTCGTGAAGCTTTTGCGCCGTGATAACAGAATACTCGTGCCCTCCCCAGAATCCGATTTTTATTTTCTTATTTTCCATTTTTATTTTCTTCAGGAGGCATATCCTTTACGCCATACGCATTGTCGGTAAAGAGGATGCCATTCAAGTGATCCGTTTCGTGTTGAAATATCTGTGCGAGAAGCCCGCTCGCTCCACGCTCGAATGGCTTGCCATTTTCATCGAGAGCTTTGAGCGTCGCTTTCTTTGCTCGCGTAATCATCCCGTATTTCCAGCGGACGGAGAGACAGCCTTCCTCTACTTCCTGTTTTTCTTTTGACAGTTTTGTAATCTCCGGGTTTATGAAGACCATATCGGTTTCGTCCCCCTTATATTTTTTTTCGGCGAGTTTGAGCATCTTGCCAGAAACGACGAAAATGCGGAGAGACACCCCGATCTGTGGAGCGGCGATGGCTATGCCGTCTTCCTGTGTAGCGAGGAGCTCCTTCATGTCCGAGATGACTTTTGTGAGCTTTGCCGATCCGATATCCTTGGTCGCCACGGGCGCGGCGGTTCGGCGGAGGACAGGGTTGGGCTCTTGGACGATTTCTTTCATGTTCCTAACTATACTGAAAATGAGGCGTATTGTCTAGCTAAAAACTGAGGATATGGTATAGTGTGGGGCATCAAATATATGAAAATATTCACCACCATAAAAGACAGTATTTATAACCCTGGTTTCTATCTGGAGCAAAAGGACGCTCCGGGCAAGAGCGCGTTCAAGTACTTTCTCAAGCTCGAGCTTCTGGGAGCGCTTGTGAGTCTCATTATTTTGGGATTTCTCTTCATCCCAAGCATTACAAGAGTTTTTTCTCCGGAAGGCATACAAAAGATAACTAATTATTTTCCCGCTGAGCTACAGATTGTGGTAAAAAATGGTCAAGTATCTACAAATGTTCCGGAACCCTACCATATGCCATATTCCTCTGATGTGATGGAAACGAGTAGGAGAGCACCTCACCCCGATAATTTCCTTGTTATAGACACGAAAACCTCGTTCACAATGGAGACTTTTTCCAGGAGCAACACGGTGATATTTATCGGTAAGGATTATATCGCTGTGCAGAAGAGGAACGGGCGATTGACAGTAGAACCACTTAAAACCTTTCCTGATATGACTATCGACAGAGTGAAGCTTGCAGAGTGGGCGGAAAAATTTCGATCAGTCGTATTTTCGACGCCGTCTATCCTGATTGTACTACTCATTTCCTTTGTTGCTATATTTGGCGCTTCTGCATTCACACATGTCATAATGATCCTTCCACTGTCACTCGTTGCTTGGATTATTTTGAAGAGTCAAAAGATTGTATTTACTTATAAACAGGTATATAAACTTGGATTGTATGTCATCACGTCAAATACCCTTTTCAACCTCCTTGCTTCACTGCTTGGACTTCACGTGTCATGGTATATGTCAGCTATACTTTTCCTCGGAATGTTCTTTGCGAACGTAAAAGGAACATCTACAGTAGTGTCTCCGGATCAACCTTCACAATAACCGAGGGCGGAAGACTCTTCAGTTTCTCGAGCAACCCTTCATCAACCCATTTATTTTTCTCCACACGGATAAGCCCATGGAGAATATGATTTCCTCGCACGGTAAAGGTAAAGGCGGGGAAGACTTCGACTTCGTAGGGTTCGAGCAAGGTCTGGACCTCTTCCATTGTCTGCACGATCTCGTCTTTCTTGCCTTCGAGCGTCAGCTTTATGAGAAGTGAAAACGGAGGGTACTTGAATTTCTTCCTCTCATCGATGGTCGCGCGATAGAAGTCGTGCAAATTTCCCTTTAAGCCGTAGTCGAAGACTTTTTCATCCGGCTTGCGCGTCTGAACAACGAAGCTCTGTGTTGTGAGTGAGCGCATGCGGATGAGGAGCCCGAGAATTTTCTCCTGAATGCGAAAATCGGGGAGAGAGAAAAGGGAATCGAGGGAAATGATCGCCGAGTTCTCGACTTTATCATGGAGATACTGGAGCATCATCTCCGTGCCGAGGAGGATGCTGCCGGGCCGGGCACGAAAACTCTCGAGAGTTTTGTGAATCGATTTCTCATCAGGAGTGCTGTCGGAGTCAATTTTAAAAAGGGCAATACCGGGGAATTTATCACGAATCTTTTCCTCCACGAGATCAATGCCGATGCCGATAACGCCGAGTTTCCAGCTTCCACAGTGTTTGCAATACTCTTCGGTCGAGCGGCGTTCTCCGCATCGGTGGCAGAGGAAGTAGTTTTGAGCATTATTTTTTCCATGATGGAGCACGACCGGCGAACTGCAGGTGTTGCAGGTCACGATATTCTGACAATCTCCACAGACGGTCGAAGGCGCGATGCCGCGGCGGGTGGCGAGTATTATCATGTGTTCGCTCTCATCCTTTGTGCGAGTGATGAGGGCCTCGACTTCGTCAGAAAGTATTTTGAAGCTTGTGCGCGTCTGCGCCACTCCATGATTTTTCACTTGCCTCATATCGACGAGCGTGTCGTGTGCGGTTGAGAGGGAGCGAAATTTGAAAGGGGAAGCTTCGACGAGACTGTCTGATTCCGCGGTTTCTTCGTGGCGGTGAAGTGTCTCGAGACGGAGAAAATTGTCGGCAAAAAAGAG
Source organism: uncultured Candidatus Saccharibacteria bacterium (assembly GCA_964349525.1). Classification (GTDB taxonomy): domain Bacteria; phylum Patescibacteriota; class Minisyncoccia; order Phycocordibacterales; family PALSA-1337; genus CAIOGI01. The sequence goes on from CAYGGI010000017.1 coordinate 4,336, forward strand.
ATGCAAGTCCTTTTTTTCCGAGAGAGTTTCTGCTACATGACGAACATCGAGAAAGGGTCGTCGTAGGATTTTATACGACCGGCTGTTTTCTCGTTCGACAACGAGGGTGCCGATATCCTCGCGGGGCAGGGAAAGGAAACCGCCGGTGGCGATAACGACAACAGGATGTTTTTCTTTCATGATTTTATTCCAGACTTCGACGATCACCTTTGGCGTGAGCGATCCATGAAGAAGAAAAATGTAATCCTCGATGCCTTTCTCGAGAAGGCTAAACGCATACGTTGCTTCCTCTATCGTCGGATAGAGGAAAAAAAGCGAGCGTTTCTGTGCAAATTCCTGACGAATGAGACTTTTCCATGTGCCGTATCTTTCTTCATCGTCGCCCTGTACCACATACTTCTCACCCTTTTCTTTTTTTTCATTTTCTTTTGTTTTTGACGTGGCTTTTTTCAGCTTACCAATATTTTTGAGAATATATTCAGGGACGAGAATGTCGAGAACACTGCCGAGGCTCGTGGCGTAATAGTCAGCGGTTGCCTTTACCGTTTCCATGAAAGCAGGCGAAAAGAACTCGCTACTTTTTACTTTATCCAATTTTTTCAAAACAAAAGACGCGTTCTTTATTTCCTCCTTCATCTCCGCCGCCGAACGAATGCCGATGACGATGCCCTGCACCATTTTCTTGCGGAGGGGCACACTGACGACCGCACCGAGAGGAATCTCCTGCGAGGTGAAGTACGAGAGGGAGTCGGTGCCGATAGCTCGGGCGATGGGGATGACTTCGATGATGAACATGCCTTATTTATACCACAATGGGACTACTTGTTTAATCTTTTAAAATTACAACACAAAAATGAGATTATCATAATTGCGCGGATATTTTAAAGTGGGACAATTGTATGCAAAGGTCAGTCTATTATTCGTCTAACAATTAAAGATATGGATATTGCAATTATACAAATACAAAATAGTTTGGATTCTATTAAAAGAGTGGATAAGGAATTTGAGTATTGGTCTGCGAGGGAGTTGATGGTGGTTTTAGGCTATGCTAAATGGCAAAAGTTCGTGGAGGTGGTTGAAAAAGCAAAAGAAGCTTGTAGGATGAGTGGACAGGCAACCGAAGACCATTTTACCGGCGTGGGTAAAATAGTCTTGACAGGTTCTGGCGGACAACGTCAAATAGAAGACATTTTACTCACCCGCTACGCATGTTACCTTGTCGCTCAAAACGGTGATCCTAGAAAACCTCAGATCGCTTTGTCGCAAACATACTTCGCATCACAAACTCGCAAACAGGAACTTCTTGAGGAGAGGGAGTATGAAAATAAGAGGTTAGAAGCAAGAGGAGAATTAAGGGAAACAGAGAACAGGATAGAATCGACTATTTATCAAAGAGGTGTAAGACTTCCTGTGGAGTTTGCAACATTTAAAAATAGACACATCGAAGCTTTGTACGGCGGCTTGACTGCTTCAGATTTAAGGAAGAAAAGAAACATACCGCCAAACCGACCACTTGCTGACTTTGATACCCATGTTGAGCTTAAGGCAAAAGATCTCTCTTTGGCAATGACAGATCATAATATAAAGGATAAAAATCTGAGAGGTCTAACTCAAGTATCTAATGAAGTAGTAAAGAATAGTAGGGCTACGAGAGAGACGCTTTTGAGTAGAGGTATTAGACCGGAGAATTTGAAGCCCGAGGAGGATCTTAAGAAAATTGAGGGCAAAAGGAAGAAGGAGGTAAGGAGGATTAAATTATCTTAAATAAGATACAAAAAAGTGACCAATTTTTCGTCACTTTTCTGACAATACTCCTTTTGCGAGATAGTCCCTGACCCGCTTCTGCTGTCTTTCAATCCCATCTTGTCTTGTAATAAATTCTTGAGGAGTCCTCGTTAATCATCTCTTTAAAATTACAAATCCCTAGATCTCCCGAAAGGTTTCAATCTTTGCCCCAATCGCATTCAATCGTTCCGCAAGATCCTCATAACCGCGGTTGATGTTGTAGACATTGCGGAGAATGGACGTGCCGGAGCAGGCGAGCATGCCGATCATAATGATGACGGAAGGGCGGAGGGCGGGAGGGCAGATGATGTCGGCTGACTTTTTCCAGAGCGTCGGGCCTTTTATATAGAATCGGTGAGGATCAGCGAGGATGGTCTCGGTACCGAGCTTGTCGAGCTCCTTGTAGTAGACAGCTCGCTCTTCGAATGTCCAATCATGGATAAATGTCTGTCCGTGAGCTACAGCTCCGATAATCACGAAGAAGACGAGGTTGTCCATATTGAGTCCGGGATACGGCTGGGCGTGAATTTTTTCTTCAAGTGCTATGAGTCTCGACGGAAAAGTTTTGATATCCACAAGATTTACTCTCCCATTTTCACCCATGTATCTTTTCTTGATATCATATTTGAATCCCATTTTTTCAAGTTTGAGAAGTTCAAGTTCAAGGAAATTGATGGGACAGCGTTCAATGGTAATGGATGAATCAGTGACGATTGCTGCGGCAATGAGTGACATGGCTTCGATGGGGTCTTCGCCAACGGTATAGTCGACATCAAGGTCGATGTCTTTTTTTCCGTAAACAGTTATCGTCGATGTTCCGATACCTTCGACTTTTATGCCGAGTTTCTCGAGATAGAAACAAACATCCTGAACTTGGTAATTCGCTGAGGCGAATTTTATGACGGTTTTCCCGGGGATTCGCGCCGCCGCCATGAGGATTGTTTCTGTCACAGTGTCGCCGGCTTCGTAGAGGACGATTTCCGACGGATGCAGACCATCGTGCGAAATTTCATAATAGTCGGATTTTGTTTCGATTTTCACGCCGAGGTTTTCAAGCGCATAAAAGTAGGGTTTGATAGTGCGCGAACCGAGTCGGCATCCGCCCGTCTGGGGAATTTTGAAAGCTTTAAATTCATGTATCAAGGGGCCCATCACCATCATTGCCGCTCGCGTCTTGCCGGCAACATCCTTATTTATTTTTTCCATCAAAAGTTTTTTTGGAGTAGTAATAACAAGGTCATGTCCATTTTTTTGCCATTCTACTTTTACACCGATGCTCTCGAGGACTTCAGCAATACGGTACACTTCCTCGATTTTCGGAGCATTTTTGATGGTTGTTACGCCCTTATTTAAAAGTGAAGCGGCCATGACGCCGATAGCTCCGTTCTTCGAACTGCGAACCTTGATTGTTCCCGAGAGCTTGTGTCCACCTTCGATACGAAAGTTGACGGTACCTTGCGGTGCGAGAGCGACGATTTCTTGATTGAGCGCGGCGCTTATTTTTGAAAGTGTTTCGGTGGAGAGATTCTGCTCGCCCTTTTCGATGCGGGCGATGACGCTCTGGGTCGTGCCGATTTTTTTCGCCAATGCTGATTGAGTTATGTTTTTACTTTCACGGATCTGAGTAATTTTTACTCCAATACTCGATGACGGATTTTTTATATTTTTTGTGTTTAATTTTTTCATATGTTTCATAGTATAGCATATATGCTATACATAAAACAAGTTGTAAGATGTGGATAAAAAGCATATGATAAAGCTATGTCTTTCTTTAACCAAAAACTCGGCATCGATCTCGGCACGGCGAATACGCTCGTCTTCGTGCCGGGCAAGGGGATTGTCCTCAATGAACCTTCTGTCGTGGCAATTTCCGAGCAGGATAAAAAAATATTGGCTGTGGGAAATGAAGCAAAAGAAATGATTGGTCGCACTCCCGACTCCATCATTGCCTATCGTCCTATGCGTGACGGCGTCATCGCCGACTATCGTGTGACAGAAGCCATGCTCCGCTACTTCATCGACAAAGCTCTCGGGAAATGGAATATTTTCAAACCCGAAGTTATGGTCTCGGTGCCGGCCGGCATTACCTCGACGGAGCGTCGTGCGGTTATCGAGGCGGCTATTCGGGCGGGCGCGCGCAATGCCTATGTGGTCAAGGAACCGATTCTCGCGGCAATCGGCGCCGGCATTCCCATTCATGAAGCTCGCGGTCACATGGTCGTCGATATCGGCGGAGGCACGACAGATGTTGCGGTGATTTCCCTCGGCGGCATCGTGGCGTCAACTTCTGTAAAATGCGCCGGCAACCGCATCGATGCTGCCATAACCGACTATATTAAAAAAACATTTAACCTCGCGATCGGAGACAAGACCGCGGAGGATATAAAAATAAATATCGGGTCGGCCATTCCTCTCGAGCAGGAGCTCGCGATGATGATTAAAGGTCGTGATTTCATCACCGGTCTCCCGCGTTCTACGGAGCTCAAGACTAACGAAGTCGTCAAAGCTATTGCCAAAGAGCTTCGCGACATCATCAAGGCGCTCAAAGATGTTCTCCAAGAAACACCGCCCGAACTCGCCGCCGATATCATCGACTACGGGATTATTATGACGGGAGGAACATCAATGTTGCGTAATTTTCCCGAGCTCGTGTTCCGTCGCACTGGCGTCAAGGCAAAATTGGCAGATGACGCGCTCTACTGTGTGGTAAAGGGGACAGGTATCGCTCTCGAACATCTCGGGACGTACAAGAAGAGTATCATTTCAAAAAGATGAGTTCTTTCGAATCCTTTACAACTCTCTCCCATCATGCCTACTGTCTCGTGGGTGTAAAAAGTGACGAATTTTTCGTCACTTTGTCGAAGGTGCACAAAATAGAAACCCGCGGCAACCCCGACTTTTTCCATGAGAAATACGAAACGTTCGGTATAGACGAAAGTCGGAGGATAAAGGAGATTCATGCTTCGAAATCTTTTGTAACCGGAAGCAAGAGAATTTTTATTATTGAATGCAGTGGCATGACGCACGAAGCGCAGAACTCGCTCCTCAAGATTTTCGAAGAACCCCACGAATTCACCCACTTTTTTATCCTCGTACCTTCCGCATCGTTTCTCCTTCCGACTTTACGCTCACGACTTTTCATTACTGAAGGGGTGAAAGAGGATGGGGATTTGAAGGAAATAAAAAACTTTTTGAGACTTTCACAAAAAGAAAAGATTGCCTATGTCGATGATTTGGCAAAGAAAATTAGCGACGAAGAAGCGCAGAAAAGTGATGCTGTGGCATTTTTAAATAATCTGGAACAAGTTTTTGTTGAAGACGGGGTAGAAAAAAATAAAAAAGCCCTTATGGCAATCCTCAAGGCTCGCGACTACATGAACGACAGGTCGCCGTCGATAAAGCAGTTATTGGAATTCGTAGTTTTGAGTCTGTAGATAGTTATGCACATGAGGGGCTTGCAAAGATAAACATATTTGGTATAGTCGTACATGGACATGTTCTCAGGAGTTAGTGCCTTACGGAAAGCACTGTCCTTTGTCCAAATTCAAGATTAACCCACAACCCAGGCAACTCATGACGACACCTAAACCGTCGGATGTCCATATCAGGGGTCAGCCGGTATGTTTTTTCACTTCATAACAAACATTACATAGTAGTAAAAAATTGTCGTGAAAACTTTAACCCAATAAGGATCACTTACCTCGCTTCGATGGTTCGGCTTTCCGCCAAAATCCATCCAGCACTTATGTGCACTTTCAAGGTTTGTGACTTTTCCAGAGCGCGGCAACGCTCTGGTTTTTTCATATAAAAATGTTATGCACAGTTCCCGCTTGCGCTATTTTTCATTTAGGTTTATAGTATCTCGCTAGGAAGGGAGGTGATAGCATTTCCATAATGAGTGATTCAAGGTAGATCCTAAACTCCTCGCCGGACACGTGGGATTAGCCTTGGGAAGAGGTCAGAGTGTTAGTAACGTTGCACTCTGGCCCCTTTTTTATTTACCTAAATCCAAAGATAGAGTATACTACCCCCATGCCCTACGACTTTTCAAAATTCAAGAAATCCATAACAGGAACCGAGGATTGGCTCAAGAAAGAGTTTTCCGGCATTCGTACCGGACAAGCAAGCCCAGCTTTACTCGATGTTGTTAAGGTGGAATCATACGGTGCTCCTGTGCCATTGTCACAGGTTGGCAGTATCGCCACCGAAGGCCCACGGACTATTCGCATCGCGCCTTGGGATGCCTCGCAGGTCAAGGAAATCGAAAAAGCCATTACTCTGGCAAACCTCGGTGTGTCCGTGTCGGTCGATGACAAAGGTCTCCGAGTTAATTTTCCCGAGCTGACTGAGGAACGTCGAAAGGAGATTGTAAAAATTGCAAAGGAGCGCCTCGAAGAAGGGAAAAAGCGTATCCGCATTGGTCGCGATGAGGCCATGAAGGATCTCCAGACAAAAGAAAAGGCCGGGGGAATTGGCGAAGACGAGGTCTTCAGGCATCAGAAGGAAATTCAGAAAATGGTTGACGAAGCGAACAAGAAACTCGACGAAGCGTATGTTAAAAAAGAAAAGGAGATTTTGAATTAGGAAATCATGACTGTTATATTATTTCTATTAGTCCTCGCCATTCTCATCTTTGTCCACGAACTCGGGCATTTTCTCGCTGCGCGTGCCTGCGGGATCCGCGTCGACGAGTTCGCCTTAGGCTTCGGCTACTGTCTCTGGAAGAAGAAAAAAGGGGAAACAACCTACGCCTTGAACCTCGTGCCCTTTGGTGGCTATGTGAAAATCTTTGGAGAAAACCCCGATGCGGAGTCCATAAGCGGTCCCGACAGTTCCCGCAGTTTCGTCAACAAGCCGAAGTGGCAGCAGGTGATCGTCCTCGCCGCCGGAGTTTTCTTTAATTTTATTTTTGCACTCGTGATTATCTCTATAGCCTTCATGTTCGGCGTCCCGGCTTCAACAGAGAGCTACCCGCAGTACGCTGACCGCATGGGTGATTCCCATATCGCCATCACCTATGTCGAGCCGAAGTCTCCGGCCGAGATCGCTGGTCTGAAACCCGGAGATGAGATCACCGGGTATGCTTCGATAGAAGATGTGCAAAATGCCATTAACGCAAGTGCCGACAGAGGGATTGTTCTTGTTGATAAAAATGTTATGGCGAAGCAGGGAATTGTCGAAGGTAAGTATGCTATCGGGATTTCAATGGACAAAGTCGCAACACTTCGTCTACCCGTCCACCTGGCTTTTTTTGAAGGCGCGCGCTTCACTGTTCACATGATAAAGTCAATCACCGTCGGCATCTACGATCTTCTTGCTGGTATGGTTCAGGGCACGGCCAAGCTCTCTGCTGTTGCCGGTCCCATCGGCATCGCTGGTCTAGTAGGCGACGCGGCGTCTCTCGGCTTTTCATATCTCATCATGTTCACCGCGCTCATTTCCATCAATCTCGGAGTGCTCAACCTCGTGCCCTTTCCGGCACTTGACGGTGGAAGAATACTTTTTGTCCTCATCGAAGCTATCATCCGTCGTCCGATCAAGCCTGCCATCGCTAATGCCGTGAACGCTGTTGGATTTGCCTTGCTCATACTGCTCATGGTCGTCGTGACGTACAAGGATATCGCCAGGATTTTTATGAAATAGAATAATCCAGAAGTCTAGTTTACACTACGTCCTTAAAATGGTAGGGTGCAAAGATGAGAAAGACTGTATTCGCCATTATTATTTTCATATATTTCCTCTTCATTTCGACTACCCACGCCGCTGGGACTCTCGTCGTCGACTCTATTACCCCCATCAACACATCCGCTCACGCCGACAACACCTTTACTAACGGCTGGAAGTGGATTTTCAATATTACGGTGCCGGATACCGAGGCTGTTTTCAAAATGAAATTTGATGATTTCAAAACTGCGACAACTACTATCCCCACCGCGGGGAATGTCCGTATTTCCTCTGAACAATCTACGAATGCAAAGAGCGCTTCACCCGTCACTCTATCTTCCGCGAATGTATATAGCGATACACTCACCATCGCCTCGACAACTGATCTCAATGGGACAAAAGAGGGAACTCAGATACAGGTAACCGTGGAAGTCCGTGTTCCGGTAGGCACCGCTAGTGGCGCGTATACTGCGAGTTACGGGGTATCCTCAAAAATAGTCAATGAACCTTTTCTCAAACTCACTTCTCCCAAGGGTGGAGAAACTATGGCTTCGGGATCGTCAGGCAATGTTATCACATGGGAAGCGGAAAATGTTATAGGAAAATTTACCATCAACATTGTGTCAAAAGATAATGTAAGTGTCCAAGCACATATCATGGAGACAGATATCGATAAAAGATCAGCAACATTTATTATGCCTATTATGCCAGCAGGGGACTACAAAATGTATATTTTAGCTACAAATGTGCCGGTATCGTATAGCGAAGGATATTTCCATATAACTTCTACCCCTGAACAGGAAATGACTATTTTGACATACCCAAAAGTACAGGTAGTGTCCCCAAATGGCGGAGAAACCATAAAGGCAGGTGAAAGTATTGTCGTACGCTGGATCGCCTCTCTCGTCACTGGCAAAATATCTATTAGTATGCGAAATGAAGATCAGAGTGTATTTGCTGGATTCCAGCTGGCCCAAGATATCGATGCCAGAGACGGAAGCCTGACATTTCCTATTTCACAAAGTATAGTACTTGGTAAGTATAAGGTCGTCATCATAACTCCTGGTGGTGGAACCAGTGATGAATCAGACGGCACTATCACTATAGTTGGCCCATAACAACCATGAATAAAATATTTTATAAAATATCATTCATACTCGTACTCATTGCATTATTTGCTCATGCGCATGTTACTCTCGCCTCAGAAGTACTCGGCAGTCTAAGCACTGTGGCGAACAGCATCGTCACTCCCGATCCAACTTTTCCTACGCCGATCGCCGAGCCTGGTACAGGAACCTTCACTTCGGCTCAGAGTGTGGTTCTCACTGCTCCGGGAGCTTTAGGTATTCGCTACACCATCGATGAATCTATTCCGAGCTGTTCTGTCTCGCCTGTCAATACTAGCCTCGTCTACACCTCGCCCATCACTATTGCCACTAGCACGATTCTGAAAACGGTGGCGTGTTATGCTCTCGGCAGGGAATCATCAGCATTCCTCTATGTCATCTATACGATCACCATTCCTGATCCCGTTACTCCTCCAGTCACACCACCAGTGACACCACCAACTTCGAACAGCGGGGG
>CAYGGI010000018.1:0-12991 GCA_964349525.1 uncultured Candidatus Saccharibacteria bacterium
CATGGGGGCGCATGTCCTTGATCCACTTGACGACTTTCCGAAGATCATGATTCCCGTGGCCATGAGGGTTGTCAGCGATCCGGAAAACACGAGAGCGATCATTCTCGGTAGATCAGGTCAGGGCGAAGCGATCGTCTGCAATCGTTTTCCCGGCATCCGCGCAACGGTGTATCATGGAAAAAATATGGAAATTATTCGGCTTTCAAGAAAAGATAATGATTCCAATGTCCTGTCTCTCGCGGGGCAATTTATAGAAGAGGAAGAGGCGAAGGAGGCGATACGACTGTGGCTGTCAACTCCCTTCAGTACTGATCCGAAGTACGCGCGGAGAAATGAGATGCTCGATAATATAGAATAGGTGAGTCCAATTTAATAGTTTAAATTATTCTGAACACCATGGAAATAATCCCCGCCATTCTGCCGCGAGATTTCAAAGAGATCGAAGAAAAAACCGCACTCATAAAAGGTCTTGCCACTATGGTGCAAGTGGATATTTGCGATGGGAAATTTGTCCCGTCGACAACCTGGCCGTATAAAAAGCGCGATGAGAGTTTCGAAGCCATCATTCATGAAGACCGAGGAATGCCGCTCTGGGAAGATATCGACTATGAATTTGACCTTATGATTCAGGATCCGACCGAGGATGATGTGAGAAAGTGGCTTTCGGCTGGAGCAAAGAGGATTGTTCTTCACGCAGAATCCTCGGCTGATCTCGGGCCTGTCATCGCTGTACTCGACGGTCTTGTGGAAATAGGTCTTGCGCTCAATATTGCAACCCCGCTCGATGTTATTGAAAAATACAAACACAAAATTTCCTATGTTCAGTTTATGGGGATTCGAAAAGTTGGTTTCCAAGGCCAGGCCTTCGACGACCGTGTGCTTGAGAAAATAAAGAAGTCAAAAGAACTATATCCAGATCTGCCGGTGCAAGTAGATGGCGGAGTCAGTCTCGCAACAGCAGGAGAACTCAAAAAAGCGAGTGTGGACAGGCTCGTGGCGGGTTCGGTACTCTTCGACGCTGATAACTTTGTGGATATGTATAGGGAACTTTCGAAGGTGTAATGCTATAATAGAGGCATGCCTTCCATTGTACCTCTCACCGATCAAAAAATTCAGCTTCTTTCAGAAAAAGCTCTTGCCATCCGCCAGTCAATTATCGAGATGCTCATCGAGGCCAAGTCCGGCCACACTGCCGGACCCCTCGACATGGCTGATGTTTTTTCCTACCTCTTTTTTCACGCGTTAAAAATAAATCCGGCAAGGCCCGATTGGACATATCGTGATCGCGTCGTGCTATCGAACGGTCATATTTGTCCCGTACTCTACGCTACAATGGGGCATGCCGGATATTTTCCACTTTCAGAATTAAAAACTTTAAGAAAATTCGGCTCGAAGCTCCAGGGTCATCCACATCGCGATTTTCTTCCGGCTCTTGAAACTTCGTCTGGTCCTCTCGGTTCGGGACTTTCACAGGCGGTAGGAATGGCGCTCGCAGAGAGGATTGATTTCGGAAAAACTTCGGGCAAACAGTTCGTGTGTCTCACCGGCGACGGCGAGCTCGACTGCGGGCAGATCTGGGAAGCGGCCATGCTCGCGGGAAAAGAGAAACTCCAGAATCTCACAGTCTTTGTCGATAGAAATAATATTCAAATAGATGGATTCACGGAGGATATTATGCCACTCAATCCTCTCGCCGATAAATGGCGCGCCTTCGGCTGGCATGTCCAGGAAGTCGATGGTCACAACTTCCACGCTCTCGATGGCGCATGGACGCAGGCTCTTTCCGTTTTTGATCGCCCTTCGGTCATCATTTGCTACACGATTGCTTCGAAAGGCATTCCTGAATTCGAAAGAAAATATGAATGGCATGGCAAGCCACCGACCACTCCCGAGGAGATCGACACTGCCCGCGAGGCGCTCCATATCGTGAGGACGATGGGAGGAAAGGTGAGGGGAGAGCATGAGTAGGGGAAGAAGGGGATAAAAGGTGGAAAGAATGGGGAGATTTTTTGGAGAGTTTGAGTGTTAGAATCCTGGGATGGAAATAATTTATTTTCATTCTGATATAAAAGCTTTTATCGATTCTTTGGATACACCAACTATGTGATATCATAAAGAGAATTGGCAATACAATTAAAAATTGCTAGGTGTAGCAATCTTCTAGTTTCCGTGGGATAATATGTGCATATTCATTTTGATTAAAAATATGCAAACTAATAAAAGATATTGGTTGAGGGGAGGGGTTACAGGAATAGTTCTTACACTTGCATTAGCACTTGTTTTTGCTTCCTACGCGTCCTATGAGCTCTGCGGAGTAAGTGTTTCTAGTGATCCTAGTTTAGATTTTGTTTGCAATTATGTTGATCATATAAAATATATTATTGGTATTTTCTTGGAAATTGGATCATATTTCATTTCATACACATATATCGGAATCGGAGCGATTATCGGTATAGTAGTCGGCTGGATCTACGGCAAAATAAAAAATAGAAATAGGGTATAACATAAAATAGCAGGCAAACTACCGACTACTTCCAATTTATTCCGAGAAGAGTATGATGGGGTAATGGAAATAATCTATTCTCACAGCAAAATAACTGATTTCATCGAGAGCATGGATGTTTCTCTTGTCTCTGATGTTCAGACCGTGATTGACAGGCTTGAGGCTCTAGGACATGAACTAAAGATGCCCTATTCAAAAAGTCTCGGTAAAGGTTTGTTCGAGTTAAGGATCACTGGTTCAATACAGATCAGAATTATTTACGCCTTTCACAGCAATCATGCTGTACTCCTTAATATTTTTACGAAAAAAACATGGGCGATTCCTCGAAAAGAGCTAGAGTATGCCAGAAATATCTTAAAACTGTACCTTGCATAGTATAACATATATGTTATACTAGCCGTATGAAACTACAAGGAATGACAACTCACAAGGAATTCATGGCCAAGCTTATGAAAAAGCCAGGTTTTAAGGAGGCATACGAAAAACACCAGCCAGAGTTCAAAATTTACACAACTCTCATAAAAGCTCGCACGACAAAGGGTTTAACCCAAAAACAGTTGGCTCAAAAAATGGGCATTGCTCAATCAGCTCTCGCTCGTTTTGAATCCGGCCGAACAAATCCGACATGGGCTTTCCTAAAAAAAGTTATAGAAGGATTAGGATTAAAGATAGCAATCTTCTAGTTTCCGTGGGATAATGTAGCTCTGTGGTATAATGAGTGCATGGTAAACCCCTCCCAAAATCTCAATCCGAAACTTTTCGACAGCGATGTCGAGCAAGTTCCTATTCGCAAAGGCTTCGGAGAAGGTCTTTTGAAAGCAGCCGAACTTGACAAGCGGGTAGTGGGACTCTGCGCTGATCTGACAGAGTCCACGCAGATGCACCTTTTCCGCCAGAAATTTCCCGAGAGATTTATCCAGATGGGCGTTGCCGAGCAGAATCTCGCGAGCACGGCTTCCGGTCTCGCAGCCATGGGGAAAATTCCTTTTATCACTTCCTACGCCATGTTTTCTCCAGGTAGAAACTGGGAGCAGATCCGCACGACAATCTGCTACAACAATCAGCCGGTAAAAATCGCTGGTTCTCACGCTGGAATCTCCGTCGGTCCAGATGGTGGCACGCATCAGGCCATCGAAGACCTCGCTATCACCCGCGTCATTCCGCGCATGGTCGTCATTTCTCCCTGCGACGCGATCGAAGCGCGCAAAGCCACGATGGCCGCGGCAAAAACAAATTCACCGACATATATCCGCCTTGCTCGAGAAAAGACCCCTATCATTACAACCGACGCGAGTCCATTTGAAATAGGGAAAGCACAACTACTTTTTGCTCCTGCCGGTGACGCTCGCGCCGATGTCGGAATTATTGCAACTGGTGCCCTTGTATATAAAGCACTCAAGATTGCACAAGAACTCGAGAAAGAAGGTAAAAAAGTAAAAGTCCTTAATCTCGCCACAATTAAGCCCCTCGACGAAGACGCCGTCTGGAAACTCGCTCATGAAACCGGCGCCATCGTCACCGTCGAAGAACACCAGATCGCCGGAGGCATGGGATCAGCCGTCGCTGAATGCATTGCAAAACATTATCCCACGCCCATCGAGTTTATCGGCGTCAAAGACCTCTTTGGTCAATCTGGAACCCCCGACGAACTTCTCGAACACTACGGAATGGGAGAAAAGGATATAAAAGAAGCGGTTAAGAAGGTACTCTTGCGTAAAAAATAAGAGGGTATATAATATTCATCGTGAAATATACATCAGCCAAGTTTATTAAGACCCTGCCATGGAGCCCGCTCTCCAGAGCTAGTCTTTGCGATGTATCTCTCTAAAAAGTAGAAAAGATAAATCCTAAAAACGAGCTCTGGAAAATCCAGGGTTCGCTTTCGCTTCACGTGCATATGTATGTGGAGATGGACGAAAGGTAGTTCTTTTGAAAAAATCAGTCAACCGTGTTTCCTATGCCAACCATGCCAGACCTCGTCATTTGCTCTTCACCGAGAGAAGAAGACGTTTTATTCATTCCGCCGATTCTCGGTAAATATCATCCGCTGTTCAAGAAAAAACGGAGCTATCCCACGGAAGGGAATCGCGCCCCTACCCATCGGGAAGGTTTCATCGGGTGGGCTATTTTCGGCCCGAATGGAAAAAAGTATTCTTATCAGTGGAGCCAACACTACCAGGCATGGAGGAGAACGACCTTGCCAATGAGTATCTTTGAGCCGGTCAATCCTCCATCTCCGTTGGTCATTCTTCCTCTCGCCGAAGAATTTGTCGGTTGGAATTGATTTCGAGTCACATCCGACTTGTCGCGAGCGCCCCCGTTCTATGAGATGTATCATCTTGTGGCCGTGGGCGCTTTTTTGCGATATAGTGTAGTTATGGGCATTTTCAACTTAACGACAAAATTCGCCCCTGCCGGCGACCAGCCGAGAGCTATCAAAGAGCTCAACGAAGGCCTCAAAAAAGGCTACCGCCACCAAACCCTTTTCGGCGCGACGGGGACAGGGAAGACCTTTACCGCGGCGTCCGTCATTGCCAATTTTAATAAACCCACGCTCGTCATCGCGCATAACAAGACCCTCGCCGCCCAGCTCGCCCAGGAGTATCGAGAATTTTTCCCGAACAATGCCGTCCACTATTTCGTCTCCTACTACGACTACTACCAGCCAGAGGCGTATATGCCGGCTTCAGATACATATATAGAGAAGGAGGCCATGATCAACGAGGAGATCGACCGATTGCGCCACGCCTCAACACAGGCTTTACTGACGCGCAAGGATGTGATCATTGTTGCATCGGTTTCCTGTATTTACGGTCTCGGCAGTCCTGTCGAATATGAAAAGGAAAATTTGAAGATAGCTGTCGGAGCAGACTTTCCTCGTGCCGAGCTTATCCGCAGATTCGTCGACATACATTTCGAACGGACGACCGCCGACCTCGAGTCCGGACAGTTCCGCGCTATCGGGAATATGGTGGAGATTATGCCGGTCAGTGACAAAACCGTCTATCGTATCGAATACGAAGGCACGACGATTAGTCACATCGTCGAGCTTGATCCAGTGACGCGGGCAATCCGCGCGAACCACGAAGTCGTCTTTCTTTTCCCCGCCAAACATTTCATCAGTAACGACGAACAATCAAAGAAAGCCTTTATCACTATTCAGAAAGAACTCGATATCCGCCTCGCTGAGCTCGCCAAGGCGGGCAAAAATCTCGAAGCCGAACGCCTCAAACGCCGCGTGAAATACGACCTCGCTCTCATACGCGAAGTTGGCTACTGCAACGGCATAGAGAACTATTCTCGCCACTTTTCGGGAAAGAAAGCAGGCGATCCACCAGACAGCCTGCTCGCGTATTTTCCGAAAACCAAGGATGGAAAACCTGACTTCCTGACTGTTATAGATGAGTCCCATGTCACCGTGCCACAGTTGAACGGTATGTATGCTGGCGACGCCTCGCGCAAGGAAACCCTCGTCGATTTCGGCTTTCGTCTACCGTCGGCAAAGGATAACCGCCCGCTCAAATTTAATGAATTTAAAGAAAGAATCGGCCAAGTCATTTACACCTCCGCCACGCCGGGTCCTTTTGAAAAAGAAAACAGTCAGCAAATCGTCGAGCAGGTCATCCGTCCGACGGGACTCATTGATCCTGTTATCGAAGTCCGACCTGTGGCGGAAAAAGGGAACTATGTTGGACAAATATATGACTTTATTAGTGAAGCTGAAAAAGTAATAGCAAAAGGCGACCGTGTCATCGCCACCACATTAACGAAAAAGATGGCCGAGGACTTGAGCGAATTTCTTAAGGAAAAAGGAATCAAAGCCGAATACCTACATAGTGATATAAAGACCATTGACCGCATCACCATCCTCACCGAGTTCCGCAGAGGAAAATTCGACTGCCTCGTCGGCGTCAACCTTCTCCGCGAAGGTCTAGATCTCCCCGAACTTTCCCTCATCGGTATTCTCGACGCGGACAAAGAAGGTTTTCTCCGTTCTGACACCGCCCTCATCCAGATCATCGGTCGCGCCGCGCGAAATATAAATGGTCGAGTCATTCTCTACGCTGATTCCATCACCGGCTCGATGGACAGGGCAATGAAGGAGACTGAACGTCGCCGCGCTATTCAGCTCGCTCATAACAAAAAGCATGGCATTACCCCGCAGACTATTATAAAAAAGATTCATGATATCACCGACCAGCTCCGCAGCGAACATGACAAGACTGTGCATGAGCTTCTGAAAACCGATGAGGAGATGGCGCGTACGAATCCCAAGAAACTTATGAAAATGAAGGAGGCAGAAATGGAAGAAGCCGTCAAGATTCTCGACTTTGAGACCGCGGCAATCATCCGGGATGAGATACTTGAGCTCAAGAAGATTATGGTATACTAGGGCGTACCATGAAAGAAAAGATTCTCATCGCTCTGTCTGACCAAAGCCTCGCCACGCACCTCTTCTCGTGCCTCAGCAAAGAGGGTTACACTGTCAGTCGTACGAAGACAGGGGAAGAAGCCTTGCAAAGAATGCAATCAGAGAATCCCGATCTCGCCCTCATAGATCTTGTCTTGCCAGGGAAAAACGGCTATGAAGTACTCGAAGAAAAAACCCTCGACCGACTCATGACGAAAATTCCCGTCATCATCGTCTCGAATTCTGGCTCTCCCATCGATATGAAGAGAATTCCTTCGACTCCGGCTGTTAGAGGGTATATCATAAAGTCCCATGTCGACCCCGAAGAAGTTCTCAAGAAAGTCGAGGATGTTTTCGGACGCATCTATCTCCCGCAGGCGTCTGAGGCCATACATTCTTTTGATGAAAAAGCTGCGCCAGCTCGCTCCGAGGTTGCCAAGAAAATCCTCTGGGTCGAGGACGATAAATTTTTAAGCTCTATCCTTTTTAAAAAATTTGAATCATCTGGTCACACGGTGCTCAAGGCCGCTGATGGTGAAGAAGCTCTCAAGATCCTCGAGACAGAGACTCCCGATGTTATCGTCATGGATATTCTCCTACCTGGTCTCTCTGGTTTTGACATTTTGCAGAAAATAAAAATGGATGCGAAGTTCCGTTCTACTCCTGTCATGATGCTTTCAAACTTGAGCAAGCCATCCGATATCGAGAAGGCAAAAGCTCTCGGTGCCCAGAAATTCCTCGTCAAAGCCGCCGTTTCCCTCGATGAGATAGTCAAGGAGATTGATACTTTGCTAAAAATATGATACCATCCGCCACACTATGGCTGAAAAGGATAAAAATGACCTCATCATTGTAAAGGGCGCGCGTACCCACAATCTGAAGAACATTACCGTCGAGATGCCGCGCAATAAAATGATTGCGATTACCGGTCTGTCTGGATCGGGGAAGTCTTCGCTCGCCTTCGACACGATATTCGCCGAGGGCCAGCGCCGCTATGTAGAGTCGCTCTCTTCCTATGCCCGCCAATTCCTCCGTCAGATGCAGAAGCCGGATGTCGACGAGATCGTCGGACTTTCACCGGCTATTTCCATCGATCAGAAATCCCGCTCGAACAATCCCCGCTCGACCGTCGCGACCATCACCGAGATCTACGACTACCTCCGCATCCTCTTTGCCCGCGTCGGCAAGCCCCACTGCCTCGAGTGCGGTCGCCAGATCCACCGCATCTCAAAAGAAGAAATTCTTGAGACTATCATTAAACAGGTCACTACACACACAAAGGCTGAAAAAAAGGTAATGGGTGTCGATATAAGTTCGCAGAAAGTTTTCATCTTTGCCCCGCTCGTCGTCGGTCGTAAAGGCGAGTACTACCAACTCCTCTATGATCTTCTCGGCAAGGGCTACGACAAAGTAAAAATAGATGGCAAAGTCATGAAGCTTCGCGAGCAGATCATTCTCGATAAAAACAAGAAGCATGATATTGATGTCCTCGTTGACGAGATTTTCTTGAGTGAATTTAAAATGAATCTTCGTGACAAAGCGCAGAGCAAGCGCCGCGAGAACGCCATCGAACGACTCTCGGAAGCTCTCGAAAAAGCTATCGAAGAAGCGCAAGGTCTCATTAAAATCCAATTTCCCGACGAGGAAAAGCTCATGTCGACGAAATTCATGTGTCCCTATGACGGCTTTTCATATCCCGAGATTGAGCCGCGCCTTTTCTCCTTTAACTCTCCCTACGGTGCCTGCGCAGTCTGCAACGGACTCGGCACACGGGAATTTTTCACGAATGAAGAATGTCCGGATTGTAAAGGCGCCCGTCTCCGCAAAGAAGCCCTTCATGTCCTTGTTGATGGGAAAAATATTGTCAATGTCACAGCCCTTTCCATCGAGGAGTCCATCGGATATTTCAATGAAATAAAACTCTCCGAAACTGAAAAAGAAATTGCAAAAATTGTGCTTAAGGAAATCGGCTCACGTCTCCAATTCATGAAAAATGTCGGCATCGAATACCTGACCCTTGACCGCCGCGCCCACACGCTCTCTGGCGGGGAAGCCCAGCGTATCCGTCTCGCCTCCCAGCTCGGCTCTGGCCTCGTCGGCGCCCTCTACGTCCTCGACGAGCCGACTATCGGTCTCCATCAGCGCGACAACGACCGTCTCATCCAGACCCTCCTCGATCTCCGCGATCTCGGTAACACCATCATTGTCGTTGAGCATGACGAGGACACGATGTTTTCCTCCGACTACATCATCGACATCGGTCCTGGCGCTGGCGTTCACGGTGGGGAAGTCGTCGTTGCGGGCTACCTCGACAAACTCCTCACGGCAAAGAAAAATGACTCAGGTTCCCTAACCCTCGCCTACCTCCGTGGAGAAAAGAAAGTCGAAATCCCCGCCACTCGTCGCGAGCCTAAGGGAAAAATCATGGTTAGAGGCGGGAATGTTTTCAATATTAAAAATATGAATGCCGATATTTCCCTCGGTTGTTTCAATGTCGTGACTGGGGTTTCCGGTTCGGGTAAATCCTCATTTATGTATGAGATTTTGTATAAGAACTTGCAAGCGAGACTTGAACGCCGACACCGAACGGCGGAGGTTTTCAATTGTGAGAGCTTCACCGGAAGCGAGTACATCGGCCGAGTCATCCTCATCGACCAGTCGCCGATCGGACGCACTCCACGATCGAATCCGGCAACATATACCGGCGCATGGCAACATATTCGCGACATGTTTGCCGCATCCGCCGAGGCGCGCGCACGAGGCTGGGGTCCAGGACGATTTTCTTTCAATGTTAAAGGTGGTCGCTGTGAGGCCTGCGAGGGAAATGGCGAGATTGCCGTCGAGATGCATTTCCTACCGACTGTCTATGTGCCCTGCGAGATCTGCGGGGGCAAGAGATTTATGAAAGAAACTCTCGAGATAAAGTATAAAGGAAAAAATGTTCACGATGTTCTCGAGATGACCGTCGAGGAAGCCCTAGCTTTCTTCCAGGATATTCCGGCTGTCAGTGATCGCCTCGAAACTCTCGGTCAGGTCGGTCTCGGCTATCTGAAAGTCGGTCAGTCCGCCACGACGCTCTCCGGCGGGGAAGCCCAGCGTGTGAAAATTTCCTCCGAGCTCTACCGCGCGCATCTCCAGAAAACTATTTACCTTCTCGATGAGCCAACCGTCGGTCTGCATTACGAGGATGTTAAAAAATTGATAGAAATTCTCCAGCACCTCGTTGACAAAGGTAACACCGTCGTCGTCATCGAACACAATCTCGACCTTATAAAGTCCTCCGATTATATTCTCGACATCGGTCCCGACGGCGGTCACCGTGGTGGCAAGCTCGTGGCAAAGGGAACTCCCGAAGATGTGGCAAAGAGCGAGAATTCCTATACTGGAAAGTATCTCAAGAAAATACTGAAGAGGGATAGGTAGGGGAAGTAAATCAATAAGCAAAAAAGCGCGCAGGTACCCGAGGGCCCCACGCGTTTTCAAAGGGAGGAGGAACTTTTTAAAGAGGAACCTCCGGCCCCTCATCTTTTGCACAGTAGTTAAGCGTCTTGCGCAAGAGGCATACTGCTATGAGGAACAAAAGAGTTATTGAGGCGATCGTGAAGCCGACGATGTACAGGATCACCTTCCCAAACAGGAAAGTGAGAATCGCTATCGCTCCACCGAACACCAGCAGATATATCCACCCCATAATCTTCCTTGGGCTTCAATGGCACGCATGATTGCTTGCCAAGGTCTGAAAAAAGGATACTATATAAAACATGAGTAGTCAATCACTCTTCGCCAAAGCAAACCTACCCGACAATCCAGGGGTCTACTTCTTCAGAGACAAAACTGGGAAAATCCTCTATATCGGGCGCGCAACCTCTCTCCACGACCGCGTCAAGAGCTATTTTGCCATTGACCTCATCGCGACCCGCGGACCACTCCTCGTTGACATGGTCACGCAAGCCACCGAGATCACGTATCAGGAGACTGACTCTGTTCTCGAAGCCATTATCCTCGAGAGTAATTTAATAAAGGAACACCAACCCTACTTTAATACAAAGGAAAAAGATAACAAAAGTTATAACTATGTCGTCATTACCGATGAAGAGTTTCCACGAGTCATGATTGTGCGAGGCAGGGAACTCGAAATGGGAAACAAGGTAACTATAAAAGCACAATTTGGACCGTATCCGCAGGGTGCGCTCCTCAAGGAAGCTTTACGAATTATCCGCAAAATTTTCCCCTTTCGTGACGCCAAGTCTCTCATTCCGCACCAGGAATCCTTTTACCGTTCCCTCGGTCTCTCGCCTGATACGGCTTCTCCCGAAGCCAAGAAAGAATATCAGAGGACAATCAGAAATCTCACACTCTTTTTCCAAGGCAAAAAGCACGAGCTCATGCGTATGCTTGAAAAGGAAATGAAGGAGCATGCCGAGAAACAGGAATTCGAAAAAGCCGAGGGAATAAAGAGGACGCACTACGCCCTCATGCATATCCAGGATGTTGCTTTAATTAAGTCGGAAAAAGAAAGCACAAATGGCAACACCAATTTCCGTATTGAATCCTACGACATTGCCCATATGTCGGGAAAAAATAAAGTCGGAGTGATGATCGTCCTCTCCGATGGGGAAGTTGATAAAGCAGAATACAGGAAATTTAAAATTTCAAAAGAGACAAATGATGATGTTGGAGGGTTAAAAGAAATGCTCACGCGAAGATTCGCGCATACAGAATGGCGACTACCTGATCTCATTGTTATTGATGGGGGAATAAGTCAAAGAAATGCAGCAGTTGAGATAATTAAAAGTATTCCGATCGTGTCCGTTGTGAAAGATGACAAACATAAAGCTCACCACATCCTCGGAGATGAAAAGATAATTGAATCGCACAAGATGTCCATTATAAAGGCCAACGCCGAAGCCCATCGTTTCGCTATTGCGTATCATAAAAATCTGAGGAAGCGGAATTTCCTCAAACCGTAGTATAATAGAAGCATGCAAAAAATCCGCGTCGGGGTTCTCCGTGGGGGACCGAGCAATGAATACGAGGTCTCGCTCAAAACTGGCGCGACAGTTTTGAAGCATCTTTCCGAGGATGTCCACGACCTTCCGCCCGACTCTCTCCATGGGATATACGACGTGCAGGATATTCTCATTTCTCGCGACGGCACCTGGCACAAGAATGGCACGCCCATCGCACCGCACGACGCCATCGCCCATGTTGATGTTATTTTCAATGCTCTCCATGGTCACTACGGTGAGGACGGCAAACTCCAGCATTTCCTCGAGATGCACGGAGTTCCTTTTACTGGTTCGGCTTCTTTTCCTTCGGCGATCGGGATGAATAAAGTCTTGTCGAAAGAAGTGTTTAAAAAAGAGGGAATCCGCACGCCCGACCATTTCGTCCTTCGCGAGGTTCCAACCGGAGATATCACTGATCTTTTCCGAACCTTTTCTCCACCAGTCGTCGTCAAGCCTGTTTCTGCCGGATCTTCTGTCGGTATTTCACTCGTCAAGACTCCCGCCACTTTTCTCGAAGCCATCAGGAAAGCCTTTGAACACAGCGACACCGTCATGCTCGAAGAATACATTCCCGGTGTCGAGGCCACAGTCGGCGTCATTGACGGATACCGGGGAAGCGCGCTGTATGCTTTGCCACCGATCGAGATTCGACCTCACAAGGAGAAGGGGAAGGCATTTTATGATTATGAGGCGAAATATGAAGATAAGTCTGATATTATCGTACCCTCAACATTTACCAAAGAACAAAAATTGGAGCTCGAGGACCTTGCACGTCGTGCCCACGAGGCTCTCGGCCTCCGCCATTATTCTCGTACTGATTTTATTGTATCCCCACGCAGAGGAATCTACGTATTGGAAGTAAATACTTTACCAGGATTAACTGATCATTCATGTGTACCCAAAGCCCTCGGATCAATTGGTGCACCCTTATCACATTTCCTAGACCATGTGCTCCAGCTTGCATTAGCCAAAAAATAAGGTAAAATCGTTGGGTAAGTAAATTAGGCAATTTTGGGCCCTTAGCTCATCTGGTAGAGCACCTCATTTGCAATGAGGGGGTGGCAGGTT
>CAYGGI010000019.1:0-5083 GCA_964349525.1 uncultured Candidatus Saccharibacteria bacterium
CTGGTATGATTTTATACTATATGAAGAAAGATAATCTTTTAAATGCCGTCATTGAAATAGATGAGGTTGAATATTTAATAAATGAAAAAGCGGCAGAAGAAATTACTGCTGGTGAGAAAAATATTATTTTAAAAAGGCTTGTTGATAGCAAAGAAAGATCTTTTCCAATAGATATTATTAATCATTCGATAGAAAAGAACGGGATAATTGATCGTCTAGAAAAGTAGCTTATTATTGTGGACAACTAGTGGACAGCCGGTGGATATGTCAGCGAATAGAGCCTTAAAAGGTCATATATTGAGCCATTCTCGAGCCCCTTTACTTTTCTACCCTTTTCATGGTATAATACCCTCTAGCTAGTACGTTGACGTTGTTTCGTCAAATCGGCCTGAAAACCGATGTACCTAAGCCAAAACGCAACCCCCTACCAGGCACGGAAGTGCCGAAAGGAAAGCAAATGAAGACCATCACAAAATGGTTGTCGGTGTTAGTGCTCTCCTTCGTCTGCTGCGGCAGACTGGAGGGGGCGATCGCGGGCCTCGAGCTCGGAAGTTTGGAGAAGGTGATGCATCATAGTATCACCAGTGTTGAATACACAGAGGTGTATGTCTATCAAAAAGGGCACTGGAATGAGCCTGTTGGTTGGCTTGCCACAATCACCCCCAAATTCAAAGACAAAAAGGAACTGGACACCTTCTTCCAGAGTGAACTTAAAAAATGTGTACCAGGCGCACTCACAAATACATCAGCGGCGACAAAAAGGGACGATTCGTTCATAATTGAAGCTTATGCAAGTGACAGCGATAGTGGTACATACTTCGGAGTAAAGACTGAGTTCAAACTCATCAAGTCTCCCTCTGGTACATACAGCCTCCCCGACCTGTCGAAGATCGTGCTCGGCTTCCCTATCGACATCGCCTACAAAGTAAATGCGTTAAGCTGGGCGCGAATCGAAGCCCTCGACGAAAATGGGGTGCTGAAGGAACAGCCAACTTGGGTAAATACTGAGTTTTCCTACCTCTTTATCCCCACAGCTAAAGCCATCGCAGGCACCAACGCAATACACCAAATCAATCTGGTGTCTGGCGAAGGTAATGACTTCCAAGTGCTCAACGGCGACGGCAAGCAGATTGCCGAGCAGTTGCCCACCACAAAAGTCAGTAGCGATGAAAGCGTCCTCGCCGAAAGCAAAAAGCAGGCGCTAAAGAAGCCTTCATCTATCTCACCCAAGTTCATCACCGTTCAAAGGAACGGCGGGGAGATCGGGAGAGTCTTTGTCCTTCAGTCTTCCTCGTCGATCACAGGATCGTGGGAAGACATTGTTGACACCGAACACTCCGTGTCAGCGCGGTACACCGAGGGAAGCTTCACTTTCTTCGACGAAACAATAGGGGTCAACAAGTTCTACCGGATTCGTTCGGTAAACAAAGTTCCCTTTCGGAACGATCGTTAACTCGATCGTACAAGCAAAAGGCTACTCCTCACGGGTAGCCTTTAGTCTTTTTATTTTTCTTCTATCTTAGGACTTACTACTTTTATATCCAATGAAGTTTTTATACCATTTGCAGCAATGAAATCAGGACCTCCATCCGCATCTCTACACTTCATAGTAAAGACATATGACCCAGCTTGAAGATTTGGTGGATTATATTCACTCTCAGTGGTGAAGTTGGGGAGTGCATACAGGGTACCATTTTTTTTGAAGGTCCCGACACATGGCCCCCTATTCGTCCCCACCTCCGCCCGCCACTGTATATGCGCCGCTTGACCTGCCCGGAGCGTCATCGTCGTCCTGCTCTCATCCCCCAAATCCGCCGGGTTCTTCAACCACATTTTTATACCCTCTCCCTCATCGCCATCAGTTGAACAGCCCGGGCAAGACGTATCATACATATTAATCGGTACCGTTACAGGCTTGCTGGCAGTACCGCCAACTGCGTTGACATGGACAGACTTGTTTGACTCAGCTGGAGGGATAGAATTATTTATCGAGACATTTATGGTGCAATTTTCATTCACTGCGAGATCACACTCCGCAGGACTCAAGGGGTTTATGGAAGCGCCTTTTGGTAATTTACTGTCAGCCGCCGAAGTGCTCAAGGTAACTTTTCCTCTAAAAGATCCTGACCTGCTGACTGTGACAGTTCCGGGAGTGGTAGTGTAAGAAGGGGTAGTCCTGAAATCGACGGTTATAGGGGCGCCAAGTGTGAAGTTGAAGTCATCGCCACCAGTGATCTGGGTAATGGTTACAGTCCGATCATCTAGATTTGGTGATACTGCATTATTTGTACAATTACTGATGAGGCAGAAATTAACCCAACCAACAACTTCACTTCCCCATCCGAATCCTCGGAAATATCCTCGAGTAACATCAACCCCGGATTCCTTTGCGGTGATTGTATAGAACGAGAGACCTTTTGTATTCGCGGTGGCATTCGTATCAGGTGAAGTGTGCTTGTCACCCGATAGTTCTATCCAACCGTCCCAACCATCTGTCCTTCCAGCACCAGCTGTTGCCCGAACCCAACCAGTAATCTGTCCGAAGAGCGGGTCTGATGGATCGAGTATCACCGACGCTGCCGGCTTTCCTGATTCGCTCACACCAAACTCAATCCATCCGATATTCGAAGACCATGCGTAGCCGATGAGTGTGCCCGTGGTTGTATCGAGACGGACTCGATAGTTACCGCCATTCGAACGAGCATTATCTGAATTCATACTAATCCACCCGATAGTCGATGACCATGCCCAACCAGAGAGATATCCTGATGTTGGTGGTGTAGGTGCCCCCGTCGTAAATGTCTGATCAGGAGATACCGACTTGTTGCCGAGTGCGTCGATAGAGATCACGCGGTAGTGGTAGAGGGTTTTTTGCAAAAGATTTATGAGGGTCTGCGAATGTGTGAGGACGTAGAGAGGATCAAGTATGGTGAAGCTGCCGTAGGCTGCGGCTGTCTGGGAAGCGCCCTTGCTATTCTGCGCCAGAGCAGTGGGCGTTTTGTTGCCATAGGCGATCGTTAGACCGTATTCGACCTGCGATGTAGCACTCTCGTTTGTCTTCCATGTGATTGTTGCTGATGACGAGGTGACTGATCCTGCGGCAACCGTAGTGAGAGTAGGGGGAGTGTTGTCCTTTGCTACAACAATAGTCGTCTCTGCCGTCGCAGTCTGCCCTCCTTGGGTTATGCGTACTTGCCCCGTGTATGTCCCGAGAGCGGAATACAGACAAAAGAAAGGATCGATCGTACCACTTTTCCATGCTTCATTCTTTTTATCTTTATCCTCAGCTTGGGGTGTACCGCATTTATATTCATACGTGATAGCTCCCGTAGCATTTCCGGATCTCGTAGCTTTCAAGAGATTCGAGAATGGTAGACTATCTCCTCCCGCTGGCTCGGCAGTCAACGTCGCCGTGAGAGTGGACGCCAGAGTTGTTGCTGACACACTCGATGAATAATTCCCTCTATTGCCAAGTCTGTCATATGCCCTTACCCTATACCTATAATAAGTACCTGCCGTAAGACCGGTGTCATTGTAGGAAGTTACATTTCCAAGAGTTTTGATTAAATCGGTTGGAGTACATAGAGTAGCACTACCGGCAGTACCACACCTGAACACCTCATAACCTGCTGTACCACTACTGAGGTCGGTCGAAGCGCCCCATGATATTTTTATCTCTGTTTGGGATATGACTGTAAGTGCTGGGAGGCCTGGCTGTGTTGGTCCTGTCATATCCTTTGTCACCGTTAGCACCCCATTGACATATGAGAATGAGTAATTCGAAGAGACCGCTCCAGACGGAATGATAGGGTAGGTATTCACGGCACTATTCTTTGTGGCGGTAGTTGTGAGTGATGCAAGCTCATCGAACTGTGCCGTAGTATCTCCATTTACGAGAACTGAGTAAGAAGCAGTGAGTACTGGGTTATCATAGCCTATCTCTTTTGAAAGGTTATCGGCTGTTACCGTCACATTCTTTTTATTCACTGTCAAAACCAATGTCTTTGACACTGTACTATATTTCGCAGAATCTGCGGGGGTAAAGGTGGCGAGGAGTACCGTGTCTCCGGCAGATAATATCGTTCCTATCGCTGGAGTATATTCGAAACTTCCGGCAACATTTGCCGAAGCGTTGAGCTGTGTTCCACTCAAAGCTGTTCCGTAAGTGATGGCTGATGGCTGAGTCCATGAGATGGTGGGATCGATTTTTGCGATAGAATTCGTGAGTGTGGTGACCTGGCTTGACATAGCACTCTCGTTCCCCGCTGCATCAGATGCTGACACTGCATATCTGTACCTCGTAGAAGCGGTGAGTCCTGTGTCGACATAGGTTGTCGTAGGGGCATTTACTGTCGCAAATGCTGGAGAGGATAGACTACATGATGATGTAGGAATACTACTACATCGATATATATTGTATTTTGTCACACCGACATTGTCGTTCGCAGCATCCCAGGTAAAGGTGATCTGGCTTGTCGACTGGGCAGTGACACTTGGATGAAGGGGGGTACTCGGAACCTCGGCATCACTCACCGCCGTCACCGTCAATGTTCCAGATTCATAGACGAAAGAGTAGTTCGGTTGTGTTGACCCAAAGGTAGCCTCGGTAGCCTTTGTAATCAAATAAGTACCGACAACACTACTGACGGTTGCCAAGGTATTAAAAGTAGGAGGGGTATCTATGATAGTAGAAGCTGTATCTGAACCCACAAAACCTTTGTAGGTAAAGGTGAATGCGGGATTTGCGATTCCTTGGACTCTTGTTTTGTCATCCGCCTTGACGGTCAAAGATTTTTTATCGACGACCAAAGCAACTGTCTTTGAAACAGTATTATATACTGTTGAATTTGAAGGAGTGAAGATGACGAGGAGCGTCTTTGTTCCTGAAGAGAGCGTCGTCCCTGCCGCTGGCACATATTCGAAGCTTCCGGCAACATTTGCTGTTGCATTGAGCTCGTTCGTACCGAGAACAGTACCGTAGATGATGGCTGGAGGATTTGCCCAGGTGATGACGGGGGTGGTTTTGGCAGCCGCCTTCGTCGTACCATAAAATGTGTCACTCCATGGACTCCAGTTTAATGCA
>CAYGGI010000019.1:5183-12932 GCA_964349525.1 uncultured Candidatus Saccharibacteria bacterium
GTTTGGTAGGCATTGGCGTTGGTGGGTTTGTTGGGAGCGGTGGTGTCGGGAGCCGCCTTCGTCGTACCATAAAATGTGTCACTCCATGGACTCCAGTTTAATGCAGCATCTTGCACTCTCACTTTGTATGCGTAGGGGGTATTTGCCGTAAGGCCAGTATCTGTGTACGAACCTTCTGTGGGAACAGGCGAAAGAGTTATGAGTGCGGTTGGTGTACAGGTTCCACCAGTACATCTTGCTATCTCGCGTTTTGTTACACCGACATTGTCAGATTCATCCCAGATAAGGTCGAGGGAGGTTGAGAGAGATGTTTGGTAGGCATTGGCGTTGGTGGGTTTGTTGGGAGCGGTGGTGTCGGGAGCCGTAACTGTGACCGTCGCACTTCCTATCGATACGAGTCCTCCTTGGGTAATCTGTACTTGAGGTGTGTGTGTTCCCGCGGTGGTGTAAGAACAGATATAAGTCTCATCTGCACCAGCATCAGCAAATGCTGTACTAGAAAGATTATTACACCTAAATTTATAATTAATTGTTCCTGTTACCGTACCTGTTCTAGAAGCGGTTAATTGCGTATAGAGAGGGCTTGCCACGGTCGCTGTACCGCTTGTAGGATAAGCGGTGAGGGAAGCGGAGAGGGAGGCGACTTTGACAATATTGGTTTTTGCACAAGGACCTGCAAAGGTATTGGTAGTACCATTACGATTAATACAGAGATATATGTTATAGATGGTGTCACCGGCATTGCCTGTAGTAAAGGATTCGGTGAATGTACCGGTCGAACCAGTCAAGTAAGCACCATTAGGAAGCCAGCAGGTAGCAGGAGAACCACTACCAGCAACTATTGCCCAACAATTATTACCTGTGTACCCAGTACCAGTGACAGTCCCCGTCATAGTCACACTCGTAGAAGGAAGAACATTTACCAGAGATGGTGTCGAAGCTGTGACATTTGCATCCGCCCGTGCACTCCCTATAGACACAGAAAAACTACATACCACCAGCCCCGCGAGTATACATAGCTTTTTAAACTTCAGTGTGGACATTGAGAGTGACCTTTATTATTTCCTATTTAAGACTTCGATGATTTTCTTCATTTCGGCTCCGGTAAAATTGTACTTGTTTATATTATCCCCTGAAATAGCCGCATAGATTTCTGCTTTATCTTTTGCAGAGAGAACTCCCTCGGTAGAAATCTTCTTTAAAATATCCGCTTTCAAAGTCAGATCGCTCGCACTGACAACTCTCTGAACCTTAGGAGGTTCCTCGGCGGGAGCAGATGCCACTGGTGCCGGAGTTTCGACGACCGCACTCTCGCCACCAGAATTCTGGAGCGAGTAGTAGAGCATGACGGCCGCCACGATGATGAGT
The DNA here is from genome assembly GCA_964349525.1 of uncultured Candidatus Saccharibacteria bacterium. Taxonomy (GTDB): domain Bacteria; phylum Patescibacteriota; class Minisyncoccia; order Phycocordibacterales; family PALSA-1337; genus CAIOGI01. The sequence continues at coordinate 6,552 of CAYGGI010000019.1, forward strand.
ATCACGAGTATGACTACATGAGAAGATTTTGTGTTTTCGGTTTCCATTTTTTATTTTTAAATATTAAAAAGCTGTGGGCTGTATAATGACATTATTATACAAGGCATTCCCTTTCGTGTACACATTAAAACTGTGGACAACCCTTGCGTATTCGCAAGGAGCTGTCATCGCATGATGGCAACCTCTACTAACTTGGTGCCCTCGGTTGGAATCGAACCAACATTGACGGCTTAGAAGTCCGCAGTTCTATCCATTGAACTACGAGGGCATATCTATCTCTCTATTGAAGGGTCTCCAGGACCGCTATACCCTGAACGCACTTTTGTGCTTATCTCTTCTCTTTGATTAAATCGTTCGATAACCAAAGAAATGGCTTTTTCGTTGAATCGAGGGGCAGAAACTGCAGTTGGAGCTTCATTTCCTTGGATACTTCCCTTCACCACAGCATTGTAAAGATACCATCCACCTATTGCAAGGGCTAGTGTCGTGCATATACTCAGAAACAACACGGCTATCCAGTCGATATGTGCGTTGCGTCCGATTTCTTTTATAATCTTAATAAATTGTATTTTCTTCATATATTCCTTATTTAGTAGTCAAGGCCTTGATATCGAGAGTGAGATTCCAGACTTTGCTCGCCGAAGACTGTGGAAACTTGACGGGTAGTTCCGCCGAAGGTGTCACGGAAGTCTGCACAAGTCTCACATTGGACAATGATACGCTATGCGGTAGATGCTCTATAAGTATGAGCGCCTTCATGATATTTGTCCACGAACCGCGAGCATCAACTCGCCCCTTGATATAACCCGTGGTCTTGCCTGCCGCGAAGGGTTCGTTCGTGATAGAAGAGAGCTCAAGCTGTACCCCCGCATCATCCCCTAGTTTCTCGACTGAGGTGATGAAATCGACTATTTTTTCTTGAGAAACGGCGAGGTTAGCGATGCGAGTACGCGTTTCGGAAGTTTTGGTATAAATGCTGGCCGCATCCTCCGCATGTTTTTGCTTCTCATCGACAGAAGCTATTTCTTTCATAGCTTCGTGCGCGCGGACAGACTGCGACACGATCGCGCGATACAGAACCGTGTAGCCGAGAGCCGAGAGAACCACGGTTACGAGAGCAAGTACGAGAAGAATGTAGTGACGATGATTGATATACATGTTATTTCTTGAGACTGAGCTTGAGAGCAAAGCTAATATTCTTGCTTTTGACAAGATCTGACAACGGCAGATCGACCTTTGAAAAAGCCGGGCTCTCTTTCAATTCTTTTTCAAACGCGATCAGAACTTCGCGGGTCGGCGCCTTTCCCTGCACGATGATTTCATAGGGAGTGGTCGTTCCTGAAGCGCGGGAAAAAGCAAATGAGGAGATAAGAACTTGTTGCGGCCGAAGTGCGACAACCCGTGCAATAGAATCAGAATGGACGATCTGATCCATCTCGGCAGTTATCTGCTCGGCGATCGCCTGGCTTTGGGAAAGATCCTTCTCTATCTGAACGATACCGCTCGCCTTACGACCTTCTTGCAGTTTTTCTGTGCGCAGGGCAACTTCGCTTTCTTGTGCGCGGGAATACAGGTACGCAGGAATCAAGGAAATAATTCCGAGAACAACACCGCATGAGACAAAAAATGATATGACGATGCAAAGGCGCATCCGATATTCGCGGCGGAGAGCTCTCATTTCTTCTGGCGGTATAAGGGTGTAGTGGATCATGGTTATTGTAAAATGGGCGGCAAAGCCAGTCCTGCGGCCACTGCATAGTCGAGCGAGTCTTCGTAGGGAATCGGCGGAATGTAGGCGTCGTATGAGAATGCGTTCTGCCAGACCTTTCCGAGTTCGAAATGAATCTTCGTCTCTGACTGGCCCAGAAATCCAGCTGAACATTCGGAGAGCAGCCCGTCTGTCAAAGCCGCTCGACCGGCAAAGACGATTCGACTGATCGACCCATGAGCATGTTCTGACCAGTAGAGGTGAACTTGTTCAAGTTGTTTTTTAAGCTCGCGGAAAGTCGCTTTTGAATCTTTTGATTCCGCGAGAAGCCTGCTTCCCCATGAGATTGTCGATGTGAAGCAGACAACTCCCCCGCAGATGATATATATGCCAGTCTTGGCGCCCATGATATAGACGATCATTTCCGTCTCGACCGAACCGCGGACAGAGAGAGAGTGGGCGATGGCCTTTGCCTGGACTTCGAAAGAGAGGACGGTGACGCCGGCAGACTTGATAAGGTCGAGATATGAGAGGACAAGAGGACGAGGCGCCACGGAGACACTGACATAGTTAGCATCAGTCTCGACAACCTTCGGAAGCGCGTCAAAGAAAAAGATGGCTTCGGCGGCGGCGAGCGGAACGTTTTCCTCGAGTTTAAATTCGACACTCTGGCGAATTTCCTTTTCATTGGTACTCGAGACTTCAGTCTTAAAAAGATACATTTTTTCCTCTGGTAGAGAAGCTTTAACAACATGAACTTTCAATTCTCCGCAGAGAGCGGCGATGGTCTCCTGGAGAACCTTGTCATTTTTAATTTCCCCACCTTCGATTGTTCCGGGAGGAAGAAGCTTCGTGCCATAGCGGTGAATGGCAAGACGGCTCCCTGTGGGAACATATTCTATGCATCGGACGGCGTCATCGGAAATATCGAGACCTGCGTAAGGGACGTTGAGGAATTTCGGTGGAGGAAATAATGTAAAAAACTTTTGGGCAAACATATGATTCTTGTATGCCCTCTATTGTACTATATTTTTTCTTTTATTTCCTGCGCACTTTTCCTATTTTTCACAAGATGAATAATCCCAGGTGCCAGAGAGGCGAGGGTAATGAGTAGCACTATGGGCAAAAGGTACTTGTCGATCCCTGGTATACTCTTGCCGAGGAAGTAGCCGAGGAGGATCAATAGAAACGACCAGATGAACCCTCCAACGATGTTGTAGGTCAAGAAAATACGATAGTTCATGTTTCCGATACCCGCCACGATAGGAGCAAAGGTTCTGATAATAGGCATGAATCTGGCAAGGATAATCGTTTTCTTTCCATGCTTCTCGTAGAAGACCTGGGCTTGGAGCGCGTATTTCTTTTTAAAAAAAAGAGAGTCTTCTTTTGCAAAAAGTGCGGGACCAGTCTTTTTTCCGAACCAATATCCGACACTATCTCCGAGCACCGCCGCCACGAACGTGCCGACGAGGAGAACAGGTAGGGAAAATATTCCCTGGGATGCGACGAAGCCTGCGGTGAAGAGGAGTGTATCTCCCGGCAAGAAGAAACCGAAGAAGAGCCCCGACTCGGCGAAGACGATGAGGATGACTCCGATCAAGCCATATGCTGTGATGGCTTTCTGCGGGTCTAACAGGAAACTGATGATTTCATGAAATGACATATATTATTTTGCTTTGGTACCAGGAGGAATACTATTGTTTGGTTCTAATAAAGAAAAATTATTTTCAGAAGAAACTGCAAACAACATCCCGTTGCTCTCATGACCCTTTATGACGCGCGGCTCGAGATTCGTCACGAACATGCAGGTCTTGCCGACGAGAATGGCAGGGTCGGGGAAATAGAGGGCGATGCCGGAAACTATCTGGCGGGGTTTCGAGACGAGACTTTTCGTACCGTCTTCGGCAGTCACTTCCACCTGCTCGGCGAAATCTACTATGAGCCTCAGGAGCTTGTCAGTATCAGGAATTTTTTCGGCAGAGAGGATCTTCCCTGACTTTATTTCTACTTTTGAAAAATCATCAAATGTTATCATGTTATTTTTTATGTTTTAATTTATCTAGGAAAGACTGGAGGATAAGTGCGGCGGCAGACGCATCGAGCATATCATGTTTTCCCTGAAATCGCTCGGCGTTCGCGCTCGTCATGAACTCCGGCTCGAGATGAACGGTGAATCCCGCTGCTTCGAGGTCTTTCTTCAAATTGAGACTCTCGGACATGATGGCATTGGCTTCTCCTTTATAATTCTTTGACTCGCCGATGACAATTTCACTCACATTATTTTTCTTTGCAATATCAGAAATTTCTTTTATCATCGCGAGAGCGTCTTTTTTCGCATTCGAAAGGACGATGAGAGGCATGGCGAATTCCCCCGCTTCGTCCGAGATGGCGATACCCACCCTCTTTGATCCATAGTCAATTCCCATGTAGCGCATAGGGAAAGTGTACTCTATGTTGAAAATGTAAGCAAAATGTGAGAGGATCTACATGTCCAAGTGTAATGAATAAAAATTATCAAGTACTTGACAAAAGTTAAATATCATGGACAGGTGCGAGAGCGGTTGAATCGAACAGTCTTGAAAACTGTCACTCCCGTAAGGGAGTCGTGGGTTCGAATCCCACCCTGTCCGCCAGTTGACAAAAATAGTTTTACGTTATAAAGTCAAATCTGAACTTTGTGTTCCTAAACAACTAACCGAGGGAAAACGAAATGCCTGAACAATGGCCTGAATCATATTTAAAGGCATTCGATGCCTTCGTCGCTGATCCGCGTTCCGAACGCTACGTCGCAGCACTTTTTGACCACTATCGTACTAAACAGATGCAGGTAGTGGAACCCGAGAGCTGGAAAGTGATGGATGCTTGCTGTGGCACTGGTCTCATCGGTCGTGCTCTCGAAACTCACATGAAGTCTCTCGGCAAGCATGTGAATATGACGTTCGCGGACAGGTCTGGGACGATTCTTGAAAAGATTGACCTAGTGCCAACAGACTTCGTGATCCAAGTCGATGTTACCTCAATGCCAGGGGTAACGTCAGGAAGTTACGATGTGGTCGTCTGTCGCTATGGCTTCAACAACCTTCCTCAGGAAGACTGGCTCAAAGCGCTTGCTGAGGTTCTGCGAATCCTGAAGCCTGGTGGAGTCTTCATCCTTCAGGACCACTTCGTTCCTGGGCCGACGTTCTCAGCATTGGTGAACGAAGCGGAGCAGTTCCTCGCAAGAATGGAAAGAAAGCAAGTTGCTCCCTTCATCTTCTCAACCGAAGCCTTCAACGCTGTTCTCGACGAGCATCCACAAGTTGTGATGAGGGTCAAAGACGGCTATGGACTCTTTATCAACATCTGGGATCGGCTTCGTACCAAGAAGGAGCTTCTGCCAGACTTTGAGGCTGCAAAGCGGGAGATCCTACGTTTCTACCGGGAGATCTGTCTGGAGAAATACCAGGTCCTCATCGTTGACCCGGAAGAATATATCCACGTTTATAACGTCACCTACGCCATCGTAAAGCGAGTGTGGTGAAAATCAACAATGCCGTACATTATCCTAAAGGGGTGGTGTGCGGCTGTTTTTATATAGTCATAACTAGATTCGTCACATAAGTCGCAACTTTCTGTGTCTCATACCAAGTTCTAACAGCGTCAACGGTCCTCCGCAAATTAAAGTATTTGTTATGTTAAAATAAAAGGCATGGAAAGAATCAATACTCCATTCGACCACATCACCGTTATTCCAAGGGACTACGAGAAAGCCATGGAATTCTACACTAAAGTTCTAGCGCCGTTGGGAATAAAGCAAGTCATGCCAAAAGACGATTCTTGCGGATTTGGTTTTGATCGACCATTTTTCTGGTTAGGCGCCCCTGATGCGGAGTATCCTCCCACAACGCATATACATATCGCATTTTCTGCAGCATCAAAGAAAGAAGTTGAAGACTTCTATGTCGAAGCACTGAAAGCCGGAGGAGTTGATCATGGAGCTCCAGAGTATCAGACCAAGTATCACGCTGGTTACTACGCCGCGTATGTCTTTGATTTAGATGGAAATAATATTGAAGTTGTCTATAGGGATCCGACCAAACTCTAAGGTGCCGAAAAAACAAGACTAATGTTATAATACCCCCATGCAACCTCTCATCTCATGGGACGCTCCTGAACATCACTATACGGAAAAAAATAACGACTGGTACTGGGGAGTCGGGATTATTACGCTGACCGCGGCGGCGCTCGCCTTTATCTTTGGCAATGTCATCTTCGGCATCCTTATCATCGTCGGAGTTTTTGCCCTTGTTGTCCATGCTGCGCGAAAGCCCTCGGTTATCCACATCGAGATCAACGACCGCGGCATCGTCATCGGTGAGATCCTTTACCCTTTTCTAACCCTCGAATCCTTCTGGATCGACGCAGAGGAGCATCCTCCGAAGATACTTCTCAAGTCGACGAAGACCTTTATGCCCTACATCATTATCCACATTGCAGAAATCGACCGCGAACATGTGCGCGAAGTGCTTTTGAAATACATTGCCGAAACAGAACATCATGAGCCCGTGATGCAGAAAATCCTTGAAAGATTCGGATTCTAATGGTACTGTACGGGGGCGCTAATACACGCTCTTGTCGTTCAATGGATAGGACACTCCCCTGCGAAGGGAGAAATGCAGGTTCGATTCCTGCCA
>CAYGGI010000020.1:0-12926 GCA_964349525.1 uncultured Candidatus Saccharibacteria bacterium
ATTAAAATTATTAAAACCAAAAACCTGTAAAATTGGACCCATTGCACCGCCCGGAGACTTAATTTTACCTTATTTTACCTTCAAATCCAATTTCTTTGCAATAGAAACGTAACGCTTCGGAAACTTTTTCTTGAGGTAATTCATGTGAGTCTGGCGATCCGCAACCATGGCGAGAAGTCCGCGTCGAGAATGATTGTCTTTCTTGTGCTTTTTCAAATGTGAAGCGAGTTCATCTATTTTCTTTGACAATATGGAAATCTGGACCTCGGGAGATCCCGTGTCCTTGTCATGAAGCGCTACGGCCTTGATAACATTTGCCTTGACTCTGGTTGTAAGCATGATGAAGGATAATAGCATAAATGAGGTTAGAGCGCAAGGGTACGGAGGAAGTTTTGGGTAATTGCGCCAATCTTGCTACAATATACCCATGTCGCACAATATAAAAGACCTCAAACAGCAGTTTCTCGAGTATATCGAGATCGAGAAGGGTCGATCGGTAAAAACCGTTGAAAACTATGACCATTATCTCAATAGATTCATCGACTTTGCAAAGGTGAAAAGTGCCGAGGATATTACCGAAAACGCCGTTCGCACCTACCGTCTCTGGCTCAACCGTCAGTCGGGGGGTAATAACAGGGCTACAGGAGAGACTCTCAAGAAAAAGACGCAGAATTACCACCTCATTGCCCTGCGCGCCTTCTTGAAATATATGGCAAAACGCGGAATAAAGACGCTTTCGCCAGAGTATATCGAGCTCGCAAAGGTTGGAGAACGACACCTCGACCTCATTTCTCATGATGAATTGAAGAGGCTCATGGAGGCGCCGATGAAGGAGCAAGGAAATTCAAAAAATCAAGGGAAATCAACCCTTAAATCCCTCCGCGACAAGGCGATCCTCGAGCTTCTCTTCTCGACAGGACTTCGTGTCTCCGAGCTCTGTTCCCTCTCGCGGGATATGGATTTCCGTGCCGATGAATTCTCTATTCGTGGAAAAGGTGAGAAAATCCGCGTCGTTTTCCTCTCGAGCGAAGCAAAAGACGCCGTGAAAAAGTATCTCGACAAGAGAACCGATGTGAATGACGCCCTTTTTGTAAAAGTTGATGGCAAGGAGCGTGCGGAAAAAGAAGAACTCGCCCTCACTCGTCGCTCTATCGAGCGGATTGTCAAGGAATATGCTATCAAAGCTGGAATTTCGAAGAAAGTTACCCCACATGTGATCCGGCATTGCTTTGCCACTGATCTCCTCTCAAATGGCGCCGATCTCCGTTCGGTCCAGATGCTTCTCGGTCATGCAAATATCGCCACAACCCAGGTCTATACGCATGTCACCGATAATCAATTAAAAAAAATTCATAAAGAATTTCATAATAAGAGAAAATAAAGACGGCAAGGAAAGTAACACCAGGCAAGAAAATATAGAATACTATAGTTAGCACTTGTGCATAAGATGCTAACTATAGTATGTAGCACTATAGTAGGCATGATTGTAAACTAGTGGTGTGAAAGATAAACAATACATGCTTCTCCGCTTCGGACGAAAGGTTCGTTCAGAACGGGAAAGACGAAATCTCTCTCAGGAAACGCTGGCTACCAAGGCCGATGTTCACCGCACCTATGTCGGTATGATCGAACGCGGTGAAAAGAACATCACTCTTTTAAATATTGAAAAGTTTGCATCCGCATTTGACTTGACCCTAAAGCAGATTATGGATTTCTAAAAAACTTGGTACAATACCTCCATGAAACTCATCTCATGGAATGTGAATGGGATCCGCGCTGTTATAAAGAAAGGACTTTTTACCCCTTTTATTGAGGAACACAAGCCTGATATCCTCTGTCTTCAGGAGACAAAGGCGGAACAACACCAAGCCGTCATTGATTTGCCAGAATACGAGGAGTATTGGAATTCCGCGGTGAAAAAGGGTTATTCCGGCACAGCGATCTTCACAAAGCCGAAACCTCTCGCCGTTCTCAATGGAATCCCCGAGAAAATAGCAAAGAAATGCGGACTTGGTGCCGATAAATATGGTGATCCGACGACGGAAGGTCGGGTTATCGCCGCGGAATACCCTGATTTCTATGTAGTTACTGTCTATACCCCGAATGCCAAGGATGATTTGAGTCGTATTCCCCTTCGGCACAAGCAGTGGGACCCTGCTTTCCTGGTGTATTGCAAGGATTTAGAGAAAAAGAAGCCGGTGATTTTCTGCGGTGACCTCAATGTGGCTCATACTCCCGACGACCTCGCTCGACCAAAGGAAAATGAAGGGTTAAAAGGATTCACTATTGAGGAGCGAGCAGGATTCCAAGCTTTTATTGATGCTGGTTTCGTAGATACTTTCAGAATGTTTAATAAAGGAAATGGTCACTACACATGGTGGTCTCATTTTGCAAATTCTCGTGATAGGAATATCGGCTGGAGAATTGATTATGTTCTCGTCTCCCCTGCTCTCAAGAGTCGCATAACTTCTACAAAAATTCTTCCTGAAGTTATGGGATCTGACCACTGTCCTGTTGAAATTATACTCAAATAAAATTTACAAATATCTTTTATATAGGACATTTTACCTATAGAAAATTAAAAGTAATTGAGTTATCCACAGTTTTTACTTGCAATGTCCTTTACATGTCTTTTATAAATGATAGAATGTATCCAGATCGCAGGAGTTAGTGTGAAGCCGAGAATAGACACTGCACAGCATTGTTCGTTGTAAATGTGCCAAAATGTGGGTTTCAAAGTGAGTCGTGCCCTTTTTGAAGTTTTCAAGAAGAGGAAACAACCCTTTGCTGGCTTCGGCTTTTATCGTGTGAGTTCCCTCAAACACAATTCATCAATTCCCCTCTGGGAAATTTTTAACTTTTTAGGAACCACTACACGAGTTCCCTTAGTCGGCTCCGCAGGTCAGTTTTCGCTGAGTCACCATTGACTCCTTCGAACGAAGACTTCTCAAAAACAAACCGCGCAATATTCGCAACAAGCATAGATCATAGATGTTCTAACCTCTGATTTCTGATGGTTGCCAATACTACGCGGTTTATTTGTGCCCAAATTTACGCCAAAAGTGTTTCACGTGAGACAAATACAGCTATGTTCCTCGTGAAACTACCTAAGAAACATGATATTTCTTACGTATTTCCTCAATATTCTCCCCTTCAGCCTCGTCTTTCTTCTCTTTTGCGTCATCTCCGAGCTTTTTAAGATCCTTTTCAGGGAGTTTCATGAGCTCGGTCGCCTTCTTTTCTAGGTAATCTTCAGTGTTTAGGGCTGGGTTTTCCAATACTTCCTCTAGTAAAGCGCTCAAAACATAGCCAATTTTTGGTCCAGGCGTTTCATGTGTAACATCCATAATGCGCTTTCCATTTATCTTGAGCATAGCTACAGATATGGGATCTCGGAGAGCCTCCTCTACCATGGCCTTGTATTTCCTTAGTCTGTAGGGGTTTTCCTTTGGTCTACCAGTACCAATTCGGTCACAAATACGCACATTCATGAGATCCCAGATGTTTTCTGTACCGACATTAGTGATCATCCTCCTTACGGCTGAGAGACTAATAGTCTCGGTGTCCGAGAAAAACATGTGCCACCGTATGAGAATAGTGACCTTTTCTATAAGTTTCACGGGAAACTTCATCCTTTCGAGTATCTTTTTTGTTACACGTGAACCAACGACCTCGTGTCCATAGAAGGTGATTTGATTTGTTTCATGTGAAAACCTCTTAGTCTCTGGCTTTGATATGTCGTGGAATAGGGCAGAAAGGCGAATATCGAGAGGCCATTCCTTGTCTGCCGCATGCTGAAGGGAACGGAGGAGGTGTTCCCAGACATCGTAAGCATGTGCCTGATTCTGTCCCACACCCTGCGCCTTTACGAGTTCGGGTAAGATAAGCTTCAAAATGCCTACTTTGTCGAGCAATTCAATGCCTTTCTTGGGTTCTTTTGACATAATGACCTCTATAAACTCATCTCGTATCCTCTCCACCGATATGTGCTCAAGTAGTTTAATGTGGCTCTGTATAGCCTTTTCAGTATCGATGTTAATCGTGAAACCTAATTCTGTGGCGAATCTCACGGCCCTCATGAGTCGAAGAGCATCCTCGGTGAAACGGTCATTAGGATTTCCCACGGTTCCGACTACTTTGTCCTTTATATCCTGTAACCCACCATAAAGATCAACTATGTCCTTTATCGCTCCCTTCGACAGGCTTATGGCGATCGCATTAACTGTGAAATCCCGACGTTTGAGATCGTCTTCGAGCTTGGTGCTGAACTTCACCTCATCCGGGTGTCTGAAGTCACTGTAGCCCGTTTCGAGGCGGTATGGCGTGACCTCGACAACTTTCAAAGTCTCATTCTCCGTCAACTCGTTCACTACACCAACCGTCCCGAAATCATTTTCATAGAAAGTTTTCGTAAAAAGAGGGATGATTTGTTCCGGAGTGGCGTTTGTCGTCACATCCCAATCCTTCGGAATTCTTCCAAGAAAAATATCTCGCGCGCATCCTCCAACAAGGTACGCTTCGTAGCCCGATTTCTCCAAAGTTTCAACTACGGAGACTATTTCGGGTGGAATTGTAGAATTTTTTACGTTATTTTGCATTGTGGTACAATGTTAGCATTTATTTCCCTATTTTTCATTAATTGGGTGATATGCTATACTGTTATGTAACATGAAGTTAAAGGTTCGAGAAAAAAATATGGCTATAAACCTGAGGAAACAGGGAAGGTCTTATAATGAGATTGCAAGTGAATTAAATGTGGCAAAAAGCTCTCTTTCTCTGTGGTTGCGAGATATTAACCTCACAGATGAACAAAATAGTGCTTTGTATATGCGTTTAAAGGATAGAATTTCAAGAGGTCGTCTACAAACTTCCATTGCCTTGAGGGCAAGAAGGATGGTGCGAGAAAACAAGGTTTTTGGTGAAGCAGAAAAGGAGTTTAAATTATTTTTCAAAGACCCTTTCTTTTGTATGGGAGTATCTTTGTATTGGGCTGAGGGTGCAAAGAAAAATAATTATTTTGCATTTGTTAATTCTGATCCGCAGATGCTGGTCTTTATGGTGAGATGGATCAAAAAATACCTTGTATCTGATTTTTCTCTTATCAAATACAGACTTTTCATCCACATCCCTTACAAAGAAGAGAATCTTGAAGATTTTTGGGTTAAATTGCTCAAAATCCCCAATGGCAAGCTTTATAAGACGATTTATAAGCCGACTCCACACACCACAAAGAAAAATCTGAACTACAAGGGTTGTTTGAGGATTGATATAACGAGAATTGATGTATTAAGGAAGGTAGTCGCTTGGCAAAAGCTATTAATACAGTATTATAGTGACATAGGTAGGTGAATTGATGCACCCGTGGTGAAATGGATATCATTAACGGCTTCGGACCGTTCGTTGGGGGTTCGAGTCCCTCCGGGTGCACAGTGAGTAGAATCGAGTGATGTTTGAAGTTCTGGTAAAAAAGGGAATAGTATTTTATACTACTCCCTAATGCGGGCATAGTTTAGTGGTAAAATAGGTTCTTGCCAAGAATCAGTTTCGGGTTCGATTCCCGGTGCCCGCACACGAGATATTGTTCATAGCTGTGGATAACTCTGTGGACAGTGTGTATAAAGGACAAGAAATATGGCTTATAACCGTCTCATAGGAAATGTCGGGGAGGATATTGCGTGTGCATGGCTCACGAAGCATGATTTCCTTATTATAGATAGGAATTACAACAAAAAATGGGGAGAGATCGATATTGTGGCAGCAAAAGATAAGATACTTCACTTCATAGAGGTCAAAAGTGTCACGGTCAAGGGCACAACGCAAAGATATCGCCCAGAGGAGAATGTCCATGAACTCAAGGTTCGTAGGCTCAAGAGGACGATCCAGACCTACCTCCTCGAGAGACGCTATGGTCTCGATGCGGAATTCAAATTCCATATCGTCCTTGTCTACATGAATCAGTCAACAAGGCGAGCAAAAGTAGTTTTAATGGAAAATATTATACTTTAATGCTAGTATGTGAAAGTTGCAGAAAAAAAGGGGGAAACCTCGGCATGCATCAAAAAATATCGGAGCGTGGTGTAACGGCTAACATTCCTGTTTTGGGAACAGGCGACTCCGGGTTCGAATCCCGGCGCTCCGACCATCATACAGACAGAAGTAAAAGACATGGTAGAATAAGAGCATGTTAAAGAGAATCACAATATTTTTCGATAAATTCGAAGACCATGTCCGTGGCCATTTGAGCCATTATCCTATCATCTACACGATCATCGGTGGCGTCGCCATCGTGTTGTTCTGGAGGGGAGTCTGGCATACCGCGGACATACTCCAGGCGCAGGGTGGCATCCTCGGCTTTCTATTTTACGAGCCGGTCAGCATGCTCATCGTCACCGGCATCCTCCTTGCCACCGGCCTCTTCGTCTCATATTTTATCGGTGACACGATTCTCATTACGGGAGCAAAAAGTCAGAAAAAATTAGCCGAAAAAACTTCCAAGGAAGTCCGTGATGAAGAATCGAGCCTCACGGAGATCAAACAGGTTGTGGATTCGATCAAGCAGGAAGTCGATGAGATAAAGAGGGAGGTGGAGGAAGGGAATGCTCAAAAGTAGCAAAATTTTGAGTTTCTGTTAGTATAGACTTTGTTCTTAATAGGTTAAGTAAATAAAAAAGCGGGATTAGTTTAGTGGTAAAACTACAGTTTTCCAAACTGTTGTCGGGAGTTCGATTCCCCCATCCCGCACCCAAATATTTCTAGAAAAATAAAACAGCCCATATCGCTACGAGCCGTTTCTGTGAAATTTCTTTGAAAACTGCTAATTACTTCAATGACCTCCGATTACTCCAATCGGAGTCGGAAGAACAGCTTCTCTTTCAGCCCACTTTGGTAAAAGAGATTGGTGCCCGCCGAATCCAAGAGGACATTGTCGCGGGGCACTGATATCCAATCTGTGCCGTCAAGCGTGGTGGAGTATTGAAGCGTGTGCTTCGGATGAAAAGGTCTCGAAAGGATGAGTGAACATCCAAACAGACCCTTCTCGTTTTGGAGAGTATGCAACTCGACGATGCTATTCGTCGGAGTGTCGCTTGCGAGTGGTACGGTGCAACTGAATTCGTCCACTTCGAGTCCGGGGTCGCTGTAGGTGGCGGAGTGTCCCCATGTCAGGATGACATAAGGATACCGAGGCGTCGCCCAATACTTGATATCGATGTAGAAGTCTCGGCCGTCGATAGTCAGGGTTGATGTGTGAGAACCCCGTTCTTCCGGCGTGACCAGTGGAGCCGCGAAGACTTCCTTGCTGATAACATCGGTGAATGTGACATTTTTCTCTTCCACACCATACCATGGTCGGAAATCGCTCGTGGTGAAGGGTGTCAATGCCAGAAGTCGCACAGAAGCCGGCGTCTGGATGAGGAAGTAATCCGATTCACCCCGGACCGAACTGTACGCATTCGACGCCAATCCTTCCTGCTTGACGATCTGGCTGGGGAATGAAACGACGATCTCGCCGAGCGCCTTTTGAAGTGTGGCATCAAGGCAGATATTGTTTGTTGATAGTGGGGAAGCGCTCAGAGTGAGGCTTAGCAGGCACAACAGGAGGAATACGGAATTTTGTGTGGTTTTCATCGAACTTTCTCGGTTGTTGCAGTACGGAAGTGTTTTTAAAAGAATATTTTGACTGACTGCGAAGTCAAAAGTTCTGAACTAATTCATTCGGACATTATCATATAATACTATATTTGTCAAGCATCATCGAGTGAATTAGCATCTTAAACGCCAGCAAAAAAACCACTCATCTCGCGACGGTGGTTCTTTGCTTTCAAAATTTTGAAACGTTTGAAATTGAGATCGAGCCCTACTTCACCTACTTTACCGCGTCCTTGAGCGCCTTTGCGGCTCGGAACTTCGGCACTTTCATTGCTGCTACATGGATAGCCTCGCCGGTGCGAGGATTTCTCGCCTCTCTCGCTGCTCTCTGCTTTACCGAAAAGATGCCGAGACCAGCTATAGAAACCTCCTCTCCTTTCTTGAGAGAGTCGACGATGCTCGAGAGCATCACTTCTACGGCCTGCTCTGCCTGCACCTTTGTTCCTCCCAATACTGCGTGAACTGCATCTACGATTCCTGCTTTGTTCATAGTTGTTTTTTATTACTAATAAGTTTCTAACCTCAGTATCCATTATATCCCAAGCCATATTTTAGGCAATAGGGGGGAAATAGGGACACAAGGGAGGATTTTTGGCAAAATGTCGTAAAAAGGTTTCAGAAGGGATATGGTAAAAAATTCTAAACTAGAGACAAGGAAATTCTCCAAAAGTCCTTATTTCTAGCCATATTTTAGCGATAAACTCCACTTGTAAAGAGCTCTTGACAAGAAAAGGGTGTTTCTTGTATACTGGGATTAACAAGTAAAATTATATGAAAATAGAGCAAAAACAGAAAATATTCGATTTTTTGCAGGATCAGATTGCTAATGCCGACTTTCGAATGAAAGCGTATGTGTTCGATGAGGACAGTAAGAGGCGTCTTGTTCGCAATGCTTTTGCGAATCTTGTTCTACATGTTAAAAACTTTCTGGAAAACAAATCATCAATTCGCTGGATAACCATGTACGGTTTGCGAGGCGCTGGAAAAACCACACTTCTTGCTCAACTGTATGAACAGACGAAAGTAGAGAACAAGAAAAAGCTATTTCTATCTGTAGACCAAGCGGTTGGCATTTTCGGCGTTAGCCTCAAAGAAATTCTCGAGGTATACGAAGAACTCCTTGGAACCTCCTTTGAACAACTCACTGAACCCGTATTTCTTTTCCTGGATGAAGTCCAGTATGATGAAAAATGGGCATTACTCCTGAAGACCATATACGATCGAAGCAATAAGGTATTCATCTTTGCCACAGGATCATCAGCCCTCTCTTTGCAGGCAAGCGCGGATGTTGCCAGGAGAGCTGTTTTTGAGAAGCTTTACCCAATGAGCTTCACTGAATATATAAAGGTTAAGAATCAAAAGACTGAAACAGAAGGTTTGTCAAAGTCGTTGCGAAACGCAATCTTCGACGCAAAAAATGCAAAGGATTCTTTCTTACAATTAAAAGATCTTGAAACAGCTGTCAAACAATACTGGATTGACATAGATCCAAAAGAAGTCGATAGATACATGCGTTATGGAACACTTCCGTTCATGGTCGCCCTTAAAAATGAAGCGTTGGTGTATGATCAGATTAAAAAGACTCTTGAACGGGTGATAAGTATTGATATACCCCACATCACCAAATTTACTTCAGAAACTATATCAAAGATACCCATGATTCTGTACGCCCTTGCTGAAACAGATCAGTTAAGTTTGAGTAGTCTGTTGGATAAAGGGGACCTCGATATAAGCCGTCCCGTGCTCTCGTCAGTTCTCGAGACACTTGAGAAAACAGAAACTATCTGGCGCATCTACCCTCATGGATCCCATGTCACACAGACAACACGTCAACCTTCAAAATATCTTTTTACCAGTCCCGCATTTCGATCGATGTACTTTAATTTTATAGGGAACACTCGAACGAGAGATGCCTATAAGGGAAAATTGCTGGAAGACACTATTGGACTCTATTTAAATCAATTTTTTAACGGTAAACCTGACACTTCTATAACATATGACAGTGCCGATGGAGGAGCTGATTTCATCATTAGACAAGGAAAAGAAATGATAGTTCTCGAGGTCGGCTATGGGGAAAAGTCATTTAAACAAATTGTCACTACGATGGCGAAAGAAAGTGTCAGTGCTCGCTACGGCATCGTTGTATCAGAGCGTGCCCTTGCTGTCGACGAGGAGAAAAATACAATAAGTATTCCATTATCTTACTTTTTACTTATCTAGAGTTATTACGGTCGTTCTCCGTTTAGCAACCTCTCAAACGCCTCAAGATTACCCATAGCATCACTCATAACACAACAATCATAAATATCCCTAAAAAACTCAAAGCGGATACCCTCATTTTATCAGTTTCTCCCACTTTTCCAGTTCCTCAGATGGTCTTGGCTGCAATATCCGTGAGCTAAAGGATGGAAATTTCCTGTGAGGTGATATTTTTCATCGAACTCTTCACTGGAATATAAGTACATTACCTTGAGCATACCAGACCTTTCTTCGAATCTAATCCCTCTGATTATTCGTTTGAAGTCATTTCGATTATTTGTGATGATATCTCCGACTTTAAATAGTGCTTTTTGTGCTTTCATGTTATTTTTTGTTACCTTATTTTATAATTTCCTTGCCTTTTTCTTTACCCCTTTGTTTTCGCAGAGTAGTGATTCGGTATGAATCTCCCGTGATCATGATTGTTTCTCCTGTTTCCATCAGGCGATCGATTACGGCTGAAGTTTTTTCTTTGTCTCCAGAAAAGAGGGAAGTGATCCATGATTCAAACCCCTCATTTCCTGTTAGGATGGTACTTCGCTTCGCATCGTATCGACCGAAAAAGAGGTGAAATAGAAATTCGCTACAGCGAGGCTGGAGATTGCTATACGAAAGATCATCAAGAATGAGAAGGGGAATCTGCGTGAAGAAGTTCAGTAACTTATTCTTGTTTTCGTTGCGACCTCTCTGAATATCCCTATCGAGAGCAGTCTCTATCATTTCAGCGAGTTCTTGGACTCTGATAAAACGAGTTTTGTACCCCTCTTCGATAGCCTTGAGACCCAGAGCTATTGAGAGATGAGTTTTTCCAACCCCCGTTGGTCCAAAGAAGATAAAGTTCTCTCCCTTCTTGACCCACGTACAATCTGCCAGTTCCAGAATCCGTCCCTTGTTGATTTCTTTCGGTCTTGTAAAATCATACTCCTCGAGATTTTTTTGCCAGGTGAATCGTGCTTGTTTCTTCCACCGGAGAAGCCGGGCATCTTCTCTCGCATGCAATTCGACCTCCCACAGTTGCTCGAGAAAATGATCATACGATAGTTTCTCTTTTTTAGCGCGCTCTATAATTACGGGGAGATTTTCAGCGCACGTGTGAAGATCGAGCATTGACATTACTTTTTTATTTTTTTCTTCGATCGCAATAGTGTCCTGGAATATATACTTTGATACTTGTTTTCTTGACATGTGGTTATGGTAATAAATTGTAATAATTAATATCTCTTTTCTCTACCTTTATTTCATATAACTTTTTTGCTTTTATTTCTCCTTCTCGTGATCTACGGCCTCCGTTCATTTTATAATCAGCCGGCAATATCCAACCTCCTGGTTTTGATTGCACATGCTCAATGATTTTCTGCCCTTTGAAATAAAAGATGAGTATAGTTGCTCCGTTTATCACATCTTCCTCGATATCAATCTTCTTCCGGGCAAACTCTTGGGGGACCCAATACGTACTCCTTTTATAAGTCACCATGCTGTTCTGTGATGAGTAACGAGACTGAATACAACTATGTCGATACCGAGGAAATGTCTTGTCGGGAACAAAAAGATGAGCCCTCTCTTTTGACCATAGTTCCTTGGGCTTTTCTCTGGTTGTGGAATGAATCCTATTATTTGCAGAGCTATCGAGCCATTTCCGTAATTGTTCATTGATATCATCAAGGGATTTAAATGTTTTGTTGGAGATGTGTCCCGCCATAAAGTTATTGCGTAAATATTTCACACCCGCTTCAACTTTACCTTTTGCTTGGGGGTAGTAGGGTGGGCAGACTTCTGGTTCGAATTTGTAATATCGCGCGAAATTAAGGAAATCGAAATTATAATTAAATTTCTCTTTCCCATCTTGTAATTTATGTCGAGATATTACCACCGTCTTCACATTGTCGTACCGCAACTTTTTTGGCACCCCGAGTTTTTCGAAAGCATTCATATGACAATCTTGCCACACCTGCTGTCGCTGACTCGTAGTAAATTCTGCATACATTGCACGACTGTAGGAAAGTACATAGACGAATGCATACAAATCGATTTTGTCTCCTTTGACCTCTATTTTTCCAAAATGCCCCCAATCTACTTGCCCCTGCTCTCCGGGAAGCGTCTCTATTTTCTGAAATGAACGTATTTTTTCTGTGATCTTCTCGTCCTTCTTTTCCTTGAGATATTTGTTGAGTAGGCTGTAACTACCTTTGTATCCCTGCAACTCTAGTTCGGTGAAGATTTTCTGACTATTAAGGACTCCATTTTTAATTCTCTCTCCAATGATTTTCTGGTAAGGCTCAATCTTCTGGGGAATATTTTCTTCACTGGTCTCCGGTATACTAGGGTTTTTCTCCGAGTTTATATACTTGTATACAGACGGAGCACTGACCTGCAGCATTTTTGAAATTTGAAGTGCTGAATGTCCTACTCCATGTAGTTTCCTTATCTCACATATTTGTTGGCTTCGAATCATAGTTGGAAATATAAACAGAATAATGTATCGACTCTGGAATAATACAAAGTAGGTTTAAAAAGACAAGGGATTTTGATGCATTTTCTCATTATGTTTTTTTGAGACACTCAAGAAAAAGTTCGATTCCCGGTAGGTCCCCCTACAGGGATGGACTCCTACTTTTTCGTTTTCCTTATACATTAGTATGGCTTAAGAAAAGGGTATTATTGAATTTAATGATGGTTCGATCCTGGTAGATACTTTTGTAGGGGAGTCAGAGGGATTTTTTGTGAGGCACGCTAAATTTCTAATGAAAAAAGCTATATAGTGAGCCATATTCTACTTTCAAATAAGGTTCGAGTGGTGCAAATTAATTTTTCGGATATAGCCCTCCTATGGAGTTCAGTATTATAATTTATTAAAAACGTTAAAAAATGAGTATGAAAGTATGTCAAGGGCAGTAAAGTGAGAGCTATCCCAGATAATAGATGAAAGATCAGTTACAAGATATACTTCAAAAAAAGTCGTTACTAGTGTTAACTTGCCTGGTTTTTTTACACAAAATCTGTACAAATCTTTAATATCGAAT
>CAYGGI010000021.1:0-12550 GCA_964349525.1 uncultured Candidatus Saccharibacteria bacterium
GTATTAAAACTATATAAGGCATGGAAGACGACTTTAAGTTTTAATAAAAAATCTCAATTTAGATGTATCCTTATAGGGGCATCTGCGACGCTAGTTACCACAACACTGACTAGTTTTGTTTTACCATTTTTTTCAATTTTTCTATCTGGAGTTGTGGATAGTGTAGGATTTCTCATCTTCCTCTCCTTCGTCACCTACTCCATCACTAGGCACCAACTCTTCAACATCAAAGTAATCGCCATCGAGCTTGTCACCTTTGGCCTCTGGATATTCCTACTCATACGCGTCATTCTTGCCGAGACTCCTCACGATCGGCTCGTGGAAGGCGCGCTATTCTCGGTCGTCGTCGTCCTCGGAATCCTCCTCATCCAGAGCGTTCTCCAAGGAATCAGGCAGGGAAAAGAGATTGAGGCTCTCAGTAAACATCTCGAAAAAGCCTACTGCACTATTGATGAATTGAGTCGCAGCGAAATCGAGAAAATAAATGCATATTTGGGAAAATAGAATAGTGCAAGAGAAAAGCGGCTCCCCATGTCGATAAGGAGCCGCCAGTCGTGCAGGTGGGAGGAATACCTGCCACGGCTTACACCGGCGAACCGAAGAGGAGTCGGCACATAACCTCCTAGTACATAGAATACCAAATGCTTACTTTTCAAGCAACTCCCCCACCTTCCCCATGATATAGTCGGCCTCGATTTTCCACACGCTCATGCCTGACACATGCGACGCTCGTGATTCGCCGGGATATATGAGACTGTAGAGTTCTTCCGGCCTGATCGGCTCGCCGAAACGCACCGTGATGCGCCTTTTACCGCTAAAAAAATCTGCAACTGACACGCCATAGACGCCGGAAATTGCCACGGGAACAATGACACAGGGCGCGCTGTGGGCGAGGAAGGAGACTCCGCCTTTTGCTGGCTGAAGAGTGCCGTCCCGCGTGATTCCTCCTTCAGGAAAAACACAGAAATTCCCACCGTTGCGAAGAATAATGATGTGCTCCGCAAGGGATTTCTCATAATCCCGCAATCCTGTCAAGGCACTGTAGCCTCCCCACATGTTGATAAACCAACCATTGAAAAGATGCTTCCGCCAGCCGTTACCGTCATAAAATTTCTTTTCACGAACGGCATAAAAGATCGGCGAGAAGCGAGAAAAGAAGGGCAGAGATGCCGGCACAAGGAAGGGATCAATCTCGCTCGAGTGGTTGCAGGTGAAAATGATAGGGAGTTGAGGGCTTCTTGTTTCGAGTTCCCTGAGATGCTCGAGACCTTTGACCTCGAGCCGTCCGCATATGATTAAAATAAGCCGTGTTGGGATCCAGATTAATTTCTGCAAAATCAGAGGGACGAGAAAGCGGGGGTTCAATTTCATGGAAGAAGGGCTTAATTATAGCAGAAATCGGTCTTTAATGAAAAATGATGCCAAGAATCGAGATGAGAATGAGACCAAAAAAGATGATCCCTCCAACAAAAGCAAGAAACGCCTTCCAAAATTCAGCATAGAAAAAAGCTGACCATGTCTCCCTGAGCACCTTGGTAAAGCCATACCCGGAAAGTTTCTTCAAATCCTCTCCCGACATCGACACTCGTTGTGCCAGGTAGTACACAAACGCCAAGATTGCTATAACCAGTATGTATTTTGTCGCGACTTCGAGCATAGGATATGTTACCCCTTTATCATAACATAGCTAAGCACATGCCAGAACTTACTACTTCCACTCTTTGTCTTCCCTTCACCCTCCCTTGTCATCACCTTATGAATCTTCACAGGAAGCCCTGCGAGAAAGGCGTCTGCTTCTTCTCTTTTCCAACTATCCCATTTTGTATCTTTGTTCGCCCACTCATCTCGATCGCCGATGAGGGTGAGAGAAATTACTCCCTTCTCCGTCAATCCTTTAATCATGTCTCGTATGGATTTTTGCGCATTCTCTCTCGATAGAAATTGGAGAGACATTTGTGCGGAGATAAAAGTATAGAAATTTGGCTTGATTGTAAAGTCCTCAATCCTTGATTGTATAAAATTGATCTTTTCTTCGACGCCTAATTCTGATTTCAAATCTTTAATATCGACAGCATCGACCACAAATCCTTCTTCTACAAATACTTTGGCATCGACAAAATCTCCGCAACCTAGGTCAAGGGCGCGACCGACAGTGATAATGCCTTCGGCGCAGAGAGTGGCAAAAAATGATCGAGAAGTGGTGATGGGCATGGATGTGGATATGGATTAAGAAATACTTGATAAAAATATCGGCGAGAGAATTGAATTCCTCGCCGATAGCTACTCACCGTTCGAACCAGAAACGAGAGAGCGTTCCGATCCTTCTCCTTGCCTCGGGAACAAGGAGCACCAAGGTGCCCGTTGTCGGCTTTTGAACTTCTTCAGTCTCCGTAAATGGCCGATGATGGAGATAGAAGCCGAAGTTTCTCCGGCAAAAAGCCGTGTAGGATTCGGTGTAAACGATGAATGTGTGCCACGCTTCATCGATGAGCACCGGCGGCGAGTAGCGGAAGTCCGTGCGGTTGGCCGCGCAGATGTAGAGGAAGACGAGCATGTCCTTGAAGAGCTGCTGCGCCTCATGGAGTTCGAGCTTCTGCTCTTTTGCAATGCGACGAACAATATGAACATTGTCGAACTTCATGACATCCTCGAGGGGACGCATCTGGTCGACCGGAGGCATGGGCTCATGCGCCAGTCCCGTCTCGCAGTCTCCGCAGGTGCCAGTGCACGTGAGGCCGAGGAAGCTTTTGTCGCCGGAGTTTCTTTCGTTAATCCCATCAACGCATCCTTCGGGAGAAGGAGTGAGGGTAGGCAACAGCGAATGAGTCGCCCTGCCCAATGTTTCTGTTGTCATAATCTGAATTTCTGTGAATAGCGGCAGACGCGGCAATGAAGAATCAAGAGATTTCAACAAGGTTCTGCCTGGTTCTAGGTTATCATATTATACAACATCTTGTCAACATACTATAGTTATCTACATTAAATAAAATGAAATGTCAATAGATATAAAGGAAACCGCAAGCTTGTAAGGCTTGCGGTCGTGATACGAAATCATTCCAAACACTTTTGAGATGCGACATTAAGGTGTCAGGATGCTCCAGAAGAGTTGCTCGGGAGCGAACTCTCTCAAAAACAGATGGACGATATCCGAGTACTCGATCTTCGAGGCGCTTCGACAATCCTCCTCAATACTCGTGATGCCGCCAGTTACAGCGAGTTCGCCATGAGCCTCATCCGCAATCTCGTCGGCTGACACATCGAGTAAGACTTTTTTCTCGAGGAAGACCGATTTGATTTCGTTGAAGATATCATGATGTTGTAAATCACCGGACGCGATTTCAGCAATCGTGCTGGCGATGATATCGCGCACATCGCCAAGCGTATCAGGTTTCACTTCAAGCGAGATTCTCACCATGCAGTGATCAATCGCAATCGACTCTGAAACCTTTGGAGAATATGTCGCCCCTATCTTCCCCCGGATACGCGTCAGGAATATCTCTCGAAGCAATGGGGGGATGATGAAGAGAGTTTGCATATTTTCTGGAGTCGGCATGCCTCTGGAAACCTTGATTTCCGCCGACTGTGGAATCGAGGCACCGGTAAGACCGAAGTACTCACTGGCAGATATGCGAAGCTCGTTGACTTCCGGATTCGGCCAGTGCGCAATCTGTGCCACCGGTGCGACCGATCGCCCGTGAGGCGCACGATGCGTGAAGGTGTCTGCAGCACGATGTAGACTACTCTCGTCGATGTCCCCGACAAAAAGGAGTTTGAGGTTACCACTCAGGTAGTGAGTCGAGTGGAAGGTGCGAATATCATCCTGCGTAATACTCGCGATGGTATCATGCCATCCGCCAGCGTTTTTTATACGAGCAAAGGGATGGTTGCCGTAGATAAGCTTCTGTCTGTGTTTATCGAGAGCTTCTCCGCGTTCGTTGCCATACCGTTGCCACATTTCCTGCACGATGACCTTCCGTTCTCGTTCGACTTCGTCTGAATCGATGGTCGGATCGAGAATAAGGCGGCGCAAGAATTCCATAGCTTGTTGCAACTTTTCCGAATTCACCTTGCAGTGATATACGGTATATTCCAGACTCGTAGTGGCATTCAGGCTCCTCAAGAACAATTGACGATCGATGGCTTCGATATCGTCGAAGGTTGGGTAGCCAGCGCATCCGTCAAACGGCATATGCTCCAGAAAATGCGCAAGTCCCTCTTTCCCGATAGGATCGTGGCGTGCACCAATACACCAGATGACATGGATGTAGACGAAGCCATTTGCCCAAGGGATGTTTTTCCAGTACACAGGGATGCCCTGCGAAATGGTCTTTTCGAATTGGTAAGGATCAAATTTAAGTTTCAATTTCTGTTGCTTTCGTTGAGGTTTATGTCGAATCTACTGCTCAACATTATGCATGAAAATCAATACTAGTCAAGGTTTTGGCAGATTTACACTGGCCAGCTTTCTATCATTAAAAGCTTCTTGGCACTTCCCTCTTTATTCTCCACCTCTCCCCAAATCTCCTCCGTCACAAACGGCATAAATGGATGGAGTATTTTTAATATTTTATGCAATGAATGGAGAAGGAATTGAATTCGTGAAAGTTTATGGTCATTGTCTGATCCGGCGAGGATGACTTTGCTTTCCTCGATGATCTTGTCAGCAAACTCGTGCCAGACATAGTGGTAGAGCTTCTCGGCGACGAGGTAGAATTTGTAGTCGTCCATCTCTTTTGTAATTTCGACGATAAGATCGTCGAAAACCTTTATATGCGTCGCGGCGGTCTCGGTCCATTTTTCAAATTTCTCATCGTATGTCGCCGACTGACCGGAAGCTGTGAGAGCATCGGCGGAAGTCAAAATAAAGCGGGTAATATTCCAGAGCTTGTTGGCGAAGTTTTTATACGCCTTCACCTTATCCTCCCCCACCTTGCTATCATTTCCCGGACCAACGCCGACAATGAGCGACATGCGCACGGCATCGGCGCCATATTTCGCAATGAGATCAAGCGGATCAATATTGTTGCCGAGCGACTTGCTGATTTTCCTCCCCTGCGCGTTACGGACGAGACCATGGAGGTAGACGGTTTTAAAAGGCACTTCGTCGAGCAGATAGGTCGACATGAGAATCATGCGCGCAACCCAGAAAAAGAGAATGTCAGAACCCGTCTCGAGAATGGTTGTCGGATGATACTGTCGATGCGCGGCAAATTCCTTTTTATCCGGCCAACCAAGGGTCGAGAAAGTCCAGAGTCCTGATGAGAACCATGTGTCGAGAGTGTCTTCGTCTTGCTTCCAACCTTCACCATCTGGAGCTTCGCCTACATGAATATCGTCCTTACCTTTATACCACACCGGCACACGATGCCCATACCACACCTGGCGTGAGATACACCAATCGCGGAGATTCTCGATCCAATTAAAATATATTTTCTCGAAGCGGTCAGGAATGATCTTCGTTTCTCCGCTCGACACAGCCTCCATCATGAGTTTCTTGAGAGTTGTCGTCTTGCCATCTTTCTTAAATTCTTTATTTACTCCGACAAACCACTGAAGCTTCGGTAGAGGCTCGATAATGCCGCCAGTTCGTTCGGCGGTTGAGATATTCTGATCGACATCTTCTTCTTTTTCTAGTAGGTCGTTATCTTTGAGCCACACGACGACAGCTTCGCGAGCTTCAGCAGTCTTTTTGCCTTTTATTGCATCGTTCCCAACCATCATCTTGGCATGTTCATTGATAACCTGTTTTAGTGGAAGTCCATGACGCTCTGCAATCTCCCAGTCAACGGCGCTGTGGGCTGGAGTGACACCGAGCGCTCCTGTACCGAAATCTTTTTCAACGACCTGATCAGCAACGACCTTCAGGTAAATATTCTCTCCGGCAAACATGGCGCCATAGTCTTGGCCAATATATTTCTGATATCGTTCATCGTCTGGATGCACGGCAACAGCAACATCACCAAGCTTCGTCTCCGGACGCGTCGTGGAAATACTTATCGGAAAATCTTTTGAATACTTGAAAGTATAAAGTTTCGCCTTGCGAGGCTCGTAGACAATCTCATCATCAGAAATAGTCGTCTGCCCTTTTGGATCCCAGTTCACCACGCGATAGCCACGATAGATGAGCCCATCATCATACATTTTCTTGAACGCTGTCCGGATACCGAGATTTCTTTTCTCATCGAGGGTAAAGGCTTCGCGGGACCAGTCGATGGAACAACCCATTTTCTTGACTTGAGTAACGATGGTATCGTGACTTTCCTGCGCAAAGGCTTCTATACGCTTGAGAAGCTCCTCTCGACCGAGATCATGGCGTGACTTCCCTTCTTTCTTTTGAATCTCTTTTTCAACTTTCGTCTGCGTTGCGATAGAGGCATGATCAGTGCCGGGAATCCAGAGGGTTTTTTTGCCTTGCATACGAGCATAACGAACCATGATGTCCTCGATGGCGAGCATGAGAGCGGAGCCCATGTGGAGCGTCCCCGTCACGTTCGGCGGAGGAAGGACGATAGAAAAAGGCTCGGTGAATCTGCGAGGATCGGTAGAATCAGCGGGCAGATTGTCCGGATTAAAGAAACCGCTCTCGTTCCAGAGTTGAGAGATTTTTTCTTCTGTCTCTATCGGATTATATGGTTTTAGGAATTTTTCATTCATATTATGTATATATGGAAGAATAGTAGCAGAAATTATGCCGACTTGCGAATTTTTAATAAAGAGAGTATAGTATAGGGGTGCCTGTGGGCGAAAGCCCCTTTCGGCAATGGAGCTGAAGACAGGCATAATAAAGCAACCATTCGAAAGAATGGTTTTTTTATTACTTATTCCTCAAACATCTGTACGGAATCCAATTTTCTATATTTGAGATCCCCACAAGGCATCACACTCCAAAATACGAGTTTTCCATCGCCAGTTTTTTTAATAATAACCCTGATTTTGATCATAGTCGGATTTCCCATGATCGCCTCGAATCCCCAATATTGCACCTGTGATGTTTTATAAAATCCGTCTCTTGATACCTTTTCAGCTTTTTCAAAAGTATCGCGATATTCTTGTAATGTCCCAGCTTTTTGAATTGTTGTCAGCGCCTTGCGTAATAGATTTAATTTTAAGAGTTGCTCATCGATAGTACGGGGTGTGCGATCTAGTTTATTCAATAAATGATTGAATCCATCCGATGTCAGTGCAACATGCGCAGAAAAATACGGGCACCAGATTTCTGATTTTTGAGTATAGAGCTCCTTTGCTTTCACAAGTGTTCTCTGAAGCCGCTCTGATTTTTCTATATCAGTTTCCCTATTCATTCGGCAAAGTATACAGAAAAATTTTGCAAAAGAAAACTGCCCAACAAAAGCAATTGGAGCAGCTTTCGTGAGCAGTGAGCGATACACTAGTTTCCTTCCCGAGCGTTGAAGGCACTGGTTGAAATGTCCTCCAATTCTTCATTCGTCGTGCCGGCTTCGTCGAGAGTCAGTTCCCCCGCTTTCACCTTCTCTCGAATCCAATCGATATTGTGCTGAATCCTGCGAGATGGGCAGTTTTTGGGATCTGTGACTAAAATACGAATTGTTTCCAGAGTTTCCCTTGCTGCATTGACGGTGGCCTTATCGCTCGGAACCCTCTTCACAGGCTCCGCGATAGCATTGTCCGGTAAGACCACTCGGATAGTGTGCGGGGGCTTAATATCTGGATCTTTGATGACTGTATAATCATGAGCTCCATCTCCATAAAGAGCTCCGAGGAAAGCCCTGCCGAGGCCGAAGTAGGCTTCTCCCCCATCCGCCGTCTCAGTACACAAACCGTAGTCTCGGTTATTCACACTTGAAAAGAGGTAGTTATGGGTGCGCTGAGTCTGGTAGAGACTTAAGCTGTACATGAGCTCCGCGACCGTAGCGAGGCGTTCACCGGGAGACAATTCCAAGTCCTCGACATGGCGAGAGAGGAGAAACCAGCCTTTTGCCGGCGATGAGGCTACCACAACCTCCCCATTTCCTTCCGGCAATTTCCAGCGCAGAGAGCGTCGTTGTGTTTTCTTGTAGACATCCCTTATTGAGATCGGGTACCCGTATACCAAGAGATGGCTTCTGCTGTGTCGAGCCAAGGTGGTGATCCGATACGGAATGATATCCGCTTTTTCCAAATCCTTGGTATCGATGGTTATCCCGAGGACCCGTTGAACCACATCCGGACCAATGATGTAGTTCTCTCCCATAATGGCTTTCGCAACATCATAGGTAAGCACGTCGGCCGGGCGATCCTGGGGATTGAGACTTGGCGCACCGATGACCATGTACTTTGCCACACGCTTGCGGAAAGTGTCGTCGTTGTTGACGCGAGTGATGATTTCACCTCCCTGCTCACCCAGTTCTTGGGTAAGTTTGAAGATTGCGGCTTGGAAAAACCCATGTTCGAGTTGAGTTGCTTTCATGTACTGACCTTTCTATTAACCCAATGAGGGCATTAAGAATCTCCCGCTTGACCTGCGGAAACGAGGTCTCATCAATCGAGATGAGAAATAAACGGGCATGCATCCATACCATTGCTTATCTCTCACCTCGATCCATTACAAAGGACTTCAAAAATATCTGAAATACTTATAACACGTAAACTACAATTCTGTCAATATGTCGTACTATATGATTTCCAACGAAAAATTGAGATGCCGGCCGGTGAGGGAGGCTTTTTCAGACTCGGAGAGGATGAAAAAGAACTCCCGAGCGCAAGCAGCCGGCGTCCAATTTTTCTAGAAAAGCATAAGGAGTGCCCCGAGTATCGCCATGTTCTTCAAAAATGCGATCTGCTGAGCGGCTTTTTCTGCCGGATTCGGAGACTTCCAGAAGGCATGCATCGTGAAGCTGACCGGGATGAGGAAAATAATAAGGAGAATAATGGCAATGGTCGTATACATATTAAAGAAAATGCCGAGACCCCCGAGGAGAAGCAGGATGCCGGAACCGTATACCGCGATGCCAGGCATAGGGATCCTGTTCATAGCTGCGTAGGCCGTATAGTCGGTATGTTTCTCGAAGTGCAAGATGCCCTGATAGACGAAATACCCGCCGAGGATGATCTGACCGAGGATGTGGATAGCTGTAATGGTGTGTTCTGGTGTCATGGGGGCATTCTATCACCAAAAAGGGAAAACTCAAGTCCTTGGTACTTGAGTTTCTTGGAGTGGTCACTTTTTCAAAGTGTGACCTTGAAGTCTGGGTTTTCGTCCTTGCCGTTCTCGAGAGGCTTCTTGAGCCACTTTTTTCTCACATAATCGTCAAAGATGAAGTCAAGCGCAGGATCGTCATGAAACTGTTCCCTGTCGAACCACCAGACCCAGAAAAGATGCCAGATGGAGATCGGACGCGTGCTGATCGTGACGACCTTCCTCGAACCCGGCTGACCCTTGCAGGACGAGCAGTCCGCAAAGACGACTGTTTCCACATTCCGGTACCACCAGCGAAACTTCCTGATGATTTCCCATCGAGTTGGCCAACCTTGTGCGCGATAGATGTCTCGAAGAGTCTCCGGAACGATCATCGGGTGGAAGTCGCCAGGAGCCATGTGGATCTTGCAGATCCGGCGATTTGCCCACATTTCGCCACAGTCACAGCGTTTGCCGGCGTGTTTGTACAGGCGATAGAGGAACCAGAGTCCCGCGATCGCCAGGCAGGAGAGGATAATGCCTACTCCTATCCAAAATTTCGTTGTCATTGTCATAGTGCAAAATCTTTCTGTATGCCTCGGTGAGGCGGTACTAAACTGGGGGGTAGTATAGCATGATGAACTAATTAGCCAAAGCTTACTCAATAAATTTTAAGACTCCATCCGCACCGCAGTACCGGAAACGGAAATCATAAGCATGGAACTCTGGGCTCCCACAGTTTCAAAATCGAAATCAATACCCACGATTGCGTTTGCGCCAAGGGCATGGGCTGCAGCCTCGAGTTCCTTGATAGCCATAACCTTCCCTTCCGCAAGTTTCTTTTCATATGTCGCCGAACGACCGCCGACAATATCGCGCACGCTTGCCATAATATCGCTGAAGATATTCGCACCGATAATCACATCCGCAGTTACGACCCCACAATATGCCGTTATCTTTTTGCCTTCTATATTGTGTGTGGTTGTATGAATCATTGTTTTTGTTTAATTATATCGATGGAATAACTATATCATAGTTCTGAAAAAGTTTCAGTTGAAGACCCTCATCGGGACATACCTCGAACTTGGGACAGGATACTGGATAGTTTATCACAGCTTGCAAATACAAACTCTTTACCCTCGTCACGCCTTTACTCTCACGCCCCTCTAGCCATTCCCCGTTCGTCTTTGATATAATGCCGGCATCATGGAGATCGACCTTATACAATTTGAACAAGAGAAGGCAAAAGCCAAGACCACATACGACGCGCAAGCAGATATTTACTGTCCATATTTTGCAACGAAAATCGTCTTGAACTCTGACGGATTTCATCATCTTCAATTCTCTTCCCGCCGAGAAAGGACGAAGCAGGAACAATTGCTCAAGTTTCGCCTCATGCCATTGGCCTTTCAAATAATTCGAAAATCTGGGACTCTTCAGGAATATAGAAAACTACTCACGAGCACAGGGATTGAGGACGAGGAATGAGAAAACCGCCACGAGGGCGGTTCTTTCATATGCCTGGCTTCAGCTTTGGAGATTCCTTAGCTGAACGGGGCTTACGCCCACAGGCACCCCTATATACTAACAGATTTAGATGTAGGCTGTCAAATTTCCATGATGCAGGCTTGCCTCAAAAGGCAAAACGTCCCCCTTCAACACTTCCCTCTACTGAAATATCATTACCACACAAAGCAATTAACAACCCGAGCTTTGTTCACGAAGTAGTCGTATCGTGAGGGAATTAAGAGATATTGTCCTATGAGCCTAAATCCAAACATCTTCGATATTGCAAGATTGGAGAGAGCGCTGATAGCGATCGACAAGAAAATCACTCGGATACTTGAGAACTTCGAAGAGTATCCCAATGATGAAGAGTGTGAATGTGAGCACTAACTTGTAGATTTGACTTTCGGTCGGTCACATCAAAAGACGCGTCCTCGCGCGGGATATTGATTTTGGTGTGACCCTACAGGGAGTCGGTCACGAGTCACTTTCTGGAGGAAAGTGCTCGCGACCCCGCCTCCTTCGCCTTCGCTCAGTCCGGCTTTCTCCTCTCCTGTGGTGCGACGAAAAAAGCGGCATGAAGCCGCCTTTTTCATCGCATGACCCTACAGGGAGTCGAACCCTGCTTCCATCCTTGAGAAGGATGTGTCCTAGCCGATAGACGATAGGGCCGTCTTTTCAAATTACCTTAAAAACTACTTCCTGGCAAGCCATTCACTCTCCTGCCTTACGAGAAGATCCGAAGATTTTTCCGGCTCGGCGAGGAGCGCCTTCACAACCCTTTCCATCCTCATCGATTGTGAACCTTTTATGAGCACGATATCCCCTTTTCTCACGATAGTCCGCACATAATCCCCAGCTTCTACAGCGGTGTCGAAAGCGGCGGCAACTCCGCCCATGACCTTGGTCCGTGGGCCGACTGTTATGACGATAGTTGCAACCTGGCGAGCGAGCTCCCCAGCTTTTTTATGCTCTTCGATCGAGAACTTCCCGAGCTCCATCATGTCGCCCACGACGGCGATCTTGCGACCGCTGGCTTCAACTTTGCCGAGCGTTACGAGAGCTTCGCGGAGGGCGTCAGGTGAAGAGTTGTAGGTGTCGTCAATAATGGTGCTCTCGTTGAGTCCTGTTAAAATATTCATCCTGCCTCGGGAAGCCGTGTGTTTATGCAAAGCTCCGACGATAGATGTCAGGATAATCCCGCGAGAAATCCCAACCGCGGCGGCGGCGAGCAAGGGGTAGATCTGTTGGACACCGAGCACTCCTGTGACAAAAAGTGGGATACTGTTGCCCCCGTGATTGACTTTAAATGAAATACCAACGGGAGTTTTAACCCCATCTTTTTCCTCATAGGCGACAGATTCGTTCGACGCGTTCACGGTGGCTGAATGACGCAGACCGAATGTGAGCGTCTTTATCCCCTTCTCCGCCGGCATTTCTTGGGCGAGATTTCTGACATCATCGTCTTCGGACAGAATAAGAGTTCCTCCTTTTTTGAGAGCGTGGGCGAGGTAGCTTTTTTCTTTAAAAAGGTCCTCTCGCGAAGGGAAAAATTCGATATGGACGGGCACGGCACTCACATTCGTTATGACAACAACATCGGGATTGAGCCAGCGCGAAGGCTTCTCGATATCGCCAGGATGATCGGCGCCAACCTCGAGAACGAGAATATCGGGATAGTGAGTCTTGAAGAAAATGAGCTCGAGACCGTGAAAAATATTCTGGAGCCAGAGAAAGGGATCACTCCAACCATTTTCGCAACCGAGAATCGTGAGCGGTATGCCTATTTCGCTGTTGAAGCTCTTGTCGCTCTTGCGCACAGAAACGTCTCCCGAAAGCGCCGTGTATATCGCGTCTTTGGCCGAAGTCTTGCCTATATTTCCTGTGACCGCGACTATCTTGGGCTTATAG
>CAYGGI010000022.1:0-12163 GCA_964349525.1 uncultured Candidatus Saccharibacteria bacterium
GAACTCGCGCATAGAGATTTTGCAGATCTCCGAATTACCACTTTTCTACGTGGCCGTACAGTGTATTCTATAGTGTCCTCGAGATTTCGTCTATGTGCTGGCGATGCTTCTCGCCGGCGTCGATCTCGAAGTCAAAGAATGGAAGCGCCCGCATCCGCGCCTTGCCGGCAAAGAATTCGCGGAACTCGGCACGGCTCCTCTTTGCGAAACCGAGCGCGCCCTTTTCCTTATCCGCCGGAAGAACGGTAAAGAAGATCGTTGCTCGCTGACCTTTATCCGCAACTGACACATCAGTCACGGTGATGAGGGATGTGTAGTTCGACTCGCGTTGCATAAACTCGGCCGCGATTTTCTTTATCAAATCTTTTAATTTTTCGTCCCTGTTTTCCATTTTTTCACTTTTATATTTACTTTTATTTCTCTCATTTTTTATACTGCCTTCTTTTCCACAACTCTAAACCCCTGAATCTTGTCCCCAATAGCGATCTCCATTTTCGACTCGATGAGTGTGCCGAACTCGTAGCCCTCGCGGACTTCCTCGGTCTTGGCCTTCTGCTGTTGCAGTTCCTTTATCTTGCCCCGACCGATCTCGACATCGCGACGTAAAATCTTGACGTCAGAGCCGATGAGGAGCGAACCTTCCTGGACTTTTCCTCCGACGATCTGTTTGTCCTTGCTCTTGCTAAAGATGGCGAGGACCTTGGCGATACCACTGACCTCATCGATGTATTCTTTCGGTACATTGGAGATGACGAGATTTCTGACAAACTCGATCAAGTTGTAAATAATGTCGAAGGATTCGACGCGGATAGTCGAGCGTTCGAGAATGCTCTTTGCCTTGGCGTCGGGCTTGGCGTTGAAAGCGAGGATGATAATTGCTGGATCACTCTGAGCAGTCTTGACATCAGTCTCGCTCAGGTTGCCGATGCTCTCCGAAACTATTTTCAACTCGACTTTCTCATGTTTAATTTTCGCGAGCTCGTGGCGGATACCGTCGAGACTGCCGGCTGCGTCGGCTTTAATAATGAGGGGAATGGAAATCCTGCCAGCACCGTCTTTCTGGAGGAGGTTTTGGGCGATGCGAGTGTTGAGCTTGACCTTCGGCACGAACATGCCGGCCTTCGCTTCAGCTTCCTTTTTATTCTTCATGGTGATGAAGGGTGCTCCGACTGCTGGCAGTTTATTAAACCCGGTGATACGGACAGGACTCGAGAAAGTCGCGGACTTGAGAGCCTTGCCAAGGAAGTCCTCGAGGATGCGGATCGGCGCGAAGGCGTCCTCTGCGACGACGAACATGCCGCTCGCGAGCGTTCCATCCTTTATGAGAAGGGTGGCGTGAATGCCCTTTTTATTATCGAGACCTGCTTCGATGACGGCGCCTTCCGCAAGCTTCTCCGGATCGGCTTTCAGATCGGCGAGGTCGGCAACGAGCATGACCATGTCGAGGAGTTCGGGAACACCGGCACCGGTCAGAGCGGAAATGGGGACGACGGGCACATCGCCACCGTAGCCTTCGACATAGATCTCGTGTTCGGCAAGGCTGGCTTTTGTTTTCTCGACATCAGCTCCCGCTTTGTCTATCTTATTAATCGCCACTATATATGGAATCTTTTCGGCAAGAATACACTTGAGAGCCTCGATAGTCTGTGGCTTGACGCCGTCTTCACCCGAAACGACAAGGATGGCGATGTCGGCAACCTTCGCCCCACGCTCGCGAATAGAACAAAAGGCCTCGTGACCGGGGGTGTCGAGGATCGTGATGGTGCTTGCCGCTCCACCTTTCTCTTTTTGATGCGCGACTTCATACGCACCCAAATGTTGAGTTATACCTCCAGCTTCACCAGCTACAATATTTGATTTTCGGATGTAGTCGAGAAGGGTGGACTTGCCATGGTCGATGTGACCCATAATGACGACGACTGGTGGACGTTTTTGCATTAGAACACTCTACCAGAAAAATCAGGACTTGACTAGCTTCATCGCCCCATTTACAGCTTCTCTTTCCTCGTCAGAAAATTCGTATTCCGAAACACCTTTAACAATCGGTTTAGAAAACATTCGGATATGCTCGCGGGCATAGAGCGTCGAGATGACGACGCCGGTGCCACTCTCGTTCAAGAACGCCGTCGCGAAGCTCTGATTACCTCCGGAATCCGTCGTGCCCCTGAAAGGATTGAAGCGAACGGTGTGGACAGCCTGCACGCTTTTCCGGAGACGGGTTTCGACGGTGCCGAGGTAGCCTCCCATTTCTTTTTTAAAATTTTCGAGCTCCCGCACAGACAGATCGAGCGAAGAGAGCGAGTCATCGAGATTTTCCGACTTTGTCCCGACGAGAAATTTCTTGAGCTTATTATTGAGCTGAACAATCATACCGATCAGTACGAAAATGGCGATGATGAGGAGGCTAATGGTGATAAGGATGGGGTCGAAAGTTAAATTCATAAGTATGATTATATACTAAACTTAATGTGATACAATACTTGCATGAATAAATTTTACCAATATCTAGCACCAGTAGCCTTGTTTGTCATAGCTTTTGGGGTTTCTACACTTATCGACAATCAATTTGTTTTATATGGAGGATGGGTGATATCTTTGATCTGGTTAAATAGAGTGGCAGCAGGGTTTCAGAATAAAGCTCTAAGAATACTCACCATAGTTCTTCTCATTATAACTCTCATATTAACTGCCTATGTACTTCACTGGGCTTCTTCTTGGTAGGGAAAAACGATTTAGAAATGTCGTGACTAGAACATAAAAAATCCGATTGCGTAATTGCGGAGATTTTAAAAAGTCTTTATACTTCTTCTATTGTGCAAAACTATCAATTTAAAAACTATCATGAATGCCATACATCTTCCTCGACGAAAGCGGACAATTTCATAAACATAATCACGAAGACTATTTCGTCATAGCTTCCTTTACTGTAGGCGAGCCTCGGCGAACCGAAAAAAGTTTCCGCGCGTGGTGTAGAAAGCATTTTCCACGAAAAATGCGCGTACTTAATGAGATAAAGTGGTCAGCATCAGCGATTCCCGATGAACTGCGTCTCAAAACCTTGCGATATATCTCGAAGATGGATGTGCGTATACGATTTGCGTATCTTCTTCATCAAAATATTCCTCGCGACTATCATCAGAAGAACAAACTCCAAAGCGGACTTCTCTATACCAATATCGTCGGTGAACTTCTTACAGAATGGTTGCCAATCCAAGACAGGGAATTCCGTGTATTCTGTGATCGACGCAGATTGAGCGGTATGTCTGAAACGGAATTTAAGGAAGTACTCAAGGCTCGTTTACTTCCGATTTTACCGAAAGATGTGGCGATACAAATTGAAATGGTTGATTCTGCAGCTGCGACAAATATTCAAATTGCCGACTGGATTGCAGGTGCACTTGCTCGATATCTAGAAAAAAGCCCACTCGGAGAAGAATGTTACCAGACGTTTAAAAGCAACATTATCGGAGGAGGTGGCAAGGAACTATTTAATGTCGGAAAGATTATTGAAATATAGGCACAAAAAATCCGCCTTTAGGCGGGTTCTTTGGTAGAAGTAGCGTCTCACAAGGTGGTACTCTCCAGCTCAAGCTCCAGATCTTCTGAAGGAACACCGAAGCGCCTCATAAGTTATTATTGCATACTCCTGCCTCTAGGGTAGCAAATCCGAAAGATGTTGTCAATATCCTTCAAGTGCAGTATATTCATGGTATGAGCATCTACCTCGACTACGCCTCTCTGACCCCGATCGACAAGAGGGTCAAGAAGGAAATGAAGAAATATGAAACCGAGGACTATATGAATCCTTCAGCGCTTTATGCTTCTGGCGTAGCGGCGAAAAAAGCTGTGACGGAAGCGCGGGAAAGAATCGCGAGATTTCTCCATGCCCATCCTGATGAAATCATTTTTACCTCAGGTGGCACAGAATCCAATCATCTCGTCTTTAAGAAATTTCAGGGCAAGAAAATTATTGTAAGTGCTATCGAGCATTCTTCTATTATCAATTGTGGAAATATTGTTAAGGTTTCGGTACATGAAAATGGAATAATTAATCTCAAAGAATTAGAGAAAGCCATCACTACGGAAACTGCCCTCGTCTCCGTTATGATGGTCAATAATGAAATCGGCACGGTGGAACCCATTTCTGAAATCGCAAAAATCGTGCGGGATGCCGGCAAGAAATTCAATACTAAAATCTTTTTCCATACTGATGCGAGCCAGGCGATGTACCTACCATTGCATGTGGAAAAACTCGGTGTAGATTTCATGACTCTCGATGGGAGCAAAATGTATGGACCAAGAGGAATGGGAATGCTGTATATAAAAAGAGGGACGGTCGAAATAGAACGAGCGGGGACAGAGAATGTGCCGGGGATAATGGGCTTTGCGACTGCTCTTGAGGTAGCTGACAAGATGCGAGATATAGAGGTAAAGAAAATGGTTGAGTTAAAAGAATTTTTCTGGAACGAATTGATTAAAATAAATTCAGATATTAAAATAAATGGAAGTCTGGAAAATTCTGTATCGAATATATTAAATATTTCAATACCAAACATTGACAATGAGTTTTTCATATTGCAACTCGACGCCAAGGGAATCGAATGCTCGACAAAGAGCGCTTGTCTCCATGACGAAGACGAGTCGTATGTGCTTCGCGCGATCGGGGCAAACTCGAAAAACTCGGTTAGGTTCTCCTTTGGACGCACGACTTCGAAAAGTGATGTGAAAAAAGCTGCGAAAGTAATTGCTAAAATTCTCTCAAGCACATATAATTAGTGCATGGAACATCTCACGAAACAACAAATCGTACTCCTCACACTTTTCGTAAGTTTCGTGACATCGATCGCCACGGGAATTGTTGCGGTCTCGCTCATGAATCAGGCACCTGTCGGTGTGACGCAGACCATCAACCGCGTTGTCGAGAGAACGATCGAAAAAGTCGTCTCTGTCAACAACGCAACTACCTCGCAAAATTCGAACACTGCAGCCGTCGTCAATGTCCAGGACACCATCGCTCAAACCGTAGAAAAAGTTTCAGAAAGCATAGTGCGGCTCAAGTCGAGGAGCGGGAATGGAGAAAATCTCGGGCTGGGTCTCATTCTTTCGAAAGAGGGTGTTATCGTGACTGACAAAGCAAGCATTGCATCAAGCACAACTCCGAGCGATATTGTCGCAGTTTTTTCCGATGGCAAGGAATTTCCGGTGCAGGTCCTCCAGTCGCAAATTCTAGGAGATATCGCCTTTGTCGCCGCTATTGCCCCGCGAGAATATTCTTTCCATCCGATTACCGATTTCCGTAACACTACTTCTCTCAAGCTTGGAGACGCGGTACTGGTCTTGGGTGGAAACAGCGTGGCCACTCTCGACGAGGGACTTGTCAGCAAGATCGCGATACGTGCGGAGGACATGATAGAGACTTCGATTTCTTCGAAAAACATACTTCCCGGCAGTCTGCTCATCACCGTAGACGGAGATGTTCTCGGAATCAAGACTTCTTCACTTCTCTCGGAAAAATCCTTTTATCCTTTAAGTATCTTTAAACAAAATATACCCATGATTTCGAGATAATGATGGTTTAAGTACGAGTTGTCTAGACA
Source organism: uncultured Candidatus Saccharibacteria bacterium (assembly GCA_964349525.1). Taxonomy (GTDB): domain Bacteria; phylum Patescibacteriota; class Minisyncoccia; order Phycocordibacterales; family PALSA-1337; genus CAIOGI01. The sequence goes on from CAYGGI010000022.1 coordinate 5,598, forward strand.
TGATGATTGACAGTGCGCTGTTTTCTCATTACTATAGTGCTATGCCCCCCCTTACGAACTTCACCACAAAGGCCAAGGAGGCCCTCCGCCGCTCGCATGAGCTGGCTATCGAGCGCGGGCAGAACCATGTGAACCCCATGCACCTCCTCTGCGCCCTTATCCTACAGGAGGAGAGTATGGTCGCCTCTATCCTCGACAAGCTCGAGATCGATACGATGCTCCTGACCGATGTTATTCTCGAAAACATCGAAGCTCCGGAAATATCCCGCGTCCTTTCTCCTTCATATCAGATTTACCTAACTCCCGAACTCGCTTCTATTATTGAACACGCTGGCAAGGTCGCGCAGACATTAAAGGATGAATTTATTTCAACCGAGCACCTCTTTGTCGGATGTTTCGATGTGCAGAGTCAGGCGCGAGAAATCTTTTCCCGATTTAAAATCACTCGCGAGGCGGTTCTCGGTGTCATCCAAGACCTCAAGACTTCACCAGATACTGGAGATGATAAGCCAAAGAAAATGCGCACACTATCAAAGTATGCAAGAAGCCTCACAAAGCTCGCAAAAGAAAACAAACTTGACCCCGTCATCGGTCGTGATAGTGAAATCCTCCGCATCATACAGATTCTTTCTCGGCGGACGAAAAATAATCCAATACTCATCGGTGAAGCCGGAGTGGGGAAGACGGCCATCGTCGAAGGTCTCGCTCTCCGCATGGCCCAGGGCGATGTTCCAGAATCTCTCAAGGACAAAGAACTCATTTCGCTCGATCTCGGCTCGCTCATCGCGGGAACGAAGTATCGCGGGGAATTCGAGGAACGTCTCAAAAATATTTTAAAGGAAATCGAGAGATCCGATGGCAAAATAATTCTTTTCATTGACGAAATCCACACGCTTGTCGGCGCTGGTGCGTCGGAGGGATCGATGGATGCTTCGAATATGTTGAAGCCCGCCCTTTCCCGTGGTGAACTCCGGGCTATCGGGGCAACGACGCTCAAGGAATACCAGAAGCATATTGAAAAAGATCCAGCTCTGACCCGCAGATTCCAGCCGGTGCATGTTCTCGAGCCTTCGATCGAGGACGCCGTGGCAATCCTCCGCGGTCTCAAGGAGAAATATGAGCTTTATCACGGAGTTCATATCACCGACGACGCTATTCTCGCCGCCGTCAACCTCTCGAGTCGATATATTTCCGATAGATTTTTACCTGACAAAACTGTTGATCTGATTGACGAGGCTGCTTCGGCTTTGAAAATTTCTCTTGAAAATATGCCACCGGCACTCGAAATCACCCGTCGCAAAATCATGCGTCTCGAGATCGAGCGCGAAGCTCTCAAGAAAGAGATGAACAAAATTGCCCGCGCTCGCACGGCAACTATAGAAAAAGAAATTGCCGATCTCCGCGAGTCGACCTCCGAGCTCGAGCTCAAGTGGAAAAATGAAAAAGACACCATCACTGATATTAAAAAAATAAAGAAAGATCTCGAGACTCTCCGTCTCGAGGCCGAAGCCGCCGAAGTCACCGCCGATCTCTCGAAGGCCGCGGAGATTCGCTATGGAAAAATTCCCGAGCTCGAGCGCGATCTCGAGAATAAAAGCAAGAGGCTCAAAAAACTTCAATCCTCGCGCAGGATTCTCAAAGAAGAAATCACTGAACAGGATATCGCCGATGTCGTTTCTCGTTGGACGGGTATTCCTGTGTCGCGCATGATGGAAGAAGAAATCCAGAAGCTTGCTCGTATGGAAGATGTACTCAAACAGCGCATTGTCGGGCAGGATCAGGCCGTCAAGAAAATTTCTGATACTATCAAGCGTTCTCGTGCCGGCATCGCCGACCCGAACCGTCCCATCGGTTCCTTCATTTTCCTCGGTCCGACAGGAGTGGGCAAGACCGAGCTCACAAAGGCTCTCGCCGAATTCCTCTTTAACGATGACAAAGCCCTCCTCCGCGTCGACATGTCAGAATTCATGGAGAAACATTCCGTATCAAAGCTCATCGGTGCGCCGCCGGGCTATGTCGGTCATGAGGAAGGTGGCAATCTCACCGAGATGGTCCGTCATCGTCCGTACTCCGTCATCCTTTTTGATGAAATAGAAAAGGCGCATCCAGAAGTTTTCAACATACTTTTGCAGGTCCTCGATAATGGTCGCCTGACCGATTCCAAGGGTCGCACTGTTAACTTTAAAAATACCGTCATCATTATGACTTCGAATATCGGCGCGCAATATATAGAAAAGATGGAGAAAATCGGATTTGCAAAAGAGGTGGCGGTTGATGCTCTCGAGAAAAATAATTACGATGAAGCAAAGGTTAAAGTCATGAGCTCTCTCAAGGACTATTTCCGACCGGAGTTCCTCAACCGTGTTGACGATATTGTCCTCTTTGATATCCTCGCCCGCGAGTCGATAGAAAAGATTGTAAAGATCCAAGTTGACATCGTCGTCGAACGCCTCCGCGCAAAAGATATTTATCTGACCGTCACGCCAGAAGTCCTCTCCTATCTCGCAAAAGAGGGTTACAATCCGCACTATGGTGCACGACCTCTGAAGCGTCTTATTCAGAACAAGATCTTGAATCCCGTCGCTGGTCTCATGATTTCGCGAGGTGTGGCAAAGGGCGGGACTATTGTGGTGGGGATGAAGAAGGGAAATGGTAAAGAAGGAAAGGAAGTGAAAGAGGGAGAGGCACAGGAGTTTACTTTCGATGTAAAAAATAGACGAAGAAGTGAAAGCTCGCTCATGATGAAGGGGATGGAAAAGGGGGTGGAGGCGAGATATTGACAGATATCTGGTTCTATGGTAAGTTTGGTTAAACCCAAAGTCCTTTTTACCTATGAACAAACCGATTCTCTTAACCCTCGTGGCCGGTGCCCTCTTCGGGGTGTGGCCTCTTATCATGAACAAAAGCGGATTCAACGGCTATATGGCTGCAGTCGTTTTTGGTAGTTGTGTGGCGTTTGCTGGATTTGTCGCGCAAATGGTTTTTCAGTCCGATCCAACGCACCCCATATTCATGAGAAGGGCAGTCCTTGCTGGTATTATTGGTGCAGTTGGCACCCTCTGTTATACCGCGGCCTTCTCTCAACCAGGAAAAATCGACCTTGCGACACTCGTTGTCTTGCAAGTCGTCATGCAGGTGATGGTACCTGCAATCTATCAAGCCATTTCTACAAAAAGTATGTCGATTAATACGCTCATTGGCTTCGGTTTGGCATTGAGTGGAACCTTGGTTCTTGCGCTCAAGAAATAACCCCGCCCGCCCGAACAGGAAGCTCCCCAGCTTCAGTTCGCTGGCGGGTTTCTCTTTTATATAAACGCCTTTGTACAAAAAGTGACGAATTTTTCGTCACTTTTTAGTAGTGTTGGAGAGACTTCCACATCCACATTAGCGGTTTTATATATACAGTAGGAGTTAATAGTACTTATCCCATTGACTTAAGAAATTAGTAGCTGTAAAATTATTGCATGGCCACTCTTCCTCAATCACAATTAGAAAAAGTCAAAAGACTTTATTATAAAGAAAAGTACAGTATGAGAACCATAGGAGAGGCTTGTGGTGTCTCCATAGATTGCGTCGCATACTTCATGCGCAAGAATAAACTCATATGTCGTACTCGTATTGAAGAGCAACGATTACGATTTGAAAGAAAGGTTCCATCTTTTAAATACAAAAAAGCCAATCAATACACTGAAGAATTAAAAGCTCTTGGTGCCATGTTGTATTGGGGTGAAGGATATAAAGGTGATGAGGTAAACCCAGCGAAACAAGTAGACTTTACAAACAGTGACCCAAGCATGATTCTGCTTTTCTTGATATTTTTAAGAAATACTTTTGATTTGGATAAAAGTAAATTTCGCGTTCTTTTGTATTGTTATTCTGATCAGAATGTGAGAGAGTTAATTGACTTTTGGAGTAATTGTACAAAAATCGAAAAAACTCAATTTATTAAACCTTATGTCAGAACAGATTTCAGGGTTGGAGGACGGAAGATGAAATATGGACTTATTCACATTCGTTACCATGACAAGAAGCTCTTGCTAGAAATCAAAAAACTGATAGACTCATATAAGTCCAAATATTTGTCCAGTGAAGGAACTTTTATTTGACAAAGTAGATAATGTATGCGCCAGTCGAATAGCGGCAATTTCTCGACGCTGTAAACGTCGCGCCTTCGGGCTTCGGGGGTTCGAGTCCCTCCTGGCGCACAAAATAGTTATCATCATGCGAGGATTGCTCCTTTCAGGAGTACCTTCAAGGGTTATCCCCATCTTCATTTCCATGTCTTCTTCTTTCGTAGTATAATAAAGGGCACTATGAAAACCAATATAATCAATAACGCAAAAGGAATAATTTTAGGACTTGCTCTCGTCCTCGGTGTGGGGTATGTCTACGCGGCGGGAACATGGACAGCGCCAGGCTGTGAGCCTCCAAATTGTAACGTCGACGCGCCGATCAATGTCGGAGGTCTTCCTCAGACCAAGACTGCAAAAATTACCGCAACTGATCTAGAGGCAAATAATACGCTTACGACAAAAGATTTGATTGTAAAGACCACCATTCTCCCAACAGTTATCGGCCAAGCTCTCGTCGCCGCTGATACCACAGGAAAAGTAAAATGGGGAAGCGCCCTCGGCGGATGCGAGATACAGCATGGGAGGAAGACTGGTTTTAAAAGAGATGCAAAACAGCAAATAACTTTCCCCAAGCCTTTCTCATCAACTCCAAATGTTACAGTAACTGCAGATGCCTCAGAAACAGGTATTACAACAGCCTTTGCATATCTAGCACAGCCTGACGATAAAAGTTCCGCAGTTACGTCAAGTGGCTTCTGGGTGGCTGCTCAACAAGACACCGCTATCCAGTGGATCGCCATCGCCGGAACTTGCTTCTAATAATATTGTCACTAGACTACCATTCTCCTGATCTCCGCTGGAATCCTTACTGGTATTTCGTAAGTAATTCTTGAACTAATTTTCGCTAGTGATTCAATTGAATTAAAATCGCTTTTCTCCGTACTAATAACCTGCACCTCATCACCCACTCGCGCGTTGTCCACACGGCTGACATCTATCGTCGTGATATTCATACTGATCCTCCCGATGATGGGGCAGAAGATATCTTTAATTTTCACGAATCCTTTATTCGATAGATTCCTGTCGAGACCCTCATGATATCCGAGAGGGATGGTGGCTATGATCATAGCTTTTTCTGCAACAAAGGTGTTGTTGTATCCCACAGCATCTCCCTTCTTAATTTTCTTTATTCCCGTGAGTATCGTCTTCATTTCGAGGACTGGCCAGAGATCGAGCTCAGACATATTCGCGAGACCATAGAGACCGATACCGAGCCGCGAGGTATTGGCGAGTATCATGTCCGAGAAAGCATGCCCAAAGGTGTTACTCAAGTGTGTGTATTTAATACTTGGAAAAAGAGCTGTGGTTTTTTTCACAATCCCATTCCAGAGAGCGATCTGTTTCTCAGTAAACTGGCGGTGAGTCCCATCAGCGTCAGCGAGGTGCGAGCAAAGCCCTTCAGGTATGATATTCTGGTGATTTTTAATATACCCTAGCGCTTCTGCGAGTTCCTCCGGCAGGATTCCCTGTCGATGCATGCCTGTGTCAATTTTCAAATGGATTTTCACCCGCGCCGTAATACCCTGGAGCATTTCGAGTGATGTGATGGCGTAGGAAACATTCTTTAGCCTTGCGCCGTTCATGCACTCAGGTCTGACATAGCCCATGATAAGGAGGGGATTTGTAATTCCATCAGCGCGGAGCTTCTGCGCTTCGAAATACGAGTCAATGATGAAAAAATCCACCCGGTCTTTTATAACCTGCGCTACCTCGAGGAGTCCGTGACCGTAGGCGTTACTCTTGAGAACTGGAGCGATGTTTTTTCCCGGATAGGCTTTCTTGAATTCATCGAGATTGTGGAGAAGGGAAGCTCTCGAGATATTTATTTTTATAAGTGAATCCGGGGCATGGAAATCGAATGCCCGAACATTGCGCACGAGAATTTTCAGCCAGTTTTTCATAGGGTGTGAATAAAGGTATTGTACCCCACATCGACAGGTCTGTCGAAATATGATACTCTTTATGCTAGTCACAATAACCAGTCCTTCGTAGGAAGGACGCAACACGTGGGGGAACCATGAAAACCGAAACTGAAAGTCGTGACGTCTGGAGCGATGGTCCCGACTATGAGTTTGAGGCTCCAACAGAACCGCGCATTGGTCGGATTGTGGGATTAGCGATGACCCTACTCATACTCCTCATCGGATACCTGTTTGGCAAATAATAGACAAGAAAGCCGGATAAAACACGCCTCGCGGTGCACACTGCGGGGCGGTTTTTCGTATTCATATGTAATCTGCACATAAAATCTACATCTTGACAAGATGTCAAGGATATGCTAGTATCCTAGCCAGTCTCAAAAAACAGGGCGTATGCCCAAAAGTCCTTTGACAGACTCATTGTTTCCCGCTTGGAAGCGGGGAATTGTGCTATGGAAGGGGACGGAAACACAGGGGAACACTATGAAAACTCAGGAGAGTGCAGAGGTGAACC
>CAYGGI010000023.1:0-11999 GCA_964349525.1 uncultured Candidatus Saccharibacteria bacterium
CAACGGCTCCCGATTATTGTACTAACATTACACCACAGAATCCTAGATCCTGCTTGTAACATTTCTTCTTCCGCCTAGGTTATAATAGGTGTATGGACTACAAGACCTTACCCGATGAAATAATACTCGCAAAGTCGCTCGCTGAACCGCAGGCCTTCGAAGTGCTCGTAGAGCGCTACGAGGCAGCCTTCCGTAGTGCCGCTAGGCGTATCGTCGGATTCGATGATGCTGAGGACGCGGTCCAGGAGACCTTCGTCAGGATGTATGTCCATGCGCCTAAATATGCGAAAAAAGAGGGGACAAAGTTCTCCTCGTGGGCCTACGCTATCCTCGTCCGCGTCTGCTATACTATATATTCGAAGAACAAGAAGCGCATGACCTTTACCCTCGACCCCGAGGTGACGGGCGAGATCGAGGACTTTTCGGTAAAGGAACTGCGCGAGTATGGAATCAACAAGGACTACCTCCTCTCGCTCATTTCTAAACTGCCGGTGTTGCTCAAAAGGACGCTCGAACTCTACGTCTTTGATCATAAATCGGAAAAGGAGATCGCGCGGATAGAAGGTGTTTCCCACGGCGTTGTTAGAACGCGCATTTCTCGGGCAAAAGATAAATTGAAGGAGTTAAATTTAAAATATTCTATCGCAAACATCCAACACAACTATGAACAATGAATCACCGTCAAAATGTGAAATAATGCTACGGGTAAAGACCGTGCGGGGAGTGCGCGCACTCGCGGCGTCCCCCCTCGCGAGCGGTCTCCTCGGTATTGTGCTACTTTCTTCTTTGAGCATTGTGGTCTCAATCGGGGACATCTTTGCCAATACTATGGCTCATGTAGACTGGTCTGAGAGGTTTGCCTATGCTTTTTCTTCACTTCTCCATTCCCGTGTCATCGTCCAGACCATTGCCAGTCTCGCCGTTGTTGCCTCATTCCTAGCATTTATAAATTCGATGCGCAAGATCCCTGTTCGCAAAATATTTTTTATGTTTGGCTCTACCCAGCAAGTCTGATAGTATAGGGGTATGACTATTGCAGAGCAGATTCTCGAGGAAATACAGAAGGCAAAGCATGTCCTTTTGCATTGCCACCCTTCACCCGATCCGGATAGTGTCGGGTCAGTTTTAGCTATGAAATTCGCGCTCGAACAGCTCGGCAAAAAAGTCACAGCTATTCGCGGGGATTCGGAGATTCCAGAAGCCTTTATGCATTTTCCCGGAGCCGGGGAAATAGTGTCGAAGAACTTTTTTGAAATTGATCTCAAGGAATTTGACCTATTTATTATCCTCGACTCCGGTTCTCCTGAAATGATTTCAAAAATTAATACTCTAACTTTTCCTTTACCTATTAAAACCATTGCCATAGATCATCACGCTTCAAACAAATCATTTGCAGATATGAATCTTGTAGATACTTCATCGCCTTCGGTCACCTTTATTCTCTCAAGATTATTCACAGAATGGAATGTACAGGTAACTCCGGAAATTGCCTCCAATTTATTCATCGGAATGTACACGGATACTGGGGGATTTAGATTTCCACCGACTGACTACAGGGTATTGCAGACGGCTTCTGACCTAGCTAAAATTGTCCCCGACTATCACAAAATTATTTTTACCATGGAGAATAGTCAGGATAAAGAGTCTTTATATGCGCAAGCCCTCGCCCTTAATTCCATAAAGACATTCTATAATGATAATCTCGCCATCTCGGCAATTTCACAGAAAGATCTCGCGGATAAAAACTTTTCTGCGGATGCTATAAGTGAGGGTTATATCGCGAATATACTAAAGTCAGTCGTTGGCTGGAATGTTGCTATCTGTCTCGTTGAAACGGAACCCAACATGTGTAAGATGAGTTTACGCACTCGAGATGTTGGTAAATTTGATGTTTCCAAGCTCGCCGTAGCCCTCGGAGGTGGTGGCCACAAAGCCGCCGCGGGGGCGACTCTTAAACTACCTATCGACCTCGCCGTCAAAAAAGTGGTTGAAACGGCAAAAGTGATATATAATCTGTAAATACTATTTAATACAAATAATTATGGAAGAAGACAAAATCCCCACATCAGTCTACGTTACCCTTATCATCGCCGTCATCGTGCTCGGACTCGGGTATTATTTCTGGTCAAATAGGACCGAGACTGTAGAGACGCCGGCAGTTGCGACTCCGGAGGTCCCCGTCTCAACCCAGCCAGCGCCTGCCGCACCCGCAGAAACTTTACCAACTCAATCATTAAAAAATCTTATGCATACTGTCACTATTGAAACAAACAAAGGCACCATCATTTTTGAAACCTACGATCAAGACGCGCCAAAGACTGCAAAGAATTTTGTCGACCTTGCAAACAAAGGCTTCTACAATGGCGTCATCTTTCACCGAGTTATCAAGGACTTCATGATTCAGGGCGGAGATCCGACAGGCACGGGCAGTGGAGGTCCGGGCTACCAGTTTGAAGACGAGCTCAATCCAGCAACGGATTCGTACAAAGAAGGCTACAAGAGAGGCGTCGTCGCCATGGCGAATGCCGGCGAAAACACGAACGGCAGTCAGTTCTTTATCCTCCACGGAGACTATCCTCTTCCTCACAAATACACGATTTTCGGCAAGGTCATAAAGGGCATGGAAATCGTCGACGCGATTGCGACTTCGAAAACGAGCGGTCCTCCGCAGGATCGACCTCTCGAGAAGATCGTCATGAACAAGGTTACAGTTGTGGAGAATAAGTAATAAGAAAAAATAAGATATGTCGATTCGCGATAAGTACAGCGCTGTCTGGGTTTCTCATTCCTCGATGGGGGACTTTTTGAAATGTCCGCGCGCTTATTATCTCCATAATGTATATAAAAATCCAAAGACAGGGAGAAAAATAAATATCGTCAGTCCAGCCCTCTCGCTCGGGAGCGCGGTACACGAGGTTGTTGAAGGCCTAGCGGATTTCAAAGTAGAAGACCGCCTCGAAAAAATTACGAAGGAGTCGCTTCTCGGAGCGCTTGAGAATGCCTGGAAGAGAGTCAGTGGAAAGAAGGGCGGCTTTACCTCGGAAACAGAAGAAAAAGAAATGAAAGAAAGAGCCCGAGAGATGATTGCGCGCGTCGCTCATCATCCCGAACCCCTTTTACACAAAACAGTTAAGGTAAAAAATGGCCAGAACGACATGCCTCCGAATTTCTTTTTATCCGACACCGACAACATTATTCTCTGTGGTAAGATCGACTGGCTCATCTACAAGCCCGAGGATGACAGCATTCATATCCTTGATTTCAAGACGGGAAAACACGAGGAAAAAGAGGAATCACTCCAGCTTCCCATTTACCAACTCCTCTTGAAAAATCTTCAGAAAAGAAAAGTCAGTGGCGCGAGCTACTGGTATTTCGACAAGGACGACGCTCCGATCGAAGTCGCTTTGCCCAACGAGAAAGAATCCTTTGAAAAAGTTTTTGCCGTTGCAAAGAAGGTGAGCGATGCTCGAGCGCAAGGCATATTCCTCTGTCCACGTGGCGAGGAAGGATGCTACGCGTGTCGACCTTTCGAGAAAATTATTCGTGGCGAAGCGGAGTGTGTGGGAGTGGGGGAGATGCGACAGGATCTGTATATCGTATCCTAACTGTTGTTCCTTTTCCTTCCGTGCTCACAACTTCTATTGTTCCTCGCATATCGTTTTCAACGATGGATTTCACTGTGGCGAGGCCGATGCCGGTGCCTTTGTCGAAGGATTTCGTCGTGAAGAATGGATCGAATATTTTTTTCATATTTTCCGGTGAGATGCCGGAGCCAGTATCACGAATTTCTATGACAGTTTCTGTCGAGCTTTGTTTGATCACTATTTCAATGTTCTTTTTCCCCGTCTTGTTTTCAAAAGAGTCGATGGCGTTCGAGACAAGGTTTGAAAAGAGTTGTCGGAGTTTGATGGGGTTGCCATGCCAGGCGTCTGTAGGCACGGAGTTCACGGTTATCTCGATGCCGACTTCTTTTACTCTATGCGCAAAGAGATGAAGGACATTATCAAGCTCTTCGTGTAGATAGCATACGCGCTCGGATTCCTCGCGAGAGAGCGTTGCCCGTATGTCCTGAATATACCGCGCCATTCGGTTGCCCGCCTCGACCGTTTTCTCGAGATGTTTGTGCGTCATCGGGTCATTTTTCAACTGTTCTGTGTGAAGGATAATGGACGTCAGGGGAGTGATAAGGTCATGGAAAATTCCCTGCGCCAGTCGCCCGAACTCCGCTGCTCGCGCCAACTCGTTCCTGCGAGCGAGCTCGCTTTCCTGGAGAGCCTCGGTGCTCTTGTCGAGTTGTGCCTGGAGGGCATTGCGATCATGGGTCAATAGTTTCGTCGCAGTTCTGCTCTGTTCAAGAGATCTTTTAATTTCTCTACCTGCCAATAGGAAAAGACCGATGATAAGGAGGATTATGGGAGAAAAGGTGAATAAATCTGTCATGTCTCAATCATGTATCCTCGTCCGGGAACGCTTATGATAATATCTTTTTTGCCCGGTCCACCTATTTTCTTGCGAAGATTGAGGACATGGGCTTCGATGGTGTTCGAAAAAGGATCACTTTCCGCATTCCAGACATGTTCCATGATCATACTCCGCGAGAGGGCGATGTCAGGATTTCGCATGAGGTATTCGAGCAGACCGTATTCTTTCTTGGTGAGTTGGATGGCGATACCGTCTCTGTACGCTATGCGCTTCTCCGTGTCGATGGTCATTTCTCCAACTTTGATCACAGGATTCTCGATTGTCTGTGGCCGTCGCAAGAGGGCTTTGACCCGGGCTCGCAGTTCATCGAAATGAAAAGGCTTCGTAATGTAATCATCAGCACCTTTATTGAAAGCCTCTATTTTCTTTTTAGTGTCTCCGATGACGGAGAGAAATACAATGGGAACCGAGGATCCTGTTCCGCGGATTTCGTCGCAGATCTCGAAACCATTCTTCGATGGCAGGGAATAGTCAAGGACAATAATGCCGTAGGCGTTGGTTCTCGCCATAAAGGACCCCTGTTGGCCGTCGGAAGCCGTATCCACCGCGTATCCCTCGGCTTCGAAGCCTATTTTGACGAATTCCCTGATATCCGGATCGTCTTCGATGATAAGCATCTTCATGGCTCAAAGTATACCACAGGGGGTACTTGTGCTATACTGACCACATAAGATATGCAGTACATTCTCCATTCTCTATCGAATTTTTCGGAGATATTCATTGGCCTTGTCTCCCAGGGAGGGTATTGGGTTCTGAGCGTCATTCTTCTCTTCGAAGCGCTCCCTGTTGTCGGCTCCTTTGTGCCGGGTCATATCGTGATTATTGCCGCGGGATTCCTGGTGAAACTCCAGGTTCTCAATCTCGGGGCAGTGCTCTTCGCAGGGATTAACGCCGTCATTGTCGGCGACATTATCGGTTTCCTTCTCGGGAGGCGCTACGGGTACGACATCCTCTATCTCCTCGGAAAAATATTTTTGGTAAAAAAAGAATACATCGACAAGACGATAGAAAAGACCAAAAACATGATCGATGCTCACACCGGCAAAACTATTATCTTGGGGAAGTTTAGTCCTCTCACTCGACCCCTGACCCCGTTCCTCGTTGGAGCGCAAGGAGTCAATATCCGCACATTCTGGATCTACAACATTATCGGCGGCATTCTCTGGATTTCTTCCTCCGTTCTTGTCGGTTATATCTTTGGCGCCAGCTACCATGTCGCCGCGCAATTCTTTGGCAAGCTCATGGTGGCGGCACTCGTAGCTATCATCCTCATCATCTGGGGCTTCCACCTCGCCAATACTCGCTTCCACATCTTTAAAAAATACGAACTCTTTGTCCTCGGACTCAATGTCGTCTCGCTCTGGGCTCTCGCAAAGACGATTCAGGACAGTTTTTCGCTCCATTCATTTATGTCGAATTTCGACATCGCCGCGAATATTTTCATGGTCGAACACGTCACGCCTCTCATTGCTCATATAGCTCTGCGGATAAGCACTGGTGGCGGCATGATGTTCATGCTCATCCTTGGGCTCGGACTTGGTCTGGTTTTCCTCGTGCGCAAAAAATGGAGGAGAGCGGCGATTATGTTTCTTTCGACTCTCTCGACCGCGGCCGTCGTGATCTTTATGAAAGAATTATTCATGCGCGCGCGTCCCCATGATGCTCTTGTGACACTTTCAGACCCGAGCTTCCCGAGCGGTCATGCGAGTCTTGCCGCGGCTTTCTTTGTAGCGCTGGTTTACGTTTCGGTTCCGCATATTCACTCGATAATCAAGAGGGAGATTGCCATTGTACTCTGCGTGCTCGCCGTGGCGCTCATCGGTATAAGTCGCGTGGCGCTCAACGTCCACTGGGCTTCCGATGTTGTCGCCGGCTGGGCGCTCGGGGTGTTCCTAGCAACAGGATCGATACTTGTGGTAAGATATTTCGGCGCCTTCTTTATTAAAAAACAATAATTAATATGTATACACTCGTTCTATTGCGACATGGCCAGACAACATATAACCAGAAAAAGATGTTCTGTGGCTGGACAGATGTCGATCTGACTGAACAGGGAATCGCAGAGGCAAAAAGTGCCGGACAAAATCTCAAGAAATCAGGATTTAATTTTGATATAGCATTCTGCTCGGTTCTCACGAGATCGGTAGAGACTCTCAACATCGTGCTTCATGAATTGGGTATGGAAAAATTGCCGATACAGTTCACCTGGAGGCTCAACGAACGCCACTATGGCGCCCTCCAAGGTCAAAGGCATGAGGACGCGGCCAAGGCTACGAGTCCGGAACAGGTGCAGAAGTGGCGACGAAGCTTCGACGAGCGACCACCACAACTCGGAGAAGACGATCCACGACATCCATGTAATAACGAAAAGTATTGTGATATTGATAAAAAAGATTTGCCCTGCGGAGAATCCTTGAAAGATACCATTGCGCGCGTCCTGCCGTACTGGGAAAATGATATCGTGCCGCAGATCAAAGAAGGAAAAAAAGTCATAATCGCGGCGAGTGGCAACAGCCTCCGCGCGCTCATTAAACATATCGAAGGGATAAGTGACGACGATATTGTTGGTTTGGAGATTAAGACTGGGACACCGCTCGTCTATGAACTTGATGATAATCTCAAGGCGGTGGGGAAGCGATATGTGGAATAGCTCTCAGCTCGCACAATTTTTATTTTAACCCAGAACCTTCTTCCCTCGATATACCGCCTTCTTGCCAAGCTCTTCCTCAAGTCTCAAAAGCTGATTGTATTTCGCAACACGATCCGTGCGCGAAAGCGAACCCGTTTTAATTTGCCCCGTTCCCATTCCGACTACAAAATCCGCAATCGTCGTATCTTCCGTCTCCCCCGAACGATGCGAGATGATAGAAGTATACCCGGCCTTACTTGCCATATTTACGGCGTCAATCGTCTCTGAAACGGTACCGATCTGATTTAATTTAATGAGAATGGAATTTCCGACTCCTTTTTCAATTCCCATTTTTAATCTATTTATATTTGTCACAAAAAGATCATCTCCGACGATCTGGACTTTATTGCCAAGCTTCTTCGTCATGAGCTCATATCCTGCCCAATCATCCTCCGCAAGCCCGTCTTCGATCGAGGCAATAGGGTAGCGGGAACACCAGTCGGCGTAGAAGGCCACCATTTCTTCTGATGTGAGTACGCGGTTTTCGCGGGTTAAATGATACTTGCCATCCTTGTAGAGCTCGGTTGCCGCGACGTCGAGGGCGAGCATGATGTCTTTACCCGCAACATATCCGGCTTTCGTGATCGCTTCGAGGATTACCTCGATGGCGGCTTCGTTCGACGGCAGAGATGGTGCAAAGCCCCCCTCGTCTCCGACGGTTGTCGCGAGACCTCTATCATGTAGAATTTTCTTGAGCGCGTGGAATATTTCCGCGCCCATGCGGAGCGCTTCCTTGAAACTCTTCGCCCCGACCGGCATGATCATGAATTCCTGGAAGTCGGTCGAGTTTTCCGCATGCTTGCCTCCATTCAGGATGTTCATCATTGGTATAGGAAGCTGGATTGATGACTTGGTCTTTGAAATTTTATTAAAATATTTGTAGAGTGGAATTTTCGAGCTCATCGCTGTGGCTTTGGCGAAAGCCATTGAGACACCGAGAATGGCGTTAGCTCCGAGCTTGCCTTTGTTCATCGTACCATCGAGATCAATCATTTTTTCATCGAGAGTACGCTGATTCCATTCTTTTCCCACGAGTGCCTTGGCAATCGCCACATTCACATTTTTGACCGCTTTATGTACGCCTTTTCCACCATAGCGTTTCTCCCCGTCACGAAGTTCTACCGCCTCGTGCGAGCCTGTAGAAGCTCCAGAAGGCACCGCTGCACGACCAAAAGAGCCGTCTTTCAGTATCACATCAACCTCTACCGTCGGGTTTCCGCGTGAATCGATAATCTCGCGTGCGTGAATTAATTTTATTTTCATAGCAGGAGAATTATATACGAAAAATGCCTCGGAGCCTATTGACTTAGAGCAACATTCTATTGTGTAACTCAAATTTTATCGAAATTTTATTTTTATTTTATCAGGATTTTATCTCTCTTTGTTATGGTGGATGGATTATTCACTTAACAAACAAAATAATGAATACACCAAGACATATAGGAGTAGGAGAGTTCGGACCGATTTATGAGGGTATAAAAGGTAAAGAAGCTATAGAATTCCTCATTTTGCAAAGAGGAGGTGAGGTTAAAGATGCCATCTATCACCCGAAGATAGGAGATATCGATATAATCTGGGGTAAAGGCGGAGAAAAGGGGTACGGTCTAGCCAAAATAGTCGAGAAGCATCCGGAAGCTATTGAAAATCTTTCAGAAAGTATAGAAAATGGAGAAATAATCGACATAATTCCCGATCGTATTATCTTGGTAAATAAGGAGAATAATCAAAAATCAATTATTGATCTACAGTTTAATTATAGGGTAAAGACATGGGTAGTGACTTCATATATTCCCCTATAATGGCCTCAGCCCACCCTCGTTTCCGAGAATGGGCCGGTAACTCCTTTTCGAACTTATACCGATTGCTTGAGGCAGGAACTGAGTAAAGTATAGCTTAATTTAAAAACGAAATCAACTTTTCTTAAAATATGTTATACTTCCCCCATGTCCATCATCCTCTATACGAAAACCGGTTGTCCGTGGTGCCGCGGAGTTCTCGATCTTTTTGCCGAGAAAAAAGTGAAATTTGAGGAAAGGGAAGTGACGGGCAACAAAGCCTATTTCGATGAGCTTGTAGCAAAATCAGGACAAACCAAAACTCCAACGATGGATCTCGACGGGGAAATTTTTGCTGATTCAGATCGCGAGGCGATAGGGAAAATACTTACCCCGTATCTCTCATCCTCCACGCGGGGATAATCGCGACCAAGCAGAGTAACCCGAGTGTGATAAAGAGATACGACTGATCGCTCGTGAACATAAAGACGACACCGGTGATGAGTGGCGCGATGAAAAAAGAAACAGAACGAGTGATGCGGAAGAAGCCGAGCGTGCTCGGGTCTTTAGCATTCACCGTCTTGAAGAAATAGGTCTCGATCATGATCTCAACCGATGCTGCGCCAACGCGGGTCATGAAAAGCGCGAGCGCCCAGACGAAAACATTTTTAGAAATAATTGCGGCGAGACCCATGGTCGAAAGTCCGAGAAGGGCAAGTCCGATGATCATGATTTCCTTTTCCCCATATTTTTTATCCGCAAGCTTGCCGAGAGGCCATTCGAGCGCGACAAAGGGGATAAGCATGATAGTCAAGACAACCCCGATCTCTTCCCATGAAAGTCCGATGACGGTGTGGAGGTAGATGGGGCTGTAGACAGTCATCCATGCGTAGAATACCTGCAGGATAATATTGACGATGAAAAGGCAGGAATGATCCTTGTCTTTCAGGAGATGTGAAATGGTGTGAAAAAGAGAGGGGTGGCGATAGTGCGGATCCTTGAAGTGCGGAAAGTTCTTGTAGACGAGGTAGAGCAAGGGAAAGAGGATAAGAAACGCGGCGACGTAGACACCGCGGTAGTCGTCCGTTGTTCCTATGATCATGGTGCCGACAAGCGGGGCGATGAGCCAAGCGCTGTTGATAGTCGTCAGATAGACACCACGGATGGCTCCGACATGTGCAGAGTTCGAGTAGACTTCGAGGAAGATGTCGAGACAGAATGCGATGAGGGCGACGACTGCTGTCTGCAGGATGAAGAAGATCGCAATAAACAGGGGATCTGTCGTCGTGAAGATGCCATAGATGAGCCCGCCCTGTATGAGGATAAGCCAGAGACTTGTCGAATAGTTGCCGATTTTCCGGATGAAAAACGGGGTAATGAGGAAGCCAAGGATGGTCGCTGTGGCTCCGAGCATATAGATGACCCCGACTGCCTTTTCGGAATTATAGAGATTCAGGAAACTGGAAGCAGAATATATCGGCAGGACGAGGTGGAGTGTATAGATAAAGCCAATGACGGCAATCGTATAGATCACATGACTTTTCGGAAGAGCTCCATGATGTCGCATCGCTCTATTATATCAGGGATTCTTTTAAATCGTGAGAAGTACAGGGATAACTATTGGTCTCTTTGCCGTCTTTTGCAAAAGGAACTTGCTGATGTTGTCGGTGATATTCGTCTTGACGTAGTCGATATTGATCGGATTCATTCCGCGTGTAGATTCTTCCACGGTATTTTTAATAATAATGCGGGCTTGGTGAAGAAGATCCTGGGACTCGCGGAGATAGACGAAACCGCGGGAAATAATATCCGGAGATTTCTTGAGCTTGCCATTCTCGGCGTTGAGGATTGCAAAGACGATGAAGATCCCATCCTGAGCGAGCATCTGGCGGTCGCGGATAACAACATCCTGAATGTCTCCGACAGAGAATCCGTCCACCATGACAATTCCTGACGGCGCCTTCTCTTTTAATTTAACAATCTTTTCCCCACCCTGCTGAATCTCGACGATCGAGCCGTTGTCGGGAATGATGACTTGGTCTTCGGTCAGACCGTTTGTCTCTTTTGCAATCTCGCCATGAACGCGGAGCATGTAGTGGTAGCCGTGGACAGGCATGAAGAATTTCGGATTGATTTTGCGATGGATCCAGGCTGTTTCGTCGCGGTTGGCGTGTCCAGAAGAGTGTACGTCGGCGATGCGGTAGTGGATGATGTGGGCGCCCTGGCGAGAGAGGTTGTCCTTGAGCTTCTGAACGGCACGTTCATTGCCCGGCACGATGGATGAGGAAAGGAGGATGGTGTCGCGCTTCGTAATCTTTACATATTTATGCGTCTTGTTCGAGATGCGCATCATGGCTGCAAACTCGTCGCCCTGAGCTCCCGTGGCCATGATGATCATGCGCTCCGGCGGATACTGGACCATCTGCTCGACGGTTATGATGGTGTCAGGCTTCGGCTTGAGAAGTCCGAGGTTGCGGCAGATCTCAATGTTCGTCTTCATGCTACGCCCTTCGATGACGACTTTCTTGCCATACTTTTCCGCAAAGTCGATTATTTTCAACATACGTTCGAGGAGGGAAGCGAAGGTTGCGATAATAAGTCGGCCTTTGGTATTTTTAATTATCTCCTCGATATTTTTGTGGACAACTTTTTCGGGAATAGAGAAGCCGGGGTTCTCGACGTTCGTCGAGTCCGCCATGAGGAGGAGGACTTTCTCGCCCTTGAAAGCGCGGTCGTATTCAGCCTCTTCTTCCTCGGTCGGTATGCCGTTCACATGGTCGAGCTTGAGGTCTCCGGTATGGACGATGGATCCGAGGGGAGTTTCAATGATGATTCCCATGGCGTCGGGAATAGTGTGCGTCACAGCGAAGAACTTGATCTTTAGCCCGCCAATGCGGATCGTTTCGTCCTTCTCAACTATTTTCAGATCGAGAGGTGGTGCCTGGAGGAATTCTTCCTGACGCTTCTTGATCATGACCGAGGTGAGCATGCGGGTGTAGAGCGGTGGGTTGCCGATGCGACCCATGACATAGGGAATACCCCCGATGTGGTCG
>CAYGGI010000024.1:0-11265 GCA_964349525.1 uncultured Candidatus Saccharibacteria bacterium
TTAAGATTTTTAAGATAGTCAAAATCAATATTAGGAATAATATCTTTTCCACCAAAAAATTCTTTAGCTTCAAATTGATTGTTAAAGCCGAGTCTTGATCTATATTCTCTAAAATGTCTAATATCCGGAACTTTTTCCTCATTAATCATCTCTGCATTTTAGCAGATAATGGAGAATAGAACAAAATAACAATAATTATTTTTTTCAGGTACAATAGTGGTATGAAGCGCCTCATCCTTCTCGACTCCCACGCGATCCTTCATCGGGCGTATCACGCCCTGCCGGATTTTGCCTCGAAGAAAGGCGAGCCGACTGGCGCGCTCTACGGGCTCGTTGCCATGCTTCTGAAAATAATTGAGGACCTCAAGCCCGACTACATCGTCGCCTGCTACGACCTTCCCGGACCGACCTATCGTCATGAAGCCTACAAAGGCTACAAAGCCCAGCGCAAGAAAACCGACGATGCACTATCGCAACAGCTCGAACGGTCCCGGGATATTTTCAAGGCCTTCGATATTCCGATCTACGACAAGCCCGGCTTCGAGGCGGATGATATGCTCGGGACGATCGTCGAAAAAATGAAGGATACGAAAGATGTTGAAGTCGTGGTGGCATCCGGCGATATGGATACTTTGCAATTGGTGCAGGGTAAAAAAGTCCTCGTCTATACTTTAAAAAAAGGAATCAACGACACTATTATGTATGACGAAAAAGCCGTCAAAGAAAGATTCGGCTTCGGTCCAACACTTCTACCTGATTACAAAGGCCTCCGTGGCGATCCTTCCGATAACATTATCGGCATCGCGGGAATAGGGGAAAAGACTGCGACGATACTCATTACAGAGTTCGGCAGTATCGAGGGGATTTACAAGGCTCTGGAGAATAAAAAAGAAGTCGCAGGAGAATATCCGAAATTTAAAAAAGCCGGAATTTCTCCGCGCATTATTGAACTTCTGAAAAATGGCAAAGAAGAAGCCGAATTCAGCAAGATGCTCGCCACCATCCGCCGTGACGCGCCGATTGATTTCACTTTACCTGAAAAAGAATTCAAAGCAGGTGTAGATGTAGAGAAGGTCACAACTCTTTTTAACGAGCTTGACTTTCGCACGCTCGGGGTGCGGTTGAAATCTGTGCTCGCAGGGAAGGGGAGCGTGAGCGGGGACAAGTCAGAAAAAATCGATAAGAAAAAGGAGAAGCAAGAAAAACTAGAAAAACAGCAGACATTACTCGCAAGCGTCGATGCGGCAGAATTAAAGAAGACTGCCCTCGCCCTCTGGCTCATCGATTCCAACAGGGCAGACCCGACTCTCGAGGAAATTTTTGAATTTACGAATACGCAGGATTTTGCCAAGGCGAGCGAGATCATTTTTTCCGAGCTCGACAAACGCGATCTCCGAAAAGTCTATGATGATATCGAACTCCCGCTCATTCCTGTTTTGAAAAAAATGGAAGATAAGGGGGTCAAGATCGATATCGACTTTTTGCGAGAGCTCGGGAAGACCTACCATGCCGAGCTTGCGAAACTCGAGAAGAAAATCTGGGAGCATGCCGGAGGAGAATTCAATATTGCTTCGCCGAAACAGCTTGGGGATATACTTTTTGACAAGCTCGCCCTGACTGCAAAGGGGCTAAAGAAAACCGAGGGAGGCGCCCGCTCGACCCGCGAGTCCGAACTCGAGAAACTGCGAGAGTCGCATCCGATCGTACCACTCATCCTCGACTATCGCGAACTTTCGAAACTTCTCTCGACATATATTGACTCTCTGCCGACATGGGCGGATTCGGGCGGACGCGTCCACACACGCTTTATCCAGACCGGCGCGGCGACAGGGCGCATGGCGACGACGGAGCCTGCTCTCCAGAATATTCCGATAAAGACTGATCTCGGCCGAGTCATCCGCAAGGCCTTCATCGCTGAAAAGGGATTCGTCCTCGCCTCATTTGACTATTCGCAGATCGAGCTTCGCATCGCGGCATTCATGTCTGGCGACGAGAAACTCATCGAGATTTTCCGTCAGAATATTGACGTCCACACAGCCGTAGCCTCCGAGGTCTTCGAAGTCCCCCTCGAGAAAGTCGACAGGGAAATGCGCAGAAAGGCAAAGGTCATTAACTTCGGCATTCTCTACGGCATGGGGGTGAATGCCCTAAAGCAGAATCTCGGGCAGGGCACCGCCCGCGCCGACGCTCAGGAATTCTATAATAATTATTTTAAAAAGTTTTCCGGACTCGCGGCGTACCTCGGAGAGATAAAGGCCGAAGCGGCGAGAAAAGGCTACACAGAAACTTTCTTTGGACGACGCAGATATTTCGAGGGAATCAATTCGCGGATTCAATTCATAAAGGCTATGGCCGAGAGAATGGCTGTGAATGCGCCGTTCCAGGGAACCTGTGCTGATATTGTGAAGATTGCTATGAAGAAAGTCGATGACTATATTGTTAAAAATAAATTAGAGAAGGATGTCTTTTTAATACTGCAGGTGCATGATGAAGTGGTACTTGAAATCCGCACCGAGCTTGCCGACAAGATAATACCGGAGGTTAAGAAGATAATGGAAGAAGTGATTGATCCGAAGGATATAAAGGGGGTAGTGTGTGCGGCGAATGCCGCCATAGGAAAAAATTGGGGGGAGTTGAAGTAAGGAAAAAATAAAATATGATTTATTTTTACCACGGCACTGATATAGAAAAAGCGCGAGTCAAGTCTCACGAACTCGCCGAGTCACTGCGCAAGAAAAAGCCCGATGCTTCTTTTATTAAAATAGACGCAGAACATTTCGATTCGAATACTCTCGATCAGTACATCGGAGGCCAAGGACTCTTCGTGAGTAAGAGCATCGTGTTGCTCGACCGCCTCTGTGAAAAAAAAGAAATCAAAGAACAATTTTTAGATAAAATAAAAGAGATTGCCGAGTCGGAAAATATTTTCATTATCTGCGAAGGAAAAATAGACAAAGCAACCGCGACGAAGATCGAAAAGAAAGCGGAAAAGACCGTCCACCTCGACCTTGCGGAAAAGGCTGCAAAACCTGAATACAACGCCTTTGCCCTCGCCGACGCTCTCGGCAATCGTGATCGGAAAAACGCATGGATGCTTTATCGGAAAGCCATTGATAAAGGGGAAGCGCCGGAGGCTCTCCACGGCATGATGTTCTGGAAAGTAAAGACGATGCTCCTCGCCGGATATCCTGGCGCGTATAGTAAAGTAGAGTTGCAAAATCTGGCTGAAAGGCTCGTTACCGTCTACCACGATGCGCGAAGGGGAGCGCATGAACTCGAGACGGGAGTGGAGGGACTTATCTTGACATTATGACAGAAATATGATAGTGTGCGTACTAGCGGTTTCCTACGGTTTTGAAGCAAATTAACAACTAAATCAGGCCTTAAATAGGCCGGAAAGTAAGTATAAAAACAAGCAAACACAGCAGCAATACGGTCCTTCGCACAGTCATCAGTTTCCTCGTCCTTTTGCTCCTCTCGGTTTCGACCGGCATGGCGCAGGGGGTTCGGCTCGATCTCAAAAGGGTCGGCAACGTGAGCACCATCTCGTTCAAGGGGACACCTTGGACGGAATATAAATTGTATGGAACAGAAAATCTCGGGCTGTGGGAACCTGGCGATTCTGTGATCATTCGCGGAAACGAGACGGGAGACTACAGCTTCACGCACAACATCGACGAGGATATCGTGTTCTACAAAATCACGTCCCTTGGCCCAACTCCGGCTCTTTCCCTCAAGACCATCCCTTCGGGCGGTGTTGTCTTGGGAAAAGGGCAGGAAGGCGAAGTCCTACACTGCACCATGCAGAGCGGTCCTTCAGACATACGTCTCAACAAGGTTTCTTTGGATTTCGACAAGCGCCTCTGGCTCTATGTCGATACCATTACGATCCTTGACGGAACGACGGTCATCGCGCACAAGGAAAACTTGAACGCGAGTGACTTCACCGAATTGAGTGTGGGTTCGAGCTACCGCTTGAGCCTTCCTGTAGACGACCTCATTCCACGCGCAAGCGAACGGGGTATCGTGGTCCGTCTTGGTATGCGTCCAGTTTCCGATCAAGTCTCGACGACTATCAGCATCACGCAAATCCAAACGCGTGCGACTGATAGCGGCGGGATATCCGAGACATCGATGGATACAAATGCGCAGCTTGTCGAGTACACTGCTGTGAGTAACGGCCAAGTGATCATCACTCTCGACGAAAATTCACCCCCGCCTCGAGTTGTTAAGATATCGCAGGCGGCACAGACGGATAATGTGTTGCTGGCGATGTTCGACATCAGGTCACAGAATGTGGCAGGGATACTCCGTCAAGTCGTCCTTCGTCTTCATGTCGAGAACACGAGCGTTCCTGCTTTGTTCAGCGATGTGAAGATCAAAGTGAATGGTAACACCTACTCTGCCGATGCCATCATGTCTACATCGGATAATAGTGGGTATGCGACATTTAGCAACCTGGGAGCATTATTGCTTGCTAGTCAGACCGTGACCATGAGCGTCTATGGGCAAATAAACCAAGACGTGAACGGGACACTCACCGGAGATAAAGCTTACGTGAGTTTGGTCACGAGCACCTCATCGGCGCTTGCCAATAATCCCGAAGTTGAAGATAGCAACTTCCAACCTATCGATGTCGTCTCGACGATCGTTCAGGGAAGCACTGTGACCTTCTCGAGCGCGCAAGCCGTCTTGAGCAACCTCTCGGCGAAAGTTGATGACGCTCTCATCGCCACAAACACCATAGTTGCCCAATCATTCCAGTTCGCCTTTACGGTGACTGCGGGGGACAACACCCTCTACATGAGCAAACACATCGGAGTTGCTTTGACGACAACGACGACAGGATACATCGGCGAAGCGCCGGCGGGATTTCTTATTAGGGCAGAACTACCAGATGTAGTTGCGGGAGATTCTGTCGATAGTCATGTGGTGCCGGCAGGGAGTTCAAGGACGTTCATATATTATGGACTCATGGGGAATCAGCCAAGTAGTGGCGTAGTTCCCAGGACATTCTCCATCACCGCCATCCACTACGGCACGAGTTCCGCAGATCCAGCGGCGCATACTATCAACTACGGACTCGAGGATCTTCGAGTCAGCACAGTGCTGTGATCAAGCGCCATCGAGCGCAATAAGTTTAGGTTTTAAAACCTGTTCCTTCAGAGAAAACTCTGTTCGGTACAGGTTTTCTTTTTGTCCAAGTATGATATGGTAGTCGAGGAAAAGCTCAACAACCTAAAAACTTTAACCTCAACACAGAAAGGGGGTACTGATGCACGTCGTCAGGGAGAAACCCAAAATCGGAAACATCTTAGCCGTCCAACCATACGGCTACATTCTCGGTGATGGCGACATGGGTTCAGGCGCCATCGGTTCCCGCGCTCGTATCCTCTGGGCGGAGATGAATGTCGGTGCTGGCTGGATCAGAAAGAAGGAGGAGAGGGGTGAGAATCTCATCGCTGTCTTTCCTCAAGACTTGAAACCGGAAATCTCTCCACTCGATCCTTCCTTCGGTCTTACTCTCGGGGAGATGATGGGGAAATACCTTCGTGCTTGTCCAGAAATGGCAGGAGTGGAAGTGGTCTCAAAACCGCTCGGACATGGGACGAAGAACGACATCTTGAATACCTACGAGATGGTAAAGGGACTCGGATACGAACTCGCGCATATAAGTTTCGTAAGCGACCCTGCTCACATCAAAAGGGTTAAGATTATTTGGGATCGCACGCACCCTTTCAGATGGACGGCCGAGTTTTTCGGCGCTCCATTTCATCGGATGACATGGTGGGAGCGGTGGGCGCGAGAACCTATTGCGCGTCTCGTCACTCGAATACACTTCTTACTCCATAAACACCAGCGTTACATGCCGGTGTTAGAAGAGGAAGAAGGGGAAGAGTAAGGTGAAAAAAGTCCTATTTGTTTTACAAAATGGCTCCGAGGAATTTTCCCCGGAGCCATTTTCTTTAGTGACCATAGTGTTCTAAAAGAACACGGAATTTCCGAGGAATCTTGGATGGCGGGGTAGTGATACCAGCTAACCATTCGAGCACGCATATCTCTCGACAGACTGTCTTGCGTCTTTGGAGTTCAGCGTTAAGCTTCGGGAGCTCTCGCATTTTTATCTCTCCTCGCTTGCAGAGTCAATGATGGAACTTATAAATACATAACTGCTTATTTTGTCGTGGTGCGCCTAGTTGGAATCGAACCAACGACCCACTCCTTAAAAGGGAGATGCTCTACCAACTGAGCTATAGGCGCATATATGGGGACACTGCGCAAGACTATACCATACTAAAGAGGAAGGTCAAAAGAGTAGATGCCTGAACCCATAACGAGAAGGGAAAGGGAAATGACGAGAAGGATAAAGTAGTAGTTGACCCCATCGGTGAAAAAGGATTTCGACTTTATTTTCCTGCCAATTCCGATGACGAGCATGAGACTCGCGACGAGTGCGGCGAGCTGGACGTAGAGGCCGATCACGAGGAGAGCGCCGACGACGAAATCGAGAATAGCCAGAGCCGTCATCTGCGGTTTCTTGCTACCTTTGCATGTCCTATATGACCAGAAAAGAAAGACGATTCCGAGGGTGACGCGGAGGAGGAACGGGGCGACTTGTTCGTAGGCGAGAAGTGTGGGAAAAAGTGAAAGCATGTTGATGTTTAATTAAATTGATATATAGTGCATATATGATAGCACAGTCCAGAAAAACCAGTAGGCACCTCTGCCTCGCTCTCCATAATATCCGCAGCGCCCATAATGTCGGGTCTATTTTTCGTACTGCCGATGCCGCCGGCGTTTCAAAGATTTATGTATGTGGCGAGACTCCAGCACCCATTGACCGCTTTGGTCGGTCTCGCGCGGATATTGCAAAAGTCTCTCTCGATGCTGAGAAAAGCGTCGAGTGGGAACATGTAAAAGATATCGGCGAGTTGCTTTCAAAATTAAAAAAAGAAAAATATAAAATATACGCGCTCGAGCAAGATGAAAAGTCTGTGGACTATAGGAAAGTAAAAATGGGGAAGAAGAGTCTATTGATCTTGGGAAATGAGGTCAATGGGGTGCCGAAGGAGCTTCTCGCGGAATGCGACCGAATTCTTGAAATCCCGATGAGAGGCATGAAAGAATCTCTCAATGTGGCAGTGGCGACAGGGATTGCATTATTTTCTTTTCTCTAGTGCCTGATGAATCGGGCAAAAATGCGTTCCGCGTCCTGCCACAACGATGCGGGTGATGAAGCCCCGACATCCTTTTTTCGAACATTTCTTTCCCGTCTTTCGATACGCCTGATGCTGTTCCTGGAACTTTCCTGGCTTGCCATGAATGTTGCGATAGTCGGACATTGAATCTCCGCCAAAGTCTATACCGCGCGCGAGGAGAGTTTTTATGGCTGAAAAAAGTTTTTTGAGTTTTTCCGCTGGTATATTCTCGACGATTTCCTCCGGATGAATGCCAGCTAGCCAGAGACTTTCATCAGCGTAAATATTTCCAATACCGGCGATAATGACCTGGTCAGTGAGTACTGGTTTGATTTTCTTACTTTTTCCGAGAGTTATTCTGTTTTTAAATACAGAAAACGTAAATGCTTTTTCGAGCGGTTCTGGTCCGAGGTTTTCGAGATGTTCCGAGAGATGCATTTCGCCGGTTTTCACGAGCGTGACCTTTGCGAATTTTCGGGCATCGCAGAGTTCGATGTTTTTCCCATTTGAAAGGTAGAAGATGAGGTGGATAAAGCGGTTGAAGAGATCGCTCCGGTCGTAGTCGCCGTAAAGGAGGTGCCCGGTCATCTTCATGTGAACGAGAATGGTGAGATTTCCCGCGAGGTGAATGAGGACATTTTTTGCCCGGCGGGTGACGTGGGTGATGGTTTTTCCCTTCACCTCTTTTTTAAAACGGGTAAAATATGCAGGGTCTTTGATCGTCCCTGAACCCTTGAAATAGGGACTTTTGTAATCCGTCCACACATCTACAATAGAAGGTTTTGGCGAAATTCCCTCGATTATTTTATTGAGCCCCGCGGCGGTCGTTTGGACTTCTGGCAATTCTGGCATACAATTCTTATATCATACATGAAGAATATTTTCATTACTATCATTGTTACCGCAACAATCTTCACATTCTGGGCAACTTTTCGCTATCCGCAGGCTTTCTACTATATCGATACCGCATACGAATATGTTGGCGGAGGTTTTGCTTACATCGGCAACATCTTCTCACGCGCGACAGATAATATCGCTGCAGTTCTTCTCCATGATCCTGTAACTGTGAGCGATCTCCGTACGAAATATACAGCTTCGGAAGCAAACAAATCAGAAAAGAAAGTCCGCGTGCTCATAGTTCCCGGTCATGAGCCTGACTACGGAGGAACATCCTTTGGCGGTCTCAATGAGAGGGATATGAATGTCGAACTTGCGAAAAATCTCGTCGAATTTTTGCGAAATAACGGTCGCTACGATGTTATGATTGCTCGCGATGAAAAACAGTGGAATCCTACTTTACTCGCATATTTCAAAACACAGTGGGATAGTATCATTACCTTTGCAAAAGATAATAGACAAGCAACACTTCATTCCGTAAGTACAGGAAAAACCACCAAGGTTGTTGGAAGCGTCGCTCACAACAAAGCCCGACCCGATGTGGCTCTGCGGCTCTACGGTATCAACAAATGGGAAAATGAAAATGCTGTTGATATAGCCATCCATGTTCATTTCAATGATTATCCTCGCAAGAATATCTCGCAACCGGGGAAGCACACAGGCTTCGCTGTCTATGTTCCCGAGAAACAGTATGCCAATAGCCCTACAACAAAAGCTGTTGCCGAAACTATTTTCAAACGCCTTTCGAAGTATAATGCCGTCAGTAATCTTCCCGCGGAAGACGAGGGAATAATAGAAGAACCCGACCTTATCGCTATTGGAGCATTCAACACAACAAACTCGGCAAGCATGCTCATCGAATACGGATATATCTATGAACTACAGTTCACCAATAACGATGTCAGATCACGGACGCTCAAGGATCTGGCTTTCCAGACCTACCTCGGACTCCAGGACTTCTTCGGCAGTGGCAACGATGTTTCGCTTGCCTACGACACACTCATGTTGCCGCATGTCTGGAAGAATGAGTTATCGTCGACGAAGGGTTCAACCGATGATGTTCTCGCTCTCCAGAGCGCGCTCCTTCTCGATGGTCTCTATCCGGGAAATGGCAGGACGAAGAATGACTGTCCTCGAAGTGGGAGAATTGGTCCTTGCACGCTCGGAGCTCTCGAAGCTTTCCAGAAAAAATATGGAATAAAGGGGGAAAATAATGTGGTGGGGGAAAAGACGCGGGAGATGCTTAATAGTAGGTATTCGGTAAGGACGATCTAAGCACTATTATGTGCCGAGGATTTTGAGCGCTTCGCGGATTTTGTCGTTCGTCTTTGTGAGAGTTTTAGGCAGTTTCTTTATGACATCGCGGGTTTCCGCCGGGCTGTAGCCGAGTGATTTGAGGGCTTCGAGAACGTCGGAATCATTTTTCATCGTTTGTGTTTGTTCTGGAGTATGTGTCGTCTCCCCAATTTTACCTTTTAATTCAAGGACTATTTTCTCGGCAACTTTTTTACCTATACCCGAAATTTTCGTCAGATGCGAAGTATCGCCGGTATGGATAGCAGTCTCGAGTGAATAAACGGAAGCGACATTGAGGATTCCCATGGCAGTTTTTGGCCCGATGCCCGAGATGGTGATGAGGAGTTCGAAAAAATTGAGCTCGGCGAGGGAAAGGAAGCCGTAGAGGTCAAGGGCATTTTCCCGCACGGCGAGGTATGTCCATAGGGTCACAGGCGCATCCTTTTCGAGCTTGGTAAAGATGTCGGCGGAGACGGCTACCTTGTAACCCACGCCATGTACATCAAGGACAATGGATTTCAGATCGCTGTGTACGATGGAGCCAGTAAGTCGGGATATCATAGGGCTATAATATCATATTAGCTCCCAAAAAGTTGCGTTTTTTAAAGCCGTATGCTAATTTGAGACTACAAACATATGCCGATAACCACATCAGCCAAGAAAGCCCTGAGAGCAAGCGATCGCAAGAGAGTTCATAACATCCGCACCAAGGCGGCTATTGACGTTCCTCTCAAGAAGTTCCGCAAGCTCGTCCTCGAGAAAAAGGTTGCCGAAGCCAAGGCTCTCGTACCCGCTCTCTACAAGGCTCTCGATAAAGGGGCAAAAAGAAAGTATATAAAGGCCAACGCCGCCGCTCGCTACAAGTCTCGCATCATGAAGGCGATCAAGAAACTAGGGTAAGCTGATTTATAGCATTACACAGTAGAAAGTCCTCTTGTCACAAGGGGATTTTTTGTTGTGTACTGGTCTTTTTGCCGAAATTTTATCGAAATTTTAACTTTATTTTATCGAAATTTTATCTCGGGTGTGTATGCTGAGAGCATGGAAGTAATAATTTTAAAAGAAGTTAAAGATTTTGTGACCGAATTAGGGGAAGACACCATGAGCAGGGTACAGCGATTTACCGATATGCTTACCCGTTTCGGTTACCGATTGAGGATGCCATACAGTAAAAATATTTTACCAGGCATATTCGAGTTGCGTATTGGAGGAATTCATAATATTAGACTCATGTATACATTTTCCAACGATACTGCCATTGTTTTTTATGGTTTTGAAAAGAAAACGGAACAAATTTCCCTACAGGAGATGAACACGATAAAAATGAAATTCAATCGCTTGCAAATATGACTTATATCATATATAGTTATGACATGTTAAATCCGAACTTAAAATTTATTACCCACGAAGATTGGCACAGGGAGAGTATGAAAAGTCCAAAGTTCCGCAAGGCTTGGGATGCCCTTGAAGTTGAATTTCAAATCATCAATGACATTCTCAAGAAACGCATCGAGAAAGACATGACCCAAAGACAACTTGCCAAGAAGATTGGAAGCGGGCAGGCCACAATTTCTCGCCTCGAGGCGGGGAACTATAATCCTTCAATTAAATTTCTTAAACGGGTGGCGGAGGCTCTCGGCGCAAAGCTTAAAGTTTCTTTTGTTTGATGTGTCCATGGGAATCGGTCACGAGTCACTTTCCGGAGGAAAGTGCT
The DNA here is from genome assembly GCA_964349525.1 of uncultured Candidatus Saccharibacteria bacterium. Lineage (GTDB taxonomy): Bacteria > Patescibacteriota > Minisyncoccia > Phycocordibacterales > PALSA-1337 > CAIOGI01. The sequence goes on from CAYGGI010000024.1 coordinate 11,107, forward strand.
CGCGTTCCTCCTATTGCCTATTCGCTCCGACCGTTCGATTCCTTTCAGGCTGTCTAGCATTTATAAAAACCCAGCATAAAGCTGGATTTTTATAAATGTGCTCCTGGCAGGAATCGAACCTGCATTTCTCCCTTCGCAGGGGAGTGTCCTATCCATTGA
>CAYGGI010000025.1:0-10863 GCA_964349525.1 uncultured Candidatus Saccharibacteria bacterium
GCAAAAATCCCCCCTTTACGCTAGTATATAGCCACTATGGTAAACCGAATGCGGGCCACACGAGCCCACCGAGACAACCGCAGATCACATCACGCCCTCGACGATGTGCGCCTTTCGAAATGCCCGAACTGCGCTTCGATGCACCTCCGCCACACACTCTGCACCACTTGTGGAATGTATCGAGGTAAAAAGGTAGTCGACATGACAGCCGTCATTGCAAAGAAAGCTAAAAAGGTCAAAGCACGGGAAGCCGAAATGAGTAAAAGATAGTTCAGTCCTCACCGAGTAGAGTTCACAAAAAGTTCTTCAAAAAATAAATAAAAATGTTCGAGAAATAAAAAAACCATGGCAAATAGACACCTCTCACGCTCCGTAGTCCTCCAGTCACTCTTCGAGTGGGACTTTCGAGGCCAAAAGGAGAAGGAGGCCGCCCCTATTATCGTCCGCAATGCAAAGGAATTCGCGCCGGGCATGAGCGATGTGACCTTTGTCGAAAATCTCATGACGAATGTTCTCGCCAAGCAGTCCGACCTCGACAGCATCATCGAGAAAGCGGCTCCCGACTGGCCGATCGACAAGATCTCCATCGTCGACCGCAATGTCCTCCGCATGGGGCTCTTTGAGCTTCTCTTTTCCGATCGCGCAGAGGTCCCTGCCAAGGTTGCCATCAACGAAGCCATCGAGCTCGCAAAGACTTTCGGCGGAGAGAACAGCGGGAAGTTCGTGAACGGCGTTCTCGGCTCCGTCTACAAGGAGCTCGGCGAGCCGGGCAAGGACGCCGTGACCAAGAAAAAAAAGAAAATTGAGGACATCCCTTTTGACCAAATGCCCATCCAGAATCTCGGCGGTGCCGTCGTCTATGCGATCAAGAAGGCGGAGAAGGGTGAAAAAAATGGTGAGATTTACCTCGCCTTTGTCCACGATATTTTCGGCCATTGGACTCTTTCAAAAGGGAAGATTCCGCAGGATGTTGATATTAAAAAAGGCACGGTTGCGAAAGTAAAAGAAGAAATGGGACTTGATGTCACTATAAAGGAGGACCTCGGTAGCAACGAATATGTCGCGAGTGATCCCGAGCTCGGCAAGATCCGCAAACAAGTACACTATTTTCTCGCTGAATCACAATTTGATACAATAAAGCTTGCAGACAAGCCCGGTCTCGACGATGGTAAATGGTTCCGCCTCGCTGACATCCTTGAACTCAATTTCTATGATGATATTTTGCCAATAGTTACGAAGTCTATTACCCTTTTGACGAAAGAAAAATAAATGTCCACCTCAAAACCTAATTTCAAAGAATTTGCAGAAAAAATGAAGGTTGAGTTCAACGACATCAACCTTTTGAAGCAGGCCTGCACGCACAGGTCTTTTCTCAATGAGAACAAAGGATTAAAAGGTGAAGCTCTCGAACATAATGAACGCCTCGAATTCCTCGGCGACGCGGTACTCGAACTCGTCATCACCAGTTATTTATACAGGAAATATACAGATAAAGACGAAGGCGCGCTAACCTCGTATCGCTCAGCGCTCGTCAACACGCATTCGCTCGCCAAGGTCGCCACGGCCTTGGGCGTCAACGACTACCTCCTCATGTCTCACGGCGAGTCAAAGGACACTGGTCGCGCCCGCTCCATCATCATGGCGGACTCTGTCGAGGCTATCATTGGCGCCATTTATCTCGATCAGGGCTATGACGGTGCCGCCAATTTCATCTCCACCAATCTTCTCGAGGTCATAGATATTGATGAGATAGTCGAGCATAAACTCTGGCTCGATGCAAAGAGTCGCTTCCAGGAGCGCGCGCAGGAAGAAAGCGGTCAGACACCTTCCTACAAAACGATGAATGAGACGGGGCCAGATCACAATAAAATGTTTACCCTCGGAGTCTTCATCGGAGATATCCAGATCGCGACTGGCACAGGTCTTTCGAAACAAGAGGCCGAACAAAAAGCCGCCGAAAAGGCGCTTGAAGTGAAAGGGTGGTAGGAGCCTTGCGAGGCTCTTTTTTGTTTCTATGATAAAATAAACAGCATGTATCTCAAATCTTTGGAGATTACCGGCTTCAAGTCGTTTGCCAAAAAGGCGCGGCTTGATTTCACTTCACCTATTTCATCAATCGTCGGACCGAACGGCTCGGGCAAAAGCAATGTCGCGGAAGCCTTCCGTTTTGTGCTTGGCGAGCAATCGATAAAGTCGATGCGCGGGAAGCGTGGTGAAGATCTCATTTTCAATGGCGGTAGTGAGGGTACCGGAAAGCTCAACAGGGCGAGCGTCAAGGTAGTCTTCGATAATTCAAAAAAGGTTTTGAACCTCGATTTTCCTGAAGTTACACTCGAGCGCGTCGTCTCGCGCGATAATAGCAATGAGTACCTCGTCAACGGCAGTCCTGTCCGTCTCAGGGATATCGTCGAGCTCCTCTCTGGGGCGCATATCGGCGCATCGGGTCACCACATCATTTCTCAGGGTGAGGCTGATCGAATCCTCAATGCTAATATCCGTGAGAGGCGCGAGATGATCGAGGACGCCCTTGGTCTTAAAATTTATCAATACAAAAAATCAGAGAGTCAGCGCAAGCTTCTCAAAACCGAAGAGAATATGAAGTCTGTCGAGAGTCTCCGTCGCGAGATTGCACCGCATCTCAAATTTCTCAAGAAGCAAGTTGAGAAAGTCGAGAAAGTCCAGGAGATGCGCGCTGAGCTCGAGAAACTCTACAAAGAATATTTCAACAGAGAAGAAGCGTATCTAAAGTCAGAAAAGAATGCGATTGACCATGAAAAAGGCCCTTTGACCAAGGAGTTGGTAGAGCTCGAGCGTGAGATTGCCGAAGCTCGCCGAATTCTCGAACAGTCGAAAGGTCGCGATGCCAAAAGCGACGAGCTCATCGCCCTCGAGTCTGCGCTCCACAAGATCCGCATGGAAAAAGACGCCCTTGTTCGTGATGCGGGAAAGATAGAAGGAGAAATCAGCGCCGCTGAACGTGCTCTCGCGCGGGAAAAGGAGAAGCATGCTCGTGATGAATTTAAAACTGTCTATCTCAAGGATGTCGAGGAGATCGTAGAGAAGGCCAGCCTCCTCGAGAGTATTATAGAAATAAAAAATCTTCTCAAGAGCTTCATCTCTACTCATAAAGAAAAGGAGCATTCCATGAGTGCCGAAGAAACGCAAAAGGAGCTCGCCACTCTCCAGGCAAAAAAATCTCATCTCGAAATTTCCCTCAAGAAAGTAGACGGGGAGGAGTCTGCGAAGACTCTCGAATACAATACCTTCCGCCAGCGGATTGAGAAAGAAAAGGATTCAAATAGGGATGCTGAGAAAAATGTCTTCAGGATTATTGCGCGGCAGAACGAGCTTCGTGGAATGATGAATGGCGTCAAGGCGCGGGAGGATAAATACACGATTGAAGAAAATGCATTCAAGATGGAGCTCCAACAGGCCTATGTTCTCGTCGGTCGCGAGGCGATGAATTACAAAGAGTTGGTTTTCAGTGAGGAGCAGAGGAGCGCTCAACATGATCGCTTTAGGTCAATTGAAAAAATAAAGATCCGTATCGAGGACTCCGGCGCCGGTAACAGTCTCGATATCATGAAAGAGCATAAGGAAGTCGAAGACCGCGATGTTTTTCTCGCTCGCGAGCTCACCGACCTCGAGAATTCCCGCAAGTCCCTTCATGACCTCATTGCTGAACTCGACGCACGGCTCGATGTCGAATTCAAGGAAGGAATTCTAAAAATCAACGCACAGTTCCAAGAATTTTTTAACCTTATGTTTGGTGGTGGTTCGGCTTCGCTCACGGTCATTCGTGAGAAGAAGCGTAAAAAGAAATCAGATACGGACTTATCATCGGTTTTAAGTGAAGAAGTTGAAGAAGAATTCGAAGAAGAGGAAGGCGAAGAGGGAATCGAGATCAATGTAAATCTCCCGCGAAAAAAAGTAAAGGGCCTTATGATGCTCTCTGGAGGAGAACGCGCACTCACTTCCATCGCTCTGCTTTTTGCTGTCTCTCAAGTTAATCCTCCACCCTTTATTATCCTCGACGAGACCGACGCCGCACTCGATGAAGCAAACTCGCGTAAGTATGGTGACATGATCGCCAATCTTTCAAAATATTCCCAACTTATTTTAATAACGCACAACAGGGAAACCATGTCTCGGGCAGGAGTACTCTATGGGGTTACGATGGGGTCTGACGGGGCTTCAAAACTGCTCTCTATACAGTTTGAGGAGGCGGTCAAGGTGGCGAAGTAGTACAGCAATTCCCGAGCTTTTTTATTCCCAATATGATTTCTCTTTAGAAGTAAATTTTCTTAGGATCTTTTGTAGCCCGCTATCTCTGTCACTCATTTTTTTGGAAAGAAACGTGATTGTTTTTGAACTTAAGTGTGTCATCTGTTCGATTTGTTTGTATGTTGCGAGTTCCTTGAGCATGCAGGCTGCTCGGAGCCTCTTCTCCAGGGAAGTAATTTCTTTTTTGGTCAAAAGATCTGTGAGTAACTTCTCCAAGAGAACTGGCGTGTTTGCCAGCTCGAAGGCCTTGAGCAATCTTTCTTTGTCCATAAGATTCCAATACATAGATGGGATTAGTATACCAGAGTGGTGCTGATATATCAGTCCAAGGCACTTTCCAAAAGAAAGTGAACGCTTTCCATTGGAAAGTGTTACGCGGGAAGGGATGGAGAGGAGGTATGCCCAGAACAAGAGCTAAAAAGCCGAGAGTTTTCATTACCCAAAACTTATGCCGGCAAAAAGTCGAGCGTCTTCCTATCGAGATCCGCACCTACCACTTTAAATTTAATAGGATCACCGAGAGTAAACTTTTTCTTTGTTTTCTGTCCCGTAATCGAATATGTCTTTTTATCAAACGAGTAGAAATCATTGCCGAGATCGCGGAGCTTGATCATTCCTTCTGATTTAGTTTCTAGCTCTTCAACATAGATACCCCACTCGGTCACACCGGAAATAGTTCCATTGAATATCTGGCCAACTTTATCTGACATGTACTCGACTTGTTTTAGTTTTTTGCTTGCGCGCTCTGCCTCTGCCGCATCGATCTCTCTCGCCGTGGACTTCTCGGCGATCTGCTGGAAGGTCACGATATCGCGGTCGCCAAAGGGCATATGGTGGAGATGCTTGTAGAGGATGCGATGGACGAGGAGATCGGGATAACGGCGGATAGGGGAGGTAAAGTGGGTGTAGTAGTCGAAGGCCAGGCCGAAATGGCCGATATTTTTTGTCGAATAGACGGCTTTTTGCATTGAGCGGATCATGGCTGTTGAGATAAGGGCTTGATGCGGAGTTCCTTCAACTTGCTTCAAGAGACTCTTGATATCATGGGCCGTGACATTACCGTCTTTTGTTTTTAGATTGTAGCCGAGAGCCTTGACGAAGGTCGAGAGATCCATCATGCGCTCCTTGTCGGGAATATCGTGGATGCGGTAGATAGCGCCCGTGTCTTTTTTACCCTTTTTTCCTATCGCGTCGTAGACGAACCTTGCCACTTCGCGGTTGGCGAGGAGCATGTATTCCTCGACGAGCTTGTGGGTGTCGAGGCGGGCTTTCTTGTAGACACCGATCGGCTTGCCACTCTCATCTAGTTTGAATTTTATCTCTTCCTGTTCGAATTCTATGGCGCCGGCGCTAAATTTTTCTTTTTGCAATACTTTTGCAACCCTATTTAATACATCAAGCTCTGTAAAATATTCTCCTGCTTTCGCATCGAGAGTTTCCTGCGCTGTCTCGTAGGTGAATCGATGATCAGAATTCATGACCGTCCGACCGAACCATCGCTCGAGCACCTCGGCCTTGTCATTCATAATGAAAATTGCCGAAAAAGAAAGCTTGTCTTCGTGGGGATTGAGGGAGCAGACATCATTCGAGAGAACTTCGGGAAGCATGGGGATAGTGCGGTCGACGAGGTAGATGGAACAGCCGCGTTTCTGGGCTTCGGCGTCGAGAGCGGTGCCTTCTACGACATAGTGCGAGACATCTGCGATATGCACGCCAATTTCGTAAGTATTATTTTCGAGTTGTTTAAATGAAATCGCATCATCGAAATCCTTCGCGTCAAAAGGGTCAATGGTAACTGTGAGAGTTCCTCTGATATCTCGGCGCTTTGCAATTTCTTCTTCACTAATTTTCTTGTTCTTCTCTATTTCCTCCGCTTCCTCTTCAACATGCTTCGGGAAACTCGTCTCAAATCCTTTCTCGAGCACGATAGACTCCATCTCGGCGTTATTATTGCCTTTCTTTCCGATGATGCGGAGGATCTTACCTTGCGGATTCCTCATCGGGTCGATCCATTCGCCAAGCTCGACCTGTACCTTATCGCCAGCCTCTGCCCCACCAGAAATCATAAAATCAACATACATCTTCTTGTCATCCGCCACGACGCCTTTTTTACCCTCTCGCTCCTCGACAGTGCCGACGAATACTGTGCGGTTTCTTTCGACAACTTTTTCAACCCTACCTAATTTTTCCGGCTTTGTTGCGATGATACTAACTTCAACAATATCTCCATTGAGGGCAAAGTTGAGCTTGTCGGATTCTATGACGATGTCGTTTTCTTCGTCATTCGGGTCAACTACGAAACCCATGCCTTTCCTGATCGTGGTGATCTTTGCGGTCACCTTCTCTGGTATTTTCATGCCCATACTATAGCCTATATTGCCTTTTCTGGGTAGGTCTGGTAGGATATGCCCACATGTTAATGATACGACTTCAGCGGGTAGGAAGAACACACGAGCCGACATTCCGGCTTGTTTTGACTGATTCCAAAAATGGCCCGAAGAGCGGTAAATATCTCAAGGTTCTTGGCTCATATGATCCACGCCTCGATAACAAGCTCGAGCAGTTCAAGGTGGAGGAAATCAAGAATTGGATCAGCAAAGGTGCGCAACTCTCTAATACTGTCCACAATTTCCTTATCACAAAGAAGGTAATCGCAGGTAAAAAAATCAATGCGTTGCCAAAGAAGACGGCGACGAAGAAAGTAGCTCCCCCTGTGGACAACTCAACTATTGCGCCAACTGAAGTAAAGGTATAATTATTCCGTATTCCAGATATTATCAGACTTAACGATTGAAATTATGCAAACAGATCAGCAATTTTTAGACTATGTTGTAAAGGCTCTCGTAGACAATCCTAATGAAGTAAAAATAGTGCGTACTGTCGATGAAATGGGTGTTCTCATGACCCTCGAGGTAGGTGCAGCGGATATGGGCAAGGTCATCGGCCGTTCGGGAAACACCGCAAAGGCGATCCGGACGCTTCTCCGTGTTGTCGGGATGAAAAACAATTCTCGCGTGAATTTGAAAATAAACGAGCCTGAAGGTGGCATGAAGCCGGTGGAGAAAGCGTCAAAGACTGTGGATGAAGCTATGGCGGGGTTGGGGATTTAAGCAAAAAGTGACGAAAAATTCGTCACTTTTTTGTAGGTGAGAAAAGGGATAAAAGGGAAACCCGCCGAATGAACGACGGGCAATCTTTGGTTAAGGATGATCAAATATGATCAAGAAGAGGGATGAGCTCACTCATGTCCCTCAGAAGGTAATTTGGTTTAGCCTTCCGCAACTCTTCAAGGCAGTCGCTTCCGTCGATCGCGATCGTAGAGACGCCCGCAGCTTTCCCGGCCAAAATGTCGGGAGGTGTGTCCCCGACCATGACTGTGTGTTCCGGGTGTGTGCCGAAATACTCCATGGCCTGAAATATCCCTTCTGGGTGAGGCTTTGAACGGAAGACATCTTCAGCGCTAATGATCAGATCGACATGATCGAATAGATTACAGTGGCGGAGAAGTTGAGCCGTATTTTTTTGACGATTGCTCACAACGCCAATGTGAAACCGAGAATTGCAATTTTCGAGTACCAATGCTGATGCGGGAAACGCATGAATCAGATGAGTATTCGTGTTCTGAAATTCGAGATGAAGTCTTGTGGCTGTATCAGCTTGAAGACTCAGCCCAAGATGCTCGTATGCCTGCAGTAGTGTGCAATGCCGCATTTTCGGATGAGCCAGTCCATCCTTTGGGAAACCGAAGTGGGAGAGGACATGGTCGAATGAAGCCATAATGAATGGCCAGCTATGGATAAGACAACCGTCCAAATCAAAGAGAATTGTTTTTGTTTTCATGGTGTGCAAGTAAAATCTAAGGCTAGTCTAGCATAGAGGCTGACCCTTGTAACAATCGATAAAATGTGGTACTTTGCTGATGCAATGACCTACCACATCATCACCCTCTTTCCCACCTCCTTCGACTCCTACCTCGGCGAGTCGATTCTTAAACGCGCCATTGAAGATAAGAAGATAAAAGTGAAATTTTACAACCCTCGCGATTTCACGAAAGGCACAAGCTACGCTGACCGAAGAGTAGATGATAAGCCCTATGGTGGAGGTCCGGGAATGGTTATTGAGGCTCTACCGGTTATAAAGGCGATTGCGAAAGCCATCGGCGCGAAGTCTGCAAAAAAGAAAGTAAAGATAATTTGGTTCACCCCATCAGGAAAACAATTCGAAACTTCCCATGCGAAATCTCTCGTATCATATACTGATATCATCTTCATCTGCGGTCGCTACGAGGGGATAGATGCGCGAGTAAAAAAAGCATTCAAAGTCGAAGAAATTTCCGTCGGGCCATTTGTACTCACAGGAGGCGAGCTGCCAGCGATGATTCTCATTGATTCCATCTCCCGCCAGGTGTCAGGCGTGCTCGGTGACATTGCCTCTCTCGAGGAATCCCGCGTCGCTTCCCCTGATGTCTACACGAGACCTGAGGTGGTAGAATATAAGGGTAAGAAGTATCGCGTGCCAAAAGTCCTTCTTTCCGGTAATCACAAACTCATCGATGAATGGAGACAAAATCATAAGTAAAACAGCTCGGAGAATCATTTTCTACACTGTCTTTATCGTCCTCGCCATTCTCGTACGTTACGCCTCAACATTTCCCGCCGAGACGACCTTTACTTCACCCCTCTCAATTTTCGAACCGCAGAACAAAGTCTCCATCCTCGTCGTCGGTGACATTATGCTCGACCGCAATGTCCGCGCGAGGATCAACAAAGTTGGCTTCGATACCTTTTTCGCAGGTGTAAAAAACCTCATTTCTGATGCCGACATCGCTGTGGCGAACCTCGAAGGTCCGTTTACAACGTTTAGATCAGTGACCGATCGACAAGAGTTCACCTTTACCTTTGACCCAGCACTCGCGCCGCGACTCGCCGATCTCGGTTTCGATATTCTAGGACTTGCTAACAATCATACCCTCAATTTTGGCAGACAGGGTATCGACATGACTCAACAGTATATACGAGATGCAGGCATGTTTTACTACGGTGAGCCAAACAATAAAGAAGAACTAAGCGTTGTTATCGAGAAAAATGGAATAAAGGTTGGCTTTGTCGGATTTCATGAATTTACCTACATTAATTTTGATAAAGTCCTTGCGGAAATCGACAAGCTCCGTCCGGAAGTCGATATCCTCATCGTCTCACCGCACTGGGGAGTCGAATATCAGAAAGCGCCGACAAAGAATATGCAAAAATGGGCGCATGAGTTCATCGATCATGGCGCAGACGCAGTTATCGGAGCACATCCGCATATTGTGGGGGATACGGAGGAGTATAATGACAAGAAAATATTTTATTCACTCGGTAACTTCGTCTTCGACCAGTATTTTTCCGAAGAAACGATGAATGGATTGGCGGTAGTTATGGAGGTTGAAAAAAACAAAAAGATCAAATATACGACAGTAAACATACGGATCGATAGGGAAGGACCACGTGCCTATTGACTTTTTTCCGCGATCTGATAGTCTAGTCACCAACTTCGCACGATTGTGTTATGGCTGAAATGTGAAGGATTATAAGGTTTTGACAGTTGTCAATGGTTGCCTTTATTAATCCCGCTTCTTTTTCATATTCCACCACATGCACATAACTAAAAAGTACTTCAGTCGCTACAAGAAAGCTCTGACCGTCATGCCGAACTTGGTCGAGTCGCAGTTCAAGTCATTTAATTGGCTCATCGAAACCGGTATCGCCGAAGTCCTCAAGGAATTTTCTCCCATCCGCGACTACGCGGAAAAGAAATTCGAGCTTTCCTTCACGAGCTTCGAACTCTCGAAGCCGAAATACGATGAGCACTATGCCAAGGTCAACAAACTTTCCTACGAAGGTCAGATAAAGGTAAAGGTCAAGCTCAAGAACAAAATGCTCGACGCTGTCAAGGAGCAGGAAATGTTCCTTTCAGATTTCCCACTCATGACCGACCATGGGACATTTATTATTAACGGTATCGAACGAGTTATCGCTCCACAGCTCGCCCGATCATTCGGTATTTTCTTTACTCTGAACGAAGCCAAGGGTAAAAACTTTTTCGGCGCAAAGATTATCCCAACTCGCGGAGTCTGGATGGAGATCGAGTCCGATGCTGACGGCTGTATCTACGCCCGTATCGACCGCAAGCGTAAATTTCCCATTACTTCTCTCCTCCGTATCCTCGGAGCGCAGACAAATGAAGCCATTCTTGCCCTTTTTGCCGGCAATCCAGAAGCGCGCAAGACTATTGAGCTGACTCTTGCCAAGGACCATGCCAAGACTATTGATGACTCATATATAGAGATACACAAGCGTCTTCGCGATGGAGATCTCGCGACCGCCGACAACGCCCGCGAATATATCGGAAGCATTTTCAAGCCTGACCGCTACGACCTTTCACCTGTCGGACGATTCCGCTTCAACAAGCGATTCGAGAAATCAATGGATGAAAAGGAGCTCGAGCGAAAGACAGTTTCTGCCGACGATATGGCGACAATGATTGCTCACATTGTCCTTTTGAATAACACTCCTGAAGCTCTCGAAGACGATATCGACC
>CAYGGI010000026.1:0-10320 GCA_964349525.1 uncultured Candidatus Saccharibacteria bacterium
CAAATACAATCATAGTTCCATCAAAGCCAAAGATCATCCGCGAGGATGCGACGAACGGCATCTATGAGATTGACGGATTTTATCCTGGATATGGCCATACTCTCGGAAACTCTCTCCGTCGAATCATTCTTTCTTCACTTCCCGGCGCAGCCGTTACGCGAGTTAAAATAAAGGGGGTTGAACATGAGTTCTCATCGATCAATGGTGTCAAGGAAGACGTCATCACTATTCTCCTCAATCTCAAGCGCCTTCGCATCAAGATCACATCCGACGAACCACAGGTTATAACTCTCAAGGTTAAAGGCGTCAAGACCGCGACGGCAAAGGACATCGACGCTCCCGGCCAGGTAGAGATATTGAATCCCGAGATGCACATCGCTGAGCTCACCGACAAGTCTGCCGAACTCGACATGGAGATCACTGTTGAAAAGGGTCTCGGATATGTGCCCAAGGAAGTCCTTATGAAGGATCGCGTGGAGATCGGAACTATCGCCCTCGATGCAACATTTACCCCTATCAAGAAAGTCAATTATGAAGTCGAGAACATGCGCGTGGGCGACCGCACGGATTTCAACCGTCTCCGCATTTCTATCGAAACAAACGGCACCATCACTCCGAACGAAGCTCTCGAGAGCTCAATCCTCCTCATGATTTCCCAGCTCAAGTCTATTATCGGATTCAAGGAAGAGGAAGAGGTGGTGGAAGAGGTTGAGGAAGAGACGGAAAAAGAAGTAACAGGAAAGGCGGCAAAGGGCGGCGAGCTCGATGTCGAGTTCATGAAGACTCGTATCGACGCTATCGGACTTTCTGCTCGCACGGTCAAGTCTCTGGCGAACGCTAACATTCGCACGATCGGTGGACTTGCTCGAAAGAAGGAAGTTGATATACTCGATATTGAGGGTCTCGGTTCAAAGGGAATCCAGGAAATCAAGAAGGTCCTTTCGCAGTACGACATTACATTAAAGTAATCACGGCCTTACACCACCACCATGAGACACCATTCATCAAAAAAGAAATTCGGACGAGAAATGACGCAGAGAGATGCCCTCTTTCGATCCCTTTCTCGTAACCTCATAAATGAGGGGCGCATCACAACAACTCTCGCAAAGGCGAAGTCTCTCCGACCCTTTGTCGAGAAGCTCGTGACGAAGGCCAAGACAGGCACACTCGCATCACGCCGCCTCGTTATTTCTCGGATTCATGGTGAGCCCGAGGTCAAGGCCCTTTTTGACACGATTGCAAAGAAGTACGCCGGACGAAATGGTGGGTATACCCGCATCGTGAAGCTCCCTCGTCGAGAGCTTGACGCCGCACCGATGGCTATGATTGAATTCGTATAATCACACTTTTATGAAAAACTACACTATAGACGCACAGGGTAAGAGAATCGGACGAGTTGCAAGCCAAGCAGCTATCTACCTCATGGGCAAGAATTCTGTGAAGTATGCTCGCAATATAGTTCCGAGCGTGAGCGTCGCTATTGTCAACTGTGCCAAAGCCTACATTCCAAGCAAGAAAGGTCAGGACAAGAAATACGTGACCTTCACCGGATTCCGCGGAGGTATCAACACCGAGACCCTTTCCGACCTCATGGCTCGCAAGGGTACTGGTGAAGCTTTCAAGCGCGCCGTATATCGAATGCTTCCGTCGAACAGTCTTCGAAAGGCGATGATGAAGAATTTAACAATTTCTGAATAATTTTTATGACCGCCACAAAAACAACCGATCGATATATAGAAACCGTAGGTCGCCGAAAGACCGCCATCGCCCGCGTTCGCATCACTCCATCTGCAAAGATGTCCTACGAGATCAACGGCAAGGCTTTCGAAGTCTATTTTCCTACAAAGGAGCTACAGATGACTGTCGAGCAAGCTCTCTCTGCGTCGAAACTCACGACAACTAAATTTCTCATTACGGCAGTGCTCAAGGGTGGAGGAATCAGTGGTCAGGCGGATGCACTCCGACATGGCATTGCCCGAGGCCTCATCGAATACGATCGCGAACTTCGTGGTAAGCTCAAGAAAGCCGGCTACCTCAAGCGTGATCCGCGAGCCAAGGAACGTCGCAAGTTCGGTCTCAAGAAAGCGCGCAAGTCGCCACAGTGGTCTAAACGCTAGTTATAACTTATACTATCTACTATGGATGATATAAAGATAGAAGCAGATGAAAATCTGGATGACTCTGTCGTCGCTGAAGAAAGCGCCCAAGAGACTATAAAAAACCTCCGAGAGAAACTAAAGAAGGCTGTCGCCGAAAAGCAGGAGTATCTGACCGGCTGGCAGAAAGACAAAGCTGACTTTATCAATGCTCGCAAGCGCGATCTTGAATCCCAGAAGGAATTTATAAAATACTCAAACGAAGGTCTCATTACCGAGCTTTTTCCCGTGCTCGATAGTTTCAATATGGCGATGGGGAACAAAGAGGTATGGGAGAAAGTTGATAAGAATTGGCGGATGGGTGTCGAGTATATCGCTAGTCAATTGAAGAAAGTTCTCGAAGATCATGGGTTGAAGGAGATTGATCCTATCGGGCAGAAGTTCGACCCGATGCGCGACGAGGCGATCGAGGATGGGAAGGAGAGTGATATTGTCACAACTGTGATTCAAAAAGGGTACTCACTGAACGGTAAAATCGTGAAGGCTCCAAAAGTTAAAGTTGGCGAAAAGAAATAGGTTTGATATAATGCAAATATGTTAACCCCGTACTCCCGTTCACAATTCGTAACAAAAATCCTAACTTCACCAACTGGAGAGCAATTTCGAGTTGTGTTTTTGGTGGCTTTGGTAAATGGGGAAGTGAAGGCGCAGGTCGTGTCAGCAACTCCAATCAAAAATGCGCAACCCTCAGGAGATCTCTGTTTGCCAGTTGTAAAAAGTGACCAATTTTTCGTCACTTTTCCGAAGTCACAAAAGGGAACATCCCGCTCTCCTTACTTTAACTCTCTTTTCTTTTTTAATTCACAACCAACCCGAGCGCCCTCTCTCTAGTGCTATTGCTCGTTTCGTCCACTTTCCATCGGAAAGTGCTTAGGAAGGAAGTATGCATCAATAAGTTCATTAAAAATTGTCAAATTAATTAAAAATAAAAACCTATGTCCAAAATAATCGGAATCGACCTCGGTACCACCAACTCCGCCATCGCAGTGATGGAAGGAGGGGTGCCGAAAATACTAGAAAACGCCGAAGGTGCACGCACGACACCGTCCATCATCGCCCAGTCGAAAACGGGTGAACGAATGGTCGGACTTCTGGCAAAGCGTCAGGGCGTCACGAATCCAAAGAACACAATTTACCAGATCAAGCGCTTCATCGGCCACAACTTCGACGATCCAGCGGTGCAAAAGGATCGTGCTTCAGTGCCCTTTGATATGCAAAAGTCTGCAACAGGAGGAATCGAGGTAAAGATGGGAGAGAAATGGTATAGACCGGAGGAAATCTCCGCCATGATCCTTACGAAATTAAAGAATGACGCAGAAGCCCGTCTCGGCGAAAAAGTCACCGAAGCAGTCATTACTGTGCCCGCATACTTTAACGATGCCCAGCGCCAAGCCACAAAAGACGCCGGTCAGATCGCCGGGCTCGATGTAAAAAGAATCATCAATGAGCCGACCGCCGCCGCTCTCGCCTACGGATTTAACAAAAATAAGGATGAAAAGATCGCAGTCTTCGACTTTGGTGGAGGAACATTCGATGTGTCCGTACTCGAGGTCGGTGATGATGTTGTCGAAGTGAAGTCAACCGACGGCGATGCCCACCTCGGAGGAAAGGATATTGATCAGAAGATTATTAACTGGATTGCCGATAAATTCCAGAAAGAAAATGGAATTGATCTGCGTAAAGACACTCTCGCCCTCCAGCGCATCGACGAGGCTGCCGAGAAAGCAAAGATCGAGCTTTCGACATCCGTCCAGACCGACATCAACATTCCATTCATTACCTCCGACGCCACCGGTCCGAAGCATCTCCAGATGCCGTTCCTCCGAGCGACTCTCGAGGAACTTACGAAAGAGTTCATCGACCGCGCCATGGAGATTACGAAACGCGCGATGGACGCCTCTCCCTTTAAGGTGGGTGACCTTCATGAAGTCATCCTTGTTGGAGGCCAGACCCGTATGCCCGCCATGCAGAAGGCGGTGAAGGATTTCTTCGGCAAGGAGCCTCATATGGGCGTCAATCCTGACGAAGTGGTTGCGGTAGGCGCGGCTATCCAGGGAGGTATTCTCGGTGGAGATGTGAAGGATGTGTTGTTGTTGGATGTGATACCTTTGTCATTGGGCATTGAGACCATGGGTGGTGTGGCGACGAAATTGATTGAAAAAAATACGACAATTCCGACACAGCGCTCGCAGACATTCTCGACGGCTGCAGATAACCAAACATCAGTCGAGATTCATATTTCTCAGGGTGAACGCGCGATGGCAGCTGATAACAAATCCCTCGGGCGATTCATCCTCGACGGTATTCCACCAGCTCCACGTGGTCAGCCACAGGTTGAGGTCACCTTTGATATCGACGCGAACGGTATTCTCAATGTCACGGCAAAGGACAAGGCATCCGGCAAAGCAAATAGCATAAAAATTACCGCTTCATCTGGACTTTCAAAAGAGGAAGTAGAAAAGATGAAAAAAGACGCCGAGGCAAACTCCGCCGAAGATGCAAAGAAGAAAGACATGATCGAGGCCAAGAATATTGCCGAACAGCTCATCTACACCGCCGAAAAGTCTCTCAAAGACGCAGGTGAAAAAGTGCCTGCCGAGCTCCGCAAAGCCATCGAAGACAAGATCGCCGATGTAAAGACGCGCAAGGATTCGAGTGACCCAGCAGGTCTCAAAACCGCAACGGAGGCACTCTCGACTGAGCTCCAGAAAATCGGGCAGTACATGCAGGCAGATCCAAAGAAAGATAATCCACTGAGTGACATGATGAACAATATGGGAAAAGATAAAGGGTCTGACAAAGGTCCGGAAGGAGATGTGAAGGATGCGGAATTCAAAGAAAAGAAGTAAGTGGAGAAATAAGGAGCGAAGCGACTAAAAAAGAATCGACCACCGAGCGTACTGCTTGGTGGTCGGTTTTTTTGATGGGGAGAGTGGATGGATTAAGTCCGCCTCGGCTCCCGGTAGAGAATGATCGCTCTGACGATGCTCTTCCCGTTCTCGATCTCGGTCGAATGGCTGATCGAGAGTACCTCCATGTCCTTGTGCCTCAGGTTACCCTCAAGCCAATCAGTAATCTCGTTTTCTATTTTCTTTGGCTCTGCAGTAACTACCTCTACGCAGTAATCATATTTCTTGAACAGATTGAACATAATGCCTTCTGGTTGTGAATGTTGTTGAATGATCTGAAAAACTACTCTCTAAATATAGCATATCTATAGTTAAATGTCAAATATTTTTCAAAAAAAAGTAGGCAAGATTTACCTTTCAGTGACTGCAAAAAAATGACGAAAAATTCGTCACTTTTTTGTTGGTGAGAAAAGGGCCAGGTAAAGCGGGGAAGTCGGGAAAATAAAAAAAGCGCCCGCGAGTCTTTCGAATCGCGGGGCGGTGAAGGGAAACGAACGGAGGGCTTTGACAAAGTCATTTCCTCACTCCTTGTTCATTTTGCCGTTTCTATGAAGAGTGTCGAGTGCTGATTCGCGAGCCTCGCCCACTAGAACCGAGGCTTGCCAGAGGTGAAAAGCTGCCTTTTTCCAGTTCAAGAATACTTCGTCGACGACTTCTCCTTCCACACAGCTGTCTCTAAGAGTGGAGCTGAAAGGGTGTGTTACCAGTCGTGGTATCGAGGAGTCCATGTCTGAACTGGTTTCGACCTCAATATAACTCTGTTCATCATGGGGAAATCGGAATATGATCTTGTTACCGTGCCCACCCACATGTTCTATGTATGTTTTCATTTTTTCTTCCTCTGTATGAGATGTGCTTGTGCAAAGCTCCCAAGCCCTGCGTACTCGCAGGGACCTGTCATCGCATGATGGCAAGCCTTGCGGATTTATTTTTACATTACTATAAGGACAAACAAATGTCAACTAGTTTAAAAGTAAGAGTGGGAGTATACTTATGGTGCATATGACTTCAACACAGATAAAACAACACAAAAATATATCACTTTTAAAAAAACAAGCAGGGTACGCCCGCATTGTTGCTGAAGTTGCTCAAGCAAAATTGGAGATTGCACAGGGGAGGTATAAGACTTTTGCATCAGCAGATGCAGCAATGAAGTATATACGCGAGAAGATTAAGAAATAAATTAATGGCACGAATCCTCCGTTTCACTAACCATTTCGAGAAAAAACTCTCGAAACTTGTGAAGGCGCATCCAGAACTTGATCCAAGCATTGTAATCACATTAAGATTGCTTGAAAAAGACATCCGGCTCCCTTCCCTCAAAACCCACAAACTTCATGGAGAAATGAAGAACTCATTTTCTTGTAGCGTAAACTATCAGTATAGAATAGTTTTCTCAGTTGTGGGGAACTATATCTATCTCGAATCAATAGGATCACATGACGATGTCTACTAGTACCTAGTTGCCAAAAGATGAAAAAAAATGCATAATCAAGTTCTAAAAATCAATGCCCAAAGACTACTACAAAACCCTCGGGGTCGAGAAAAACGCCTCGCAGGACGACATAAAGAAAGCCTTTAGGAAGCTAGCTCACGAGCATCACCCTGACAAAAACAAGGGTAATGAAGGTGCGTCTGCAAAGTTCAAGGAAGCAAGTGAAGCCTACTCGATCCTCAGTGACGAGCAAAAAAGAAAGCAGTATGACACTTTCGGCTCGGCTGGTGCGGGATTCAATCCTGGCGGCTTCGGTGGGCAAGGTGGATTCAGTGGCTTCAATGGAGGTCAGGGCTTCGGCGGTTTTGACTTCTCGCAATTCACCGGTGGAAACGGTCAGGCCTTTGAGTTCGACCTCGGGGATATTTTCGGAGAATTTTTTGGCGGAGGTGGGGGTCGTCGAGCACGCAAAGGGAAAAATATTACGATAGATATTGAACTCACTTTTAAAGAAGCCGTCTTTGGCCTCGAGCGTGAGATATCGAATGGTAAAGATAGATTCACGGTAAAGATTCCACCGGGTATCGATAACGGCCAGGCTCTGCGTGTTCAAGGAAAGGGTGAGCAGGGCGAAGGTGGACCGGGTGACCTCATAGTCAGGATATGGATCAAAGACAATCCGACATTCAGGAAGGAAGGCTACAATCTCATTATGGAATTAAATTTGAAACTCACGACGGCTCTCCTCGGCGCCACACTCGAGATCGAAACTCTCGATGGAAAGATTGAAATAAAAATTCCTGCTGGTACTACGCATAATGAAATCTTGAGAGTTAAAAATAAAGGAGTGCCAACAGAAAGCGGTAAACGCGGTGACCTCCTCATCGTAACGAAAGTCGATATGCCAAAGAAGCTCTCGAAGCAAGCGGCCAAGCTCATCGAGGAGTTGCGCAAAGAGGGGATTTAGAGGATAATTTAGCCTATGAAAACTACAGCAAAAAAGATATTACTCTCCGGCGTCAAACCGACGGGCCGTCCTCATATTGGCAATTACTTCGGCGCGATGAAGCAGTATGTCGATCTTCTCTCAACAGGGAATTACGAGTGCTATTTCATGATTGCCGATTATCACGGCTTGAACTTTATTCAGAACAGTGCAGAGATGAAAGATAATATCCTCAACCTCGCCCTTGACTACCTCGCCATCGGCCTCGATCCGGAGAAGTCCGTCATCTTTAAACAATCCGATATTTCTGCCCATACCGAGCTCACATGGATTTTCGACACGATCACGACGATGCCGTACCTCATGCGAGCGCACGCTTTCAAGGATGCCGAGGCAAAGAGCAAGGAAATCAGCGTCGGTGCCTTCAACTACCCCATGCTTATGGCTGCGGACATTCTTCTTTACGACGCAGACATTGTACCTGTGGGCCAAGACCAGAAACAGCATGTCGAGTATGCCCGCGATACCGCGCAGAAATTTAATCATATTTTCGGCGAGACTTTTAAACTTCCCGAGCATCTCATTATGAAAGATGTCGCTGTCGTGCCCGGCACCGATGGACAGAAGATGTCGAAGAGTTATGGCAACACCATTCCGCTGTTTGCCTCGAATGAAGAGATCCAAAAAGCTGTCATGAGTATTGTGACGGATTCCTCTGGTGATACTCCTACAAATGTGTATGAAATCCATAAACTTTTCAAATCAGAAAAGGAACTCGCGAAACTCTATGAGGAGAATAAAGGGAAGTACAAAATACTTAAAGAAACTCTTATTGCCGATATAGAATCCTTCATCAAACCAATGCGCGAGAAGCGTCACGCTCTCATGCAGGATATTCCCTATGTTATGAGAGTCCTCGAAGAAGGGGGTAAAAGGGCTCAAAAGAAGGCAAATATGAGACTCGAGGAAGCAAAAATGAAAATTGGGGTCAAATTCTAGGTCTTTTTATGGAGAAAATGTACCATTGACAGGGTGCCATATTCCGTGCTATAATATTCGCCAGTTCGGTAACAGAAACAAACAACAGCAACTCGACAACAGAATATAGGTAAAATATGAAAACAACGCTTCTTCTCGTGGCCCTGGTTTTCCAGGGGTTACTAGCGCAGGCAACAACAATCAACATTCGGATGGGCGCGGCATCACCGCAGGCACGCACGATAGCGGAGGGGGCATTGGTCCCGCTTCTCATCGTCGATCTCAAGGCGACGGACAAACAATTCCCGCCGCCAGTTAATCTGGTGATTCAGCAAAGAGGTCAAGGACTCTTTGACTGGACAAATCCTATCAAAGAAATCTACATCGGTCACCCGACGAAATTAATCAGTTGGGGACCATTTCCTCTCGCCACATTCGGTCAGACCATCGTGGGCCCAATCTTCCTCACAGAGGATGTGTGGAGGGAGGTCGTGATCTCTGCAAAGATCGCCTCAGGAGATCCTTCTCTTGCAGATCGATCAGTTGGTATTGAAGTCGTTGGAATAGCGGTCGACGGATATAGTACGGAGGAAAGCGATTCGGTACGTTTCGAGGGGACATTTCCTCTACGAAGCCCGTTCTTTCCCATCGACCTAACGATCAAGGCGGAAACCTTGGTCATTCGTAACACGACTCAAGACCTCACAGTTGAGGCGGGTTCATCAAATGTAGTTACATTCGCAGAGTTTGATTTCGTGGCGGGAAATGGGAATGTTAAAATTTCCGATCTGCCACTTACATTGACCTTTGCAAACGGAGACGCTGGTGCCTTCAGAGCAATTTTTCTCGCCGACGAGAAGGGTGCTACCCTTGCAGTCACCTCGAACTTAATGTTCTTCGAGAAAAAAGATGGACTCGGGGTGATGTTTCGTGAAGATAACCTCATCGTCCCGCAAGGAACAAATCATTGGACGGTGAAGGGAGTTCTTTCCACCAACGGCTTACCGGAATCGACAACGCTCCACGCGGATGTCGACTACTTCGGCGAAGCTCAAGGTCTGGGAACGGGTCACTACATCATTCCGACGATTGAGAATAACGGCAGTGTGGTCACGGTGCTCAACCTCGCACCCTTCACGGGGACATTTGTTCGGCACATGAGCATCGGTGTCGTTGGCAACGATGTCCGCGAGCTTCAAAAGATTCTCAATGCTTCACCTGATACTCGTATCGCAACCGAAGGCCATGGTTCGCTGGGCAATGAGACGACTTACTTCAGCCAAGAGACAAAGGAAGCGGTCATGAAATTCCAGATTAAAAATGGACTTCCTGCGACAGGTTTTGTCGGTCCGCTCACTTTGAGCGTGATCAACAAACTCAATCTGGTGACTACGGAGGTGAAAATAAGTTGGGTTGGACTCAATGAGATTGTCGGCAGCGATAACCTCCAAGTCAACATAGCCGGTAGTATCAAGGCCAACACCGCCTACGCGGTCGAGGTGTCAAAAGATCTCAATGTGTGGAAGGTCGTCGGATCTGTTACAAAGACGGATGTGACGATTCTCAAAGAAGCCGCTGTCGCGTTTCTCGACAAAATCGAGTACGCCGACAAGGCATTCTTCCGGCTCGTCGAAAAGCCATAGACAAAAATAGAGGCAAAGGCCTCCAGAGTTCATCTCTGATTTCGACTCACAAAGACTGCTTCACCATCGGGGTGCTGCAGTTTTTTCTTGCCATTTTAATATCTCCATTGCCTAACTCGAAAAAATCTTCGAGTTTCTATTTTTCTCAAAAATAAATATCCAGTATTTGCTTCATACAAAAGCCCTTTTATTTGCGCTCTTTTAAAAAGTATTGTCTATCGAAAATTTTATCGAAATTTTATTTTTATTTTAT
>CAYGGI010000027.1:0-9962 GCA_964349525.1 uncultured Candidatus Saccharibacteria bacterium
TATTAGTAATTTTTCAACACAGCATAAAAAATATGAAAAAAGTACAAAAGAATAGGTTTGTGCGGAAGGGTATTCGAGGGAATATTAGTGAAAATCTGCGGAGAGGCATACGTCAGGCGGCTCATGAACGAATGAAGGAGAGGGTTAGGATGAAAGAAGAAAAAAGGGAAGCACAGTGGTGGAAAAGACAGGAACAGAGGAAGCGAGATCGACAGAGAAAGCAGTTGCACAGGAGTGAACCCGTCAATGCCGGCTTTACTCTTATCGAAATCCTCGTCGTTATCGGTATTATCGCCGTGCTGGCCGCAGTCGTGCTCGTGGCCATCAACCCGTCTCGGCAGTTCAAGCTCGCCCGGGATTCCCAGAGGGTCAGCAATGTCAACGCGCTCTTGAACTCCATAAGTCAGAATATTGCCGAGCACCATGGTGTCTTCACCTGCGGTACGACGACACCCGCTCTGCCGTCACTTCCGAAGACTGTTAAAAGTGGAACAGCAGTCGACGGCATCGACATTGCCGCATGCCTCGTGCCGACATATGTCTCAACTCTACCCTATGATCCGAGCGCCGCTAACGCCCACTACACGAGCACTACGGACTACGATACTCGCTATGTCATCTATCAGGATGTTGACGGGAGAGTCACCGCAAGCTCGACAGGGGAAATTACTCCTTCCATCTCCGTGACGCGGTGAGGCATTATCTCCTATTCCGTACTATAATGTACTCATGCAGTTCTCGCAGAAGATCAAATGGCTCCTCCTTATCTCGCTCGGGGTTGTTCTCCTGGCGATCGCCGCGAGCGAAGGCAATAAGCAAAGCGAGAGAGAAATGGCGAAAAGAGAGACCCCGATAAAGATCGAGTATCCTTCTGTTCCACTCGATATAGATCCGAGCGCCATTGATCCCGACCTCGATTCGGCGAATGTTAAAATCCCTGCCGATATCCCCAAGCTTCCTGTGGCCAAGGTCCCGGTAAAAATTCCCGTTCCCGGCGCTATCACCGCCGAAGCCTACCTCGTGGCAAATCTCGATACGGGAGAAATATATTCAGAACATAATTCCCGAAAGGTCTTTCCCATTGCTTCCTTGAGCAAGCTTGTGACCGCTCTCGTTGTCCTTCATACCGTGCCGCCCGATCGAAAGGTCACGGTAACTCAACCGATGCTTGATGCTCATGGCGATGCTGGACACCTAGTCCTCGGGGAAACGCTCACTGTTTCGGAACTCATGTATCCGCTCCTTCTCGAGTCGAGCAATGATGCCGCTGAAGCTCTTGCGCAGTCGCATGGATACGCAGGATTTATCACCAAGATGAATTCCTTCACTAGGGAGCTCGGCATGACATCGACATATTTCAGGGATGCTTCGGGTTTGAGCTCCGGCAACACCTCGAACGCCCACGACCTCTTTATCCTTTCCCAGTACATCTACAGTACCGAGAAGCCTCTCCTCGAGATGACTCGCCAGCTGACCATCTCCGTGGCGAGCACGACGGAGCACGGGGCACATACCTGGAATACCATTAACCCGTTTCCCCTCGACCCTCACTTCATGGGAGGAAAAACAGGAAGAACAACCGAAGCAAAAGAGAGCATGATATCGCTTTTCCGCTATGTTCACGGGAATATCTCGTATCCTGTGGCGATTATCGTCCTGCGTTCGGATCTCAGAGCTCGGGAAATAGACTCGAGCCTACTTTTCGAGAAATTTATCCAAAAAATGGGATGGATGTAGGGTAAAATGGATGTGGATAACCAGTGTATAAGGCTGTTGAGACCTCGTAAAAATAAAGGTATAATGGTGACAGAGGTTAGAATTATTATTAAATTTAAAATACTATGAAATCACTTCATGTTATAGCTTGGATTCTTCTTGTTGTCGGAGGTCTTAACTGGCTTCTCATCGGTTTCGGAGGAGAAAGTTGGAATGTGGTAGCGATGCTCGGATCTACAGTTGCTACTGTCGTCTATATCCTCGTTGGTCTTTCAGCCCTTGTTTCACTTTTTACTCACAAGAAAGACTGCAAGTGCTGTGACAGCTCCGGTTCTATGCCTTCAAGCATGTAGTATAAAGAAAGAGTCCCCTTCGGGGGATTTTTTCTTGCCATTTTTTACCTTTTATTTTTTATCTATACCTGCGCTAGAGTAATCGCTCCATAGAGTACTGCAACACCAAGGATCGTGGCAACCGTTGTCCATATGGTCGGATGATTGTGATGGCTTTCTGGCAGGAGGTCGCTCGCTCCAATATAAAGGAAGAATCCGGCAAAAAGGGCGAGCACGACACCGAGCGCACCTTCGGAAAGGGTAAAGAAAGAAGTCGAGATAATACCGATGACCGGTGCGCATGCGTCGATCAAGAGCCATTTAAAAGCTTGTTTCCTATTACCCTGATTTTTGACGATAATGTTAACAGTATTTATTCCATCAGAAAAATCATGGACGAGTACAGCGATAGCCACGACGAGTCCGACTGCGGCAGATACATGGAAGGCAAGACCGATAGCCACACCGTCAAGGAAGCTATGGATGGAGAGACTGCCCGCACCAATTTTACCACGTGGAGTTGCGCCTGCATGCTCTTCTTCGTGCGTATGGCTATGGAATATGACGAACCTGTCGAGGATCATATATATGATGAAACCCAAAGCGACAAGAGACGTAATGGAGGAAATCGAGTACGCTCCTTGTCCGAGTTCGATGGCTTCAGGTATAAGGTCAAAGAAAGCAACGCCAATAACCGCGCCAGCGCTGAAGCCGAGGATGAGATGGAGCTTATCCTTGAACTTCAAGGCGAAAAGTCCACCGAGAAGGGTTGCGAGGAAGGCCGCGATGCTGATGGCTACGAGCATTGGGCAAATATAGCACATCGATTGACTTTATTCAATAAAGGTGATACACCTTAACCTATGAAAACACTCATGACAACGACCCTGTTATCCGTACTTGTATTTATCATGGCTGCTATAGGCTGGTCAACCCCCGTTTCAGCCCATAGAAGCCCTGATGGCTGTCTCGGTAGCGGTCTCGCGATCAATCTCTATGCCAACCCTAACCAAGTCAACGTTGGTGACGCTGTCTCATATACCCTCGAAGTCTTCAACGGTAGCGGTGGTGGTCCTATCGTTTGTAACGCTTCCGGCATCCAGGCTTCTCTCACTACTCCCGACGGACAAGTCCACTCTATTTCATTGACACGAACTACGCTCGCCAACGGAGAGCGTGATACTTACGCCAATGCTGTGACCTACATCGCCCGTGCAGAAGATGTGCACTCTGGCATCCTGGCAGCAACTGCGAATGTTTCGGGAAATATCCACCAAAATGATACTGATAGTCAGGGAAGCGGCCACCAAGGCGTCAACACAACCGTCATCGCTCCTCCTCCTACGATCACAACAACGACTTCTATAACCCCCCCATCGAACACGCCACCAACGACAAGTACTGGAGGTGGCGGAGGATGCGCCTACGGATTCAACTTTGACCTTATGAGATGCAACTATACCCCTTTGCCAACCCCTGCACCTGTAGCTGTTCTCGCAGTCGTGCCGTATCTTCCCATCACCGGATTCCCTCCACGAAAAGAAATAACCCTTATCTATGCGATCTCACACTTCATTCAGATGGTTACTGGTTATACTTGGTAGTACACTCGTTGTTCGTTGCTTTTTCCTCATATCCGACGACGCAGTGACTCCAGCAGTAGCTTCTCAAACACCGCAGTCTGTAACTATCGCGTACGACCTTTCAACTCGTCTCATAATCCCCACACTCAATGTTGATGCTCCTGTCGAGTCTGTCGGTCTGACACCACAAGGAGGAATAGGTATTCCGAAAAACTATAGAAATGTGGCTTGGTTTACCGGCAGTGTCCGTCCAGGTGAAAAGGGGACTGCCATCATCGATGGGCACTCCGGCTGGAATGGCAATCGCCCGGCGATTTTCGACGGCCTTCGGTCTCTGCGCGTGGGTGATATCATCCGAATCGAAGACGCGCAAAAAAATATCGCGACATTTTCGGTGCGCGAACTTCGCATATATAAGGATGATGAAATTGTCCCG
Source organism: uncultured Candidatus Saccharibacteria bacterium (assembly GCA_964349525.1). Classification (GTDB taxonomy): domain Bacteria; phylum Patescibacteriota; class Minisyncoccia; order Phycocordibacterales; family PALSA-1337; genus CAIOGI01. The sequence continues at coordinate 4,068 of CAYGGI010000027.1, forward strand.
GAAGTTTTCCTTTCGAAAGACGGGGGAGCTCATCTCAATCTCATCACCTGCGGAGGCGTATGGGACGAGGCGAGCCAGGGTTATGCCGATAGGCTTGTCGTTTTTGCCGATCGGGTGGATACTGAAAGTTCTTTTAAATAAAAAATAGATAAAAAAGTTCAGCGCTATCGGGGGATAGCGCTGGGTGATTATCCCATACAAGCGTGAGTTGTCGGGTAATTTCTGCCGAAGCTCATACCACAATCAGGGCAGACGACTGTGCCGTCCGATTTTTCTGTGACGGTGATCGTTGTGATGTGGCCGGAAGTTTCTCTGGCGGGTGTCGTGTCTTTGTCCAGTTCGAAGCATTTGAAGAAATTATTGAGGTCAATCTCTGCTTCATGAGACCCTGGCATGTAGCCACCGAATTTTCGTACTTCGATCGTGATTCGATCTGGGTATTTCAAGCACAGATCGAGTACTGTTGCTCCATGTTCCAGAACCATTTTTCCGGAGGCAATTTGACCATCAGGTAGCCTCGTGCCGTTGTTGAAGGATTTCTGTACCCAGATTCCGAACTGATAGTTGTCGTTGACAAACAGTTCTTGTCCGGGGGGCAACTTGACCTTGTATCGCTGCCCAACCTTAAGAGAGTCTTTTGAGAGAGTAGTTTCCATGGTTTTGGTTGTTGAGGTTTGCTGTGTCTAAAAATAACAAGGCACCTGTTTGGTAAGGTGCTCCATAGAGGAATACTACTCCAAAATCGTCGAATTGCAATACGTATCCGGCCCTTGTGCGGATTATACCACAGTCCTTTTCCTCCACCCATCAACACTCCACCTTCCCGCACCGTAGGCTGACATAAAGAGGAAGATGAAACAGAAAAGAACAGCGGACTCACCATGATTCTCAATCGGCCAGAAAGCCTGAGGGAAATGTCCTATGAAGTATGCCACTGCCATCTCGCCAGAGAGGATAAAGGCAACAGGTCGAGTAAAGAGACCGAGAAGGATAGCCAGACCACCGACGACTTCGAGCCAGCCGGCAACGGTGATGAGCGGAGTTATAGTGACTCCTGCTGGCATCCCGCCGAACCAGCCGAAAAGCTTGAGTCCGCCGACTTGGATAAAGATGACCGCCGCGGCTATGCGAAGTAATAAAAGGGTAAGGTCGATTGCTTGTGTTTGGGTTAATTTTTTCATACCCACCATGGTACCATATTTAAAAAAGAAAAAGGCAAGGTTTTATTTAAAAAAGAGAAACCCACCGAAGCAGGTTCCCTGAATGGTGGGTCATGAAGCGAATATGATTGCTCTGATATTGGTCTGTGCTCGGCGAGCGAGCTTTTCAGCAGAAGACTTTTTTACAAGCCAGACGAGAGCGAACCCTTTGCAGAACCCGAGCCGGCGTAGGTCGAGACGATTCTCTTTCCACCCGGGCTGTGTGCTGTGGCACATGAAGAGTTTGTCGTTAGCGAGCGCCCAGACCAGACCGTAGACCGTGCCGACAAATCCTTTCCATGTATCGGTTGCGGGATTGAAGGCGCATGTCGCGCAGGGACTGCCAACCTTGGAACACTCGTTCCTCCTGAGTTGTGCAGTTGACTGGTCGAGAAGGATGCGTATTCCCCCCATGAATTCCTTGAGGACTTGGGCGATCTGTTTTTTCTGGCAGGGAGTCAGATGGTCACCGAAGTCTTTTTTGAAATAATCAGGGGCTTCTATGACTATAGGCACCTCGGATTTTTTTGATTTCTTCATTCATACCTCCGAGATCAGTATACCATGAGAAAACCCACCACCTTGCGACAGCAGGTTTCTGTGTCGGGGTGGCGGGCTCGTTGTTGATCATGTGAACGACGGAGGAAATGGAAGATCATGATGATCCAACCCAATGATGGGTTTGATCGTGCAGACTTTTTCCCCACCGAGTATCTTCTGAACCTTGTCTCTCGAGTGATGATCGCGGAGGATGAAGTACTCAGGTTCTCTGGGGTTGAAGGCCTCCTGCGTCATTAATCCTGTCATGAGTTTGTCCCGTTCACTTTTTGACCATGTCTCGCCGGGACAGTAGAGCAGGGTCATCTTTACCTTACTCCTCATTTCGGCTACTTGTGTGGCGATACTTTTCTCTGGCTTTGCTTGTTTGCGTTTCATAGTGCTTCACTAGTGATCGTTTCTTCGGTGGCGTCGAGCACACATACCTCTCTGAGAAGCGTGCCCACTTCCAATTTCATTAGCTTCAGGATTCCGAACGCGCACTCCGAGGCGTCTTGATCTGTGGCATGGTAGCCCAGATCCCTGACTATCTGCAAGTTTTGCCCTTCAGTGGAAGAACGGGGATCTTGTTCGGGGTAGACAAGGTAGTAATTTGTCGGATTCATGATGTCCTGTTGTGGTTTGTTGTTGAAGGGGAGAGCGGAAGGCTTTCCTGACTATTTTCTTTATTATGTCATGAATACTTTATTTTACCTATATTCTTTGTAAAAAGAAAAACCCGCTGCGACGAGTCTTCTGTGACTGTCGAGCGGGCTGTGCTCACTACTCATATTTCGGCAATAAATGCTCAGGAACGTGCGGTGTCAACGCCTCGCCCAAGTTGCAACTCACGTTGAGACGATCACTCAACACGATTTTGGCGAGGGTCTCCGGCGTGACGCATTCCGGATCGGTAACGATGTCAGTCAGGATACATGCATCCGTCATGCGGGATCCGAGGATGTTCATGATCTGGTCAAGTCCTTCGAGCATCTCTGTCGCCTCACCACTTGGCAGGCTATTTGCTCGAGCGATGATCTTTTGAGTAGATTCCCGGATGATGGTTTCGACGAATGGGTTTATCTCACCGATACCAACGAGATTACGCTCGATTGACTCTAGACTGCGTCGGAAATGCGCATCCTGTTCCGATAGGGGCAGGGTCTTTGCATCATACATAGATCATTGTATTTGGTTGTTGTGCGGAAGTTCGTCGATTATAGTAGCATGTATAAGTTAAATAGTCAATAGCAAAAAGAAGTAAGGAAAAAGTGAAAAAGAAAGCCGGCGGAGTTGTGTCCACCGGCTTCGAGCCACTCACGAGCTAATGCGTTCACCTCCCCCGTATAGGGAAAAGATAAAAACCACGAGTTCTCAGGTTCGGCATCCTACCAGCAGACCCTGACATCTTTGTACTTCGGTTGCTCGAGTATAAGAGTAGCAGAATTTTAGAGAATAAAAAAGCCACCCTCCGCTGAAGCTAAGAGGGTGACGTGATTATTGAAGTTGATGGTTGTGAGTATGAGGGATGGTTATCGCAAGAACGACAATTTGTTCTCCCTTTCAGGACTCGTGAACCACAACTCGTATGCGGTCGCGATAAGGATGTCGGTGACCATCCCAGCCGCCAACCGATCGGCATGGCATTCAAACCTGTCTTATGCCTCACAACCCCTCCGTCAGCGAAACGAGCTTGTATCCCTTTTCTTCAAGTGCCGTGAAGAGCTCATCCGCAATATCTCCCGTTGCGCTGTCAGCAATATGGAGGAGGATGATCGCGCCAGGATGGATGTTCGAGAGGACGCGATTTTTAGTTGTCTCGCCTGAAACGTCGAGTCGCCAATCCTGCGGATCGAGGCTCCAGTAGATGTGCTGGTATCCGGCGAGGGCGGCGGCGCTGTTGACGGCGGCATTGCGAGCTCCAGATGGCGCACGGTAGTATGGTCGCGTGCGAATCCCGACAGTGGTAAAGAGTACATCGTCCATCTTCTGCAGATCAGCTTTAATTTCTAGAGAAGTCAGCGTCGTGTAATCAGGGTGGCTATACGAATGATTAAAAATCTCATGACCTTCTCGCGCGATCCGACGTGTCAGTTCTGGATGTTCCTCCACCCACTGTCCGACGAGGAAAAAAGTCGCCTTTATCTGATGCTTGGCGAGAGCGGTGAGGAGTCCCTCCGCCGAGCGATCTCCGAATCCCGCGTCGATGGTAATGATAGCCTGCCTTTTCGAAGTATCACCTTTACTAATTTCCCGGAAGTCAGTATGGGGAAGGGTGGTTATCGTGGCGGGGGATTTTGAGGTTGTGGGAATCGTTGGAGCTTCAGATCTTTTTGTAAAGAAATAACTTCCGCCGAAGAATACAAGAAGGATGATAATGAGTGCAATCCGAGTTTTGTTCACAATGTGATTATACACTACCTAGCGATGCGGACAACCAGCCCAACAGCAAGGACGGCGCTTGCCGAGGGTGAGTGGTCATGCGTAGGTTATTTTTCCTTTAAATACTTACCAGCAATACTGAGAGCAAAAGAAGGGAGTATGATAAAGACGCAGGTGAACAAAAGCCTGACGAGTGCCTTGTCCCATGGTGTGTCCATGTGGTCCGGTCCAGAGCCTGTAAAAACAATGAACAGCCCGACGATGCCGAAGGCGATCGAGGCATATATGAAAAGGCGGGTTGATATTTTTTGCATAGGGTTATTATGGAGAGAAGTAGGGAAAAAAAGAAAATGTCTTGATCGATTCTTCCATTGAGAAAAATTATATCACAAAGGGTGGGAAATTGTTACCTATAGATTTAGATGATGCTTTACAAAATATTAGAGTATTCGGAATAATTTTCCTTAACTAGATTTTTCCATTGGGTGGTTTCATTGCTACCACTTAGATCCGTTTTTCCATACACAAGCAAAACATAGACAAATCGTTTATCCAGATGCCAAGAGATAATACATCTATTACCAGAAGTCACAGCAGATTCTTTGGTTCCAGCAACTTTAAATTTAGTTTTAATAATCTTTATATTTCCAACATGACAAATTATTTCCGCTTTATTGGTGAGAAGTAATGAATCAATGTGTTCGAGCTCTGAGATAATAGCACGCAAAGTAAAATCCCATTGAGTTTTATATTTTTTTTGAAAACTTTTTATGAAGTGCCTTTCTGAAAAATCTTGAATGTGTACAGAATAATTTCCCTGCATAATATTTGTATTTAATAGACTGAATCATCATCTTCTTGGGTTATAAGCTCATATGGAATAAGCTCATCAACTCGACATAAAAAGTAGGGTAATTGATTATGAGTAAAGTTCACAATCTCATTCGTATTTTTATTTTTCCACTTTTCTGCAATTTTTTCCATCAGAGTATTCTCTTCTTTAGAAAGAGTTTTGATCTTCTCATTTTTATTGCTACCTGATTCGCCAATGAGAAACATATCTTTTTCCACTGTACTCTTGTGATCAATGATAATTTTGCCAGACTCCTCGAGTTCATCAATTGCGCGAAAAAATACATCCGGTACTGGTCCATATGCGATCTTTCGATATTGCATACCACTCATACTTTCAAGATGTTCATAGAACCATGCGAAGTCAGCAAGATAGAGTAGTTTAGCAAGTTTTGTTTTTGGAATTTTTCCGTCTTTTGAAAGATTCATACGCAAATATGTTAGTATCATATGCTTGTATTTTTCAATGTTTGGAACTGCACCGAACAAAAGCTCGTCAACACCAATACCAAAGAGCTTCGCAAGCTTTTGTGCTTCTTCCAAATCAAGCTTCTGCTTACCCATCTCTATGGCTGTATAGGTCGGACGAGATACACCAATCACTTTCGCCACCTGTTCTTGTGAAAAACCCTTCTCAATACGAAACCCTTTAATTTTTTTTATATACGTGTTCATGCGAATAAGTATATACAAACCATGTAAAGAAGTCAATCTAAATTGGTCGAATAATTGACATATGGAAAGTGGGCTATCAAGCTGGATATCGTAACCTTTTGTAACATCTCTGCTCTAATTCTATATCTAGCCAATTTCTGATATAATTAATTTATGGCAACAATACCTGGGATGAATACTGTTTAGCGAATTGTAATTCTCAGCAACTCTATAATTGACTAATACCCCTATGGGGTATATTATATATGTA
>CAYGGI010000028.1:0-9408 GCA_964349525.1 uncultured Candidatus Saccharibacteria bacterium
CTCATGGGGATAACTTCTACCTTCCGAAGCAAGGCAGGTTAGAGCCACTGCAATAGCGTCATACTCATCATCCAAAGCCTTTTTCGAGGATAACCTAATCAAAAGGGGAATCATTTTCATGACCTGAGTCTTGTCACTCCCTCCATGTCCCGTCACCGCTATCTTTATTTGCAACGGCGTATATTCGTGGATGGCAATGCCAGCTCGGACGGCCTCGTAGGCGATGACGCCACGGGCTTCGGCGACGCGCATCGCCGTCTTTTGATTTTTTGTAATGAAAAGGGACTCGATGGCGAGAGCGTCAGGCGAATATTTCTCGATTACTTCGGCAACTTTTGCGCCGACCTGCCCGAGACGAGTGTAAAAGTCGTCTTTCGAGGAAGTTTGGAGACACTCTGAATGGATTAGAACCTCTTTGGTTCCTTGTTTTTTTTCAACGACCGCGATTCCCACACGGTCGTAGCCAGGGTCGATTCCTAGGATTATGAGGCTATTCCGCATTTGTGAAGACATTTTGGACTTCATCATTTTCCTCGAGTTCCTCGACGAGCGCTTGGAGCGTAGTAATATCAGCATCTTCGAGTGGCATCGTCATATTTGCTACCCAACCCTCGTGGCCTTTCGTAAATGCCCAGGCGGCGCTTCCGATAGCGGCGAGCTCCGAGCCATGCTTTGTGAGAATGCTCTTTACCTCTTGTGAGGCTTTGTTGCGATTGTCAGTCAGGACCTCGATGAGAAGAGCGACTCCGCCAGGACCATAAGACTCATACATGATGCTCTCCATGACTGCGCTGTTATCCGAGGCTTTCTTTATCGCGCGCTCGATCGTATCGTTCGGCATGTTTTCCTTGCGGGCTTTCTCGATAGCGAGGGCGAGACCGGGGGACTTGAGGTTACCTCCGGCTTTCTTTGCTTCCACAGTGATGAAGCGCACGAGCTTGCCGAAGACCTTGCTCTTCTTGGCATCGTTCGCCGCCTTCTGGTGCTTTATCTTTGAAAATTTATTATGACCGGACATATTTTTATTTTAATACACCTGTAATTATTAGCTTCTTGGTGTCAGGAAGCTAATCCATTTTCTGACCATTTTCGTGGCGTCACGAAAATGGTCTATCCTATAATAGCTTATCTCTCCCCTTTATATCAAGATGCCCATACGCCTTTTCGGTCGGCATTCTACCTCTCGAAGTCCTTTCGAGCAATCCTAACTGAATGAGGTACGGCTCATAAACCTCCTCTATCGTCGCCTGCTCCTCCGATAATGCTGCCGCAATAGTATTGAGTCCCACTGGTCGGCCGCCGAATTTATTTATCATGACTTTCAAGATATCCCGATCAGCGCCATTGAGGCCTAGATGATCTACTCCGAGCATATGTAACGCCTTATCGACAATTTCTTTGTTCAGAGATTTCTTTTCTATCTGCGCGTAGTCACGACAGCGCTTGAGAAAATAGTTGGCGGTGCGGGGGGTGAAGCGGCTGCGCGAAGCGATGGCTTTGACTGCGTCTTTATGAATTTCTATATCGAGAATCTTTGCCGAACGGCGGATGATTTCTGCGATTTCGTCCTCGGTGTAGAATTCAAGCTTGAAAACTCCTCCCGAGAAGCGTGAACGAAGAGGTGAAGAGATCATGGCGATGCGCGTCGTTGCTGCGATCAAGGTAAAAGAGGGAAGCTCGAGCTGAATGGTTCGCGCCGATGGTCCCTTGCCTATGATAATGTCGAGCATGCCCGACTCCATGGCAGGGTACAGGATTTCTTCTATCGCCTTGTTCAGTCGGTGAATCTCGTCGATAAAGAGGATGTCGCCGTGGGAAAGATTGGTCAAAATAGAGGCGAGATCGCCGATCTTGGCGATTGCCGGACCGGAAGTGACCTTCATCTGCGTTCCTGTTTCCTTTGCAATGAGATGGGCAAGCGTCGTCTTGCCGAGACCAGGCGGTCCGTAGAAAAGTATGTGTTCCGGCGGGTGATTTCTCTCCTTTGCCGCGCCTAAAAGGATATGGAGATTGCTTTTTATCCCTTGCTGACCGATATACTCGGCCCATTTTGCTGGACGCAGGGTCTGGTCGAGGTAGCCCGTATCGACGACCTTCTCCTTTTCGCCATCTTTTTTCTCTGTAGATTTACTTGACATAATATATAAAGTATGCTAGGCTACTAGTCAGTCGGCCCGTGATCCTTCCATGCCCATTTCCATCGGGTCCATAATTCTCTAAGCAATATAGGTGGTTTACTCCATCTATCTGACACAGTGTTGGGGACGTTCTGGTGCATCGTCTTGTACGATGTTCCTGGGGTCATCCCTGAAACTATGTTTATCTTTTGGTGATCGCATTGAAAGCATTGCTTAGAGAATTTTGCATCCGATCTCTCTTATTTCACGACCTTCTATCCTCAATAGTACTCCTCTTTAATTAAAATTCAATTGACAGGAATTTTTTTTCGGTTTGTAACTATGTTAAAAGTGTGAAGGGTGGATCTTTTTTGTCTGGTCGGTGAGATGTTCGTTAATATGAGCGCGGTTTTGTTGTTCGAGCTGCATAATCTCCCCATGATGCTTTACCTTTTCCAACTCGAGTCGTCGTATTTCTGGTTTTAGGCGCTCAATCTTCTGCTTATTATCCATGATGCCTTTTTGCCATGTGGCAATTTCTGATTCCAGCTTTCGGCTCTCGTTCACTTTTTCTTCTAGTTCTTGAGTATTTTTACTTACTTCTGCGCGAAATTTTGTTAAAGCCCTTTCAAATTCCTGTGATGTATTCATATATTTGAATTATGCCTCTATGGTAATAACTCGCTCGAGTTCATCGACTGAAGTGATGCCTGCGAGTACCTTCAGTATACCATCCTGTGTCATGGTTAGTATGCCCTGTGGAGCGGCGGCCTTTGCTATCTCAGCCTCGCTCGAGTTGTAATCGATGACTTTGTTAACTTCCTCGTTTAGTTTCATTCCCTCATAGATGCCGATGCGACCTTTGTAGCCGGTCATGTTGCACTTCTCGCATCCGAGGGCGGTGTAGACGGAAGTAGGCATTGGAGGAATTTCATTTTTATCAACAATAGTAGAGACTATCATGTCGATTTTTCTTTTGACGTCTCCTTCGATTTTAATTTCTTTCTTGCAGAACTGACAAAGTCGTCTGACCAATCGCTGTGCCAAGGCAATATTAATTGACGAACTCATAATCTTCGAGTTTACACCGAGGTCGATCAAGCGGGGGAATGAACCAGCGGAACTATTCGTATGGAGAGTGGAGAAGACGAGGTGTCCGGTTAGAGATGAATTTACGGCGATGCCGGCAGTTTCACCGTCGCGGATCTCACCGATCATGATGATATCGGGATCTTGGCGGAGAGCCGAGCGGAGACCGTCGAGGAAGGTGTAGCCCTTGTCATTGACTTGCGTCTGGACGATGCCGGGTAAATGATATTCAATAGGGTCTTCGATGGTGATGATCTTTACAGTAGGGTTGTGAACTTTTTTCAAAAAGGCGTAAAGAGTCGTCGTTTTTCCCGAGCCTGTTGGACCTGTTGTCAGGACCATGCCGTTTGGTTTCGTGATTTCTCGCTCGAGAATTGCTAGGAGTTTCTTTGGTATACCAAGTTCTTCCATTGGCACGGAAATAGACTTTGGATTAAGGAGACGCATAACGATCGATTCATCATAGGCTCCGGGAAGTACCGATGTTCTGATCTCGATTTCTTCTCCAGCGATGCGCACGCTGAAGCGGCCGTCTTGCGCATCTTTTTTAATATTGAGTTTGAGTCCCGAAAGAAGCTTGATGCGAGAAAGGAGGAGGTGATAGGTGTCCTTGTCGAAATCGATGACATTGACGAGCACACCGTCGAGGCGGTAGCGGAGACGGATGTAGCCTTCCTCTGGTTCGATGTGGATATCGGAAGCTTCACTCGCGAGCGCTCCGGCGAGAATGGTCTCGAGGATGCGGGAGACACGGTATGTCTTTTTCATAGCGAGAGTTTCCGTGAGTATGGCGATCACATCGGGTAGACTTCTCGCTTTTTCGACGATTGCCCCGATCTCCTCACTCGAAACTTCGAGAGATCCGGCTTTTGATTCGTAGGCAAATGAAAGATCTTTGTACGCCGACCAAGCCTTCTCGAGACTCGCCATCGAGCAGATGGAAATAGTTGGTTCATAACCTTTCTTTTTTATATCCGCCAGCACCTCCTGCACCTTTATATCCTCCGGATTTCTCACGGCGACCTTCACATTTTTGTTAACGAGGGCATAGGCTGCAGTCTTCGATTCGCGAGCAACTTTTTCATCAATAAGACGGAGCGCGTCGGTGTTCGTGGATGTCACATTGAGGTCAACATACTCGATGCCGTGTTTGGCAGAAAGAAATTGCACGAGCTCCTCCTCCTCGCGCTTTAGCAGGTCGCTAATTTTCCTTTTTTGTTTGTCTTCGTTAAATTCAACCATAGTATGTACATAAGTATACCTCATAGTGTAGACTTTACCCATGCACATCATCGGCATAACAGGAACTCTCGGAGCAGGCAAAGGGGAAGTCGTCGATTGTCTGAAGAAAGCCGGTTTTGTGCATTTTTCTGCGAGAGAGTTCCTCTTCGAAGAGATGGGACGCCGGGGACTCGAACGGAATCGCGACAATATCAATTTCGTTGGCGAGGATCTCCGTCGGACTCATTCGGCGAGTTACATCATGGAAAGCCTTTTCGCCAGAGCAGAAAAAGAAGGGAAGAACTGCATCATTGAATCAGTGCGAGCCATGGGGGAAGTAGAATTTCTCAAGAAGCAAAAAAATTTCACGCTTCTTGCCGTCGACGCCGATCCTGCGCTACGCTATGAGAGGGTGGTCAAGCGTAAAAGCGAGCTCGATCGCGTAACCTTTGAAAAATTCTTGGCAGATGAGAAAAGGGAAAGCGTTTCAAAAAATCCCGCGCAGATGAATCTTCCGGATTGCATTGCCCTCGCCGACTATACCCTCATGAACAACGGGACAAAAGAGGAATTGGGGGAGAAGGTGGAGGAGGTGTTGAGGGAGATTTTGAAAGATAAATAAGCCAAAGTAGCTCAGTTGGTAGAGCATCACTTTCGTAAAGTGAGGGTCGCCGGTTCGATCCCGGCCTTTGGCTCCAGAGAAAAACAGAATATTCTTTGGTTGTACAAAATATTTTTTTATGGTAAAATCTAGGCATGAGAAAATATAAAGTGGCTGGAGTTCTTTCTGCGATTCTCTGTATATTTACATTATGGAGTATCATCGCACTGATAAAGGAACTTGGTTTCAGCATGATAGGTAGCTTTGCACAGCTTGTCATTTTATTAATTTTATCGATCGTTTACCTTTCTTTTTCAGAAATTAAGCGTAACAAGATTACCGATAGTTCCGTCCATATCTTTTTCATATATGTTATTCTTCGCTTAATCTTCTCTAGTATTGTCGTGATACTCATTCTATCTCAATATCCTGTCACAAAATCTCTTATTACGATAACTGGCTTCCTGCCTTACATAGCATTTGCCCTTCTCGTACTTGGCTATGGTCGAACCAGCTCAACACCACACACATGAACATGGAGACACTACTCGGTGGACATACAACAAAGAGAATTATCATAATCGTGATTGCTATCGCTATTCCGATTCTTTTATGGCTATCACAAAGCCCAAAGGATATTCTGAATAAATCGATATGCGGGCGTTACACAGGTTCTGAAAAAGAAGAGTGTATGGAGTATGCAAAATGTGACAGCATGGCCGACCCTCGCAAAAAAGGAGAATGTCAATGCGATACATACCACGAGCCCAAAGACTCTGAGAAAAAAGAGGGCTGTTATATAAATCTTGCAGAGAAATTTGTCGAACCACTATATTGTCGAGACAAGGTTACAAATGATGGGAACGACACATTCGATAAGGATCATTGTTATGAACGCGTTGCAAAGGTAGGTCAAGATTCTTCAATTTGCGCATTTATTGTAGGTAATAGTTATAAAAATGAGTGTTACGCCGGAACAGTATCAGATAAGAACCCCTCCGTATGTGAAAACATCCATGATCCGTATTACAAAAATGAGTGTTACCTCAAGATGACTTTTGATTCAAAAATATGCGAGAAGTTTTTACCCGTGAATGGTCGGTATGAGCAACGAGATACCTGCTACGGAAATATGGCAAAGCAAATTAAGAATGAATCGTTGTGTGGGAAAATAATATATCCATATGGAAAGGAATTGTGCCAACTTGATTTCCATATGGGCGAAAGTATTTCATATTGCGATGGTATTAAAGATAATCAGGCAGCGTGGATTTGTTATGGTGCGTATGTCAGGAAGACCGGCGACTACAAAGTGTGCAATAAGATTACGGTTGGTACTGGAACCGCCAGAATAGACGAATGTTATTTGCAGGCATTAGGGCATGAAAAATATGTAAATACTACAGCAGAACGCACGAATATTTGCAGGTTAATTAAAGATATCGAACTTCAAAAGCGTTGTGGGTTATAATAACTCTGAAAAATCAACTAAATAAGGATTCCTACCAAGGCACCTTCACGATTATGTCACTAAATTCGTGAAATCTAATACAATCTTATACATCGGGTATATGAGATTAGAGATTATTTCTCCACCAAATCAATTAGTTGTTTAAACATGTAGATTCGTCCTCTTTTTTTACCAGGAGTCATATTTACTAGTATTCCTTCTTTTTCAAATTTTTCTATTATGGTGAAAAGTGTTTGCGTATTTTTTATACTTGTGAGTTTACGAATTGTTGCCGTGGAAAATACTGGTTGCATAAAGACTGCATCCAGTAAGTCAAGTGCGTACGCAGAATGATATTTTGAAATTGCATCCTTCTCAACTCGATAAAGGTCGAGAATATCTTGAGACACTTTTGTCACCTTTCGCGCTTGTTCATCGAGTGCTTGCAGAAAAAATAATATCCACGAATGCCAATCATCATTTTCTGTAACTCCCTTTAATAAGGCGTAATATTCGGGTCGATGAGCCTCAAAGTACTCACTGATGTAGAGAAATGGTTTCGTGAGAATTTTCTTTTCGTACAGGAAGAGAGAAATAAGCAAACGACCAACCCTCCCGTTTCCATCGATAAAAGGGTGGATAGCTTCAAACTGAGAGTGGCTCATGGCCGTTTGAACGAGCCTATCTTTTTCAACGTAGGTATTCATATATTCGATAAGATTTTTCATAAGATCAGGAACTTTCACATGTTCGGGAGGGATATATGAAGCGTGCTCAATTCCCAAACCTGGTCTACCGATATAGACCTGCACATCTCTGAATCCCCCCGGCTTTTTATTGTGTCCTCTCACGGAACGAAGAAGGATTTTATGTAGATCAAGTATAAGTTTTTCCGAAATCTTTTCTTTGTTATTCAGAGCTTTTACACCAAGGTCCATTGCATCCCTATAATTTAATATTTCTTTTATATCCCTTCCTTTTTCAGTATACTCTTCTTTAACACCCATTGCCTCCTGTTCAAGAACATCAAGAAGCGAAGCTTGAGTACCTTCGATTTGAGAGCTCAATACGGCCTCCTTGGTAATAAATGTCCTGCTCAATAGATCGGGGTTTGGGAGTTGGGACATGAGTGTGTCGAGACGAGCAATAGAAGCATTAGCTTGCGCGACAGCAGAAACAAGCTCTTCGTAACTGATTTTTATAGGTAATTTATGAGGTGTATGAGGTTTTATGGACATATGTTTAAAATATTCTTATAAATTGGGTAGAATAAGCGACTTTCTTATTCTAATGGACTGGAGTAAGCATTCCTACTATTCTAGTTTATAGGTAAATACTAGAATAGTCAAGTACTTGGTACCTCTCCTTTTTTCTGATACTCTAGAGTCATGGAAGAAACTAACAAACGCATTCTCGCACTCGAATCCCTCATGCAATCGGCCGACTTTTGGGCTGACAAAAATAAGGCGCAGGCGATGGTGCGCGAGCTCAATGAACTCAAGGAAGAACTCGCAAGTGGTGGGAAGGGAGGGAAGTACGACAAGGGCGACGCTATAATGACGATATTTTCCGGCGCGGGAGGGGATGATGCTGAAGATTTCTCGGCGATTCTCCATCGGATGTATCGGAAGCTCTGCGAGAAGAAAGGTTGGGGCATGCAGATGATTCACGAGAACTCGAACGATCATGGCGGATATCGCAATATCACAGTAGAAATAAATGGCAGAGGTGTCTACGGCGCGCTCAAGCATGAGTCCGGCGTCCATCGTCTCGTCCGCATTTCGCCTTTTAATGCAAAGCAACTGCGCCACACCTCTTTCTCCATGGTCGAGGTCATTCCGAAATTTGAAAAAATTCATTCAGCCGATATCGAGCTTGCCGACAAGGATCTCGAGATTTCTATTGCAAAGTCCGGCGGTCCGGGAGGACAAAATGTAAACAAAAGGGAGACGGCCGTACGCATCGTCCACACGCCGACGAATCTCTCCGTCCATGTAACCTCCGAGCGTTCGCAAGCCCAGAACAAGGAAAAAGCTCTCGATATTCTCCGCGGCAAGATTTTTAAATTAAAAGAAGAAGAGCGTGTCGCGCGGGAAAAGGGAATGTATATCAGCAAGACGACTTCGATCGACTGGGGGAATCAGATCCGCTCGTATGTCATGCATCCGTACAAGATGGTGAAGGATCATCGGACGAATGTTGAGACTTCGCAGGTCGACAAGGTTCTCGAAGGCGATCTCGATGAGTTCCTCGAGGCGGAAAAGGTGCTATAATGACCCCATGATCTACTTCGACAAGGTCACAAAGGTCTATCCAGACGAGTCTATCGCCCTTGATGGAGTGAGCTTTACCGTGGAGCCAAGGGAGTTCGTGAGTATTGTCGGGCATTCTGGCGCCGGCAAGACCACCCTCATGAAGATGCTCATCGCCGAGGATCGCCCGACCGACGGGGCTATTTTCTTTGAATCAAAGGACATTCACCGCATGAAGAAGCGCGATATGAGCAAGCTCCGTCGCCGCATCGGCACCATTTTCCAGGATTTCCGCCTCATTCCGAATAAGACCGCCTACGAAAACATCGCCTTTGCCATGGAAGCTTCGGGAAAAACGGACAAGGAGATAAAGTCCGATGTGCCCTATGTCCTCGAACTCGTCGATCTCGGTAATAAAATGTGGAATTTCCCTCACCAGCTTTCTGGCGGGGAGAAACAGCGCGTCGCCATCGCCCGGGCAATCGTCAACCAGCCTGACATTATCATCGCCGACGAGCCAACGGGGAATCTCGACCCGGTCAATACCTACGAGATCGTCAAAATTCTCCAGAAGATCAACGAGCTTGGTACCACCATTATCCTCACGACGCATAATAAAGGCGTGGTAGATACCGTCGCCGGCAGGGTCCTGACGATGGAGAAGGGTAAGGTTATCCG
>CAYGGI010000029.1:0-8910 GCA_964349525.1 uncultured Candidatus Saccharibacteria bacterium
GTGCAGAGGTGAACCGGAGTACCACAGGCTTCAAAATGATAATGGCAGGTCTCGTTCTCGTGGCCACCCTCGCGTTTTTCGCGGCGGGGGTCATGAATGAGAAGTATAAGAAGGAGCAGGCGACGCAGGCAACGAATCACGCGACTGATGGCTTGCAACCAGGGGTGTTGAAACGTGTTGCCACAAGCAACTCGGCAACAATCTCGGTCGTCGACAAGGGCGGCACCTTCAGGGTGATGCCCTCGACAAAGGACTCCCCAGCGCCTGTTGCGCCGGAGAATCCTTACCTCAAAAAGTAATTTCGGTGCAGTAAAATTCGGTAAAATCAGTAAAAAAATCGGTAAACACAAAGAAAGAAAAGGTAAAAAATGAAAAAATTCCAAAGTCTCATGCTCGGTCTGCTGACCCTCGTGGTCGGCATTGCACAGACACCTCCGACAACCCCAACACCGGTTTCGTCCGGCGGAGGCACCAGCAGTGGTGGCGGTGGCTTATCAAATTCTGGTCCCATCCCGATTGTAGCCAAACCGGCAACACTTCCGGTTCAGAATCAAGCAGTTCTACGCCTCCATGCCCTCGGACAGGTTGTCCGCGGACACAGGAGTGCAAGCGCGAGTTCCATGACAGTCTCGCCGGAGCAGAAGCCGTGGGCGGAGGCAAAGGGCAACGGTGCCGAGGAGGTGCTCGAAAAGCTCTTCGCGACCGAGCTCACGTACAGTCTCACCAACCCCAACGATAGGATCGAGGGTCATGTGTGGCTATACGATGCCAACAGCAATCTTATTTTCCACGGAAACGCGGAGTATATTGCCGCAGATGTTGGTAAGGGGGGTGGTCCCAATTACAACATTTGGATGCAACGGATTCCGTTGCTCGAAGGCGCTCTGGCGGTTGAAGTGTTGTCCTTGAACGAGGACGGCGTCACCCTCGATCAACGCTGGCTAGGAAAGGCTGATGGTGGTGGGTTCCTCTTCGAACAGTACATGGCTGGCGCTCCGAACGGACTCTTGTCCGCGAGGTTTAGAGATGGCACCGTCGCCGTATATAACCTCTGGGATCCGAAAGCGACTTCACCGGCGAAATTGAACGAGGGCGAAGTTCAGTGGAAGATTGAGGGGCATTACATCGTCCCTCCCACCGTTCAGAACCGCCTGTCGGTCAAGATCATCGAGACATGGACATTGCCAACTGCCACGATCACCGTTGGCGCTGGTCAAGAAGTCCAGTTCGACATCCTCGGCGTTGTCCAGATGGATGGAAAGACGGCTTACGAGAGGCCACTATCCCTCACATTCACCCAGGTGGATGGTCCATGGAGTGGCAATGGAAAATTGTCCCAGGATGGTCCGACGGTCACAGGATTTCCTGCGGCAGGGAAGTACCGGGTCAGTTTCGAATGGCGGAATTTCGGAAAGCCGAACAGCATCTACTTCGGGCCAGTAGAAACCGACTGCATGGATTGCAAGGGCTAAACCAGCCCTCAAAAAAACAATGAGTTTGTAAATATCACGACTGCCCTACTATGGAAACATGGTAGGGCGGTTTCTTTTGTAAAAAAGGGCAGTCAGTTGCATCTTTTCACGAAATACGGTAGAGTAGTCCCACTATGTCACAAGATAAACTCATAACGCTCCGCCACAAGGATACTGGGGAAATATATATGAGCCGCAAAAACCGCAAGACTGTCGAGAAGAAAATCGAGCTCAAGAAGTACAGCAAGGCTCTCCGCAAGCATGTGGTTTTCAAAGAGGCGAAGAAATAGGGAATATGATATAGTTTCCCAGAGTCTCTGACTTGGGAGATTAGTTTAATGGTAGAACTACGCACTCCAAACGCGTAAGTAGGGGTTCGATTCCTCTATCTCCCGCCATAGTTACTTCATGACCCAGCGTATCCTCTTGTCTTTACGAAACCATGTCATCTGCCTGCGAGCATAGTGCCAGATTTCGGTCGCCAATTTTTCTCGCATTTCTTCGAGAGTCATTTTATTTTGTAAATAAAGGGCGAGGTAGCGATATTCGAGGCCGAGGGAGTTCATGCGCTTCCACGACAGACCTTCGGCATGAAGTCGCTTCGCTTCTTTGACCATACCCGCTGCGAGTCTTTTATCTAGTCTGACCTTTATTCTTTCTTTTAATATATCCGGAGCCATACGCAAGCCGATAAAGGTCGGGGCGTATTTTGCATATTTCCCTGAAGACTTTTTTAATTTCGGAACCTTACCGAGCGTCGTTGCAATCTCGATAGCACGGATGATTCTCCGAATATTTCGCGGATCAAGTTTCCTTAACCTTTCCGGATCAAGCTTTTTCAAAAGGGCGATGAGTTGTGCCGGAGATATCCGCGCAAGTTTCTTACGTAATTTCTCATCTGGTGGGACATTGGGTAAAATGATTCCATCAACGAGGGCTTGGATATAGAAGCCGGTGCCACCGCAGATGACGGGCAGTTTTCCTCGAGTGTGAATATCAGCAATGGCTTTCTCCGCGTCTTCGACAAACTTTACGACTGAATAGCTCTTCCTTGGATCGGCGATGTCGAGCAGGTAGTGAGGCACGCCCCGCATTTCTTTCCTTGTGATTTTTCCTGTACCAATATTCAGCTCCTTATATACCTGCCTTGAGTCAGCGGAAATAACTTCGCCATTATGCTTCCGGGCATACTCGACGGCAAAGTCACTTTTCCCCACCGCGGTCGGACCGAGGATAACTACCACTTTTATTTTCATAGGGTGTAATGGTACAATAGTGGAGGACATTTGCAAATCTCCGTCCTCGACCTCAAACCCAAAAACTATTACTTATGCATACACAGCTGAGTGAGTTGGCTGAGTCAGAGCAGGAAAAAAAGATCGTCGTGTTTCCCAAGCCTATCCCGCTATACCAGCAGGACTGTTTCTACCGAAGAGCCGGTTCGGCAGAAAAAGCCCTCGAGTCCTTGGGATTGAAAGTGATGGTGACCTTCACACCTCACTCGAAACCCATCGACCTGTCGCCAATAGGAAAGTCGAGAAAATTGTCCCATGAAGACGTTGGTTGACCCCGTTTCCCGTCGAACTGACCCCGCTGGCTTGTAGAGCAGTGGGGTTCGTCTTTTTTAAAAGTCTCTAAATACTTTTGTGCCGGGGGAGGGAGTCGAACCCTCATGATCTTGCGATCGATAGATTTTGAGTCTATTGTGTCTAGCCAGTTCCACCACCTCGGCATATCTGTAGTCTACACAATTATTGTGATAAAATAAACCCACATCATATTTATGACCAACCCAACCCACTATTTCGAAAACTCCGTCTTTTGGATCGAAGTCGAAAAGATCAAGCCAAACCCCTACCAGCCTCGTCGCGAGTTCGACGAAGCGCGCCTCCGCGACCTCGCCGAGTCCATTCGTATGTACGGAATTCTCCAGCCCATCATCGTCACTCGTCGCGAATACGAGAAGCCTGACGGAGGACTCGCCGTCGAGTACGAGCTCATCTCCGGAGAGCGCCGTTTGCGAGCTTCGAGGATCGCCGGACTGTCCCAGATTCCCGCGCTCATCAGGAATGGTGAGGAGGATTCCCGTATCAAGCTCGAGCTGGCAATCATCGAGAACCTCCAGCGTGAAGACATCAATTCCGTCGACCGCGCCCGAGCCTTCGACCGTCTGTCGAAAGAATTCGGAATGAAGCATGTACAAATTGCGGAAAAGGTAGGGAAGAGTCGCGAGTATGTCACGAATACGCTCCGCATCCTGTCTCTGTCGGCAGAAATTCTCGACGCTATTTCCGAGGGAAAGTTATCTGAGGGTCACACCCGTCCGCTCCTCATGTTGATCGATCGACCGGAAGAACAGGCGACTTTATTTAAAGAAATCGTCATCCGCAAGATCAGCGTCCGCGAAGCCGAAGCCGTTGCCCGTCGCGTGGCTGTCGACCGCGTCAGAAAGAAGGATTGGAGTCATGAACCGGAGATCGCCGAGATGGAAAGGAAGTTCAAAGAGATTCTCGGGACGAAGGTTTCCATCAATAAAAGCGATGCTGGAGGGCGCATTACCATCGACTTTTTCACTGCCGACGATGTTCGCAACATTTTTGAAAAGATCGCCCATGAGCCGATCGCTATGAAGGTGCCGAATATTGGAGGCGAGCTCGCACATCAGATGATTTCGAATGCGACACCACTCAATGTCACTGACGCCTCTGCAGGCGAGAAGAGTCTTCCGACTGGCTCTGCCACGAAGGAAGAACTCTTGTCGCCGAGAGGAGGCGGTGTAACTAGTGACGAAATGCCTATGGATGACAGACCAAAAGAGGAGGTTGTAAAAGAAGAAAACGAGGAAATTTATTCGATTAAAAATTTTGGGGTCTAGGAAAAGTAGTGTATAATCAACCCATCACGAATTCGTGTACTCATCAAACGCAAGCTAAAAAACTACTCAGCGATCGGACAACTAAACACTAGATATATCCCACGAGATCGCTTCACAAAACACACAGTACTCATGAATTTCTGATATTTATTAGATAACTTAATTAAATATGGTCAAAAATAATCTTATTAAAAAAGACGCGCTTGTTATATATACAGACAAAAAAGGTCGAGTGGAGCTTCATGCAGATACGGATAAAGAGACGATTTGGGCAACGCAGGCTCAGGTTAGTGAATTATTTGAAGTGAATGTTCGCACAGTAAGTGAACACTTACAAAATATCTTTAAAACCCAGGAATTACAACAAGATTCAGTTATCCGGAAATTCCGGAATACTGGACCTGACGGCAAATCATATGAGGTAAACTTCTACAATCTCGATGCCATACTTTCAGTTGGGTATAGGGTCAATTCTCAAAAAGCCACTCAATTCCGCATCTGGGCCACCAAAACCCTTCGAGAGTACCTCATAAAGGGTATCGTGGTAAATGAGGAACGAATAAAGAAGCTTCCCGACCGGATCCTCGCCGACCTCGATGAAAAAATCCTCTTTATCCAACGCACCATCAAGAAGAGGGAATTGAATCAAAACGAGACCGACAGTCTTCTCTCGGTCATACATGATTATGCAAATTCTTGGAAATTCCTCAAGGAATATGATGAAGGGGAATTAAAGCTCTTGAAAAGTAAGAACAAGGAAATCAGACACCTTGACTACGACTTTGTCCGAGATGCGATTGATATGCTTAAAAAAGACTTGGTAGCAAAGCAAGAGGCCTCCGATCTCTTTGGTTCTGAAAGGGATGGCACATTCCAAGGTATTCTCAAGACGATCTATCAAACTTTTGGTGGAAAGGAGCTCTACTCAAGTCTCGACGAGAAGGCGGCGCACGTTCTCTACTTCATTATTAAAGACCATCCCTTTTCTGATGGGAACAAGCGTATCGGTTCCTTTATCTTTATTTATTTTCTCAAATTGAATTGCATTCTTCTTCGTACAAATGGCGAAAAGAAAATCAATGATAATACTCTCGTCGCGCTTGCCCTTCTGATTGCAGAAAGTGATCCAAAAGATAAAGAATTAATGGTCGCCCTGACAACAAATCTGCTCGCATAGATTGTAAACATGAGGCTACTCCTTCTTCTTCGCCCATCTTCCTTTCCTCTCAGGTTTTGGTTTGCTCAATATCTCAACTGCTCGTTCAAAAGTAATTCCATACGGCTCATCACCTTCTTTTATCTTGAGTGACCTGAAATCCTTGTCGTGTACTATATATGGTCCAAATCTGCCGATGTTGGTGGAGATAGGAAGACCTGTTGTCGGATGATTACCGAGGACGCGGGGCAGGCTCAAGTATTTGAGTGCCATTTCTAGAGTGACGTTTGAGATGTCGATGCCTTTTGGAATTGAAGACATGCGAGGTTTTACAACGACAGATTTTGGTACAATTGGATCACCTTTCTTCCGACGAGGTTTTTTCTCTTTCGTTTTTTCTTTGACAGGCCTTTCGCCGAGCTGAACATATGGCCCATACTTACCGACGAGCACATATATAGGAAGGTTCGTTGTAGGATCGATACCGATTGGCTCGCTTTTCTTTATCTCCGTGCCATCGAGCATGAGCGCGCCTTCGCAGTCGGGGTAACAACAGCAGGATAGGAATTTTCCTCCACGACCGAGTTTGATCACCATTCCAGAAGCGCAGGTAGGACATTTGAATTTTGGATCGGCGTCACCGAGGGTGGTGATCTTTGCTGTTTTTTCTTTGGCCAGCACTTCTTTGTGAAAAGGAACATAGAAGGTCTTGAGTGTTTTTAAGTATTCCTTTTTACCCGATGCGATATCGTCGAGCGAATCCTCCATCTCGGCGGTGAAGGAGTCGTTGATATAGTGCATAAAGTTTTCCTCGAGAAATGTCGAGACGACATCGCCAGTGTCGGTCGGTTTCAACGCTTTATTTTCTTTTTCGACATATCCACGCTCCTCGATTGTGCGGATGATAGAGGCGTAAGTCGAAGGTCGCCCGATACCGCGCTTCTCGAGTTCCTTGACGAGGCCGGCTTCGCTGTAGCGTGGAGGCGGCTGTGTCTGCTTTTCCTCGCTTTTTATTTCTTTTAAATCAATATCATCTCCCTCGGCAAGTTTCGGCAACTCGACATCTTCTCCTCGCGCGCCAGGGTCTGCCTCGAGCCAACCAGGAAAGAGAATTCGCGAACCATTTGCCGTGAAGTCGGGAATATTGTTGCCCGCAATATTAACCGTGACCTTTGTGCGGAGTGTCTCAGCGTCCGCCATCTGTGAAGCGACAGTGCGCGCCCAGATGAGTTGGTAGAGTTTCTTCTGTTCATCATTTATGCCCGCGCTATCTTTTTCAATATGGGAAGGACGGATGGCTTCGTGGGCTTCCTGGGCATTTTTACTCTTTGACGCATAAGTGCGGAATTCGAGATATTTCTTGCCCCATTTTTTCTCGACTGCAGTGGCGATCGAGGCGAGAGCGAGCTTGCTCAAGGTCGTGCTGTCGGTGCGCATGTAGGTAATATGGCCGGCTTCGTAAAGACGCTGGGCGATCATCATCGTGCGGGAAGGGGCGTAGCCGAGGCGCGAGCTCGCCGCCTGCTGGAGAGTAGAGGTAATAAAGGGCGGACGCGGGGAACGTTTGACCGTGGTTTCTTCAACACTCGTGACCTGCCATTCTTTGTGCACGCCAGCCTTTTTTCCTTTTGCGATAATATCATCAACTTCTTTTTTGTCCGTTGGTTCTTTCGTGCAGGTTAAAAAAAGAGGCGTTTTCGATTTCGTAAGCGTATCG
Organism: uncultured Candidatus Saccharibacteria bacterium; assembly: GCA_964349525.1. Taxonomy (GTDB): domain Bacteria; phylum Patescibacteriota; class Minisyncoccia; order Phycocordibacterales; family PALSA-1337; genus CAIOGI01. Next base: position 7,221 of record CAYGGI010000029.1, read on the forward strand.
GCCGTAATGACCCAGAAGGTCTGCGGAATGAAGGCGCGGATCTCGCGTTCGCGTTCCATGATGATGCGGAGGGCGGGGGACTGCACTCTACCTGCAGACAACCCATAGCGTACTTTTTTCCAGATAAGACCCGACAAGTCATATCCGACAAGTCGGTCGAGGACGCGGCGGGCTTCTTGTGCCGTTCGGAGATTCTCATCGATCCCGCGCGGATGCTCCATGGCTTCCTGAATCGCTTCTTTTGTAATTTCATGGAAAACGACGCGTTTCGGATTCTTCAGGTTAGTCGCTTCGGCGATGTGCCAGGCGATAGCTTCTCCCTCGCGGTCGGGGTCGGTTGCGAGGATGATTTCGTCGGCTTCAAGTGCGAGCTCGCGGATTTCCTGCACAACTTTTTCTTTTCCCGGAGAAATTTCATAATGAGGGATAAAGCCGCCCTCGATGTCGATGGCTTTCTTGTTACTCTTTGGCAGGTCGCGGATATGCCCGACCGAAGCCTTGACGGTATATTTCCCGTCGAGATATTTCGAAATTGTTTTGGCTTTTGCCGGCGACTCGACGATTAATAATTTCATATATGTTCTACAGTATTACACGGAAGTTAAATCTTTAGCAAATTATACCACCCTCACCACCCCCTCTTCCTCTTTAATAAATCCTTCCAGCTCCAGTGAAGACAGAATCATATTTACTATTTTCGGATCGAGATTTAATTCTCTGACAAGAGCATCTTTACTCACTGCACCTCTCTGAAGAAACGAGATGACTTTTTTATCGAGTTCAGGAAGTGACTGAAATCGGGGATCGGTATGATCGGCGCCAAAGGGCAGTGTACTTTGCCCTCCCGTATCGCGTCGTGGGAAGTCGAGAAGCTCGAGCAAATCATCCACACTCGACACCGGCGTTGCGCCCTTGTTGAGAAGCATATGTGGTCCAGCCGAAAGAGGAGCGAAGATGTCTCCAGGCACAGCTCCGACATCGCGGTAATAGTCTGTCGCCCGCGCGGAGGTAATGAGAGTTCCGGATTGGAGGTCACACTCGATCACGAGAATCGCATGCGAAACGCCTGCCATGAGTCTGTTCCGCGAAGGAAATGTCCAATAGTCACAGTGCTGGTTAGGCCAGAACTCTGAAATGAGCGCACCTCCTTTATCGAGTATTTCTTTCGCAAGTTTTTTATGAGAGGAAGGATAGATGACTGACTCATCGAGTCCTGATCCGGGAAAGGCGACGGTATAGAGTCCGGCTTCGAGTGCTGCGCGATGGGCGATGCTGTCAATACCGAGCGCGAGGCCGGAGACGATGCAGATAGGGTAGCCCTTCAGTCCGGCAATTAATTTCTCCACAACATCTTTTCCATAGTGGGAATTTTTTCGTGAACCGACGACACAGAGAACTCTCCCGTTGTAGGGATCACCCGGGTCTGCTGCCCGCGCCATCTCTGCTAATGTTTCTATATTCCCACGTGTGTAGAGCTTCTCTGGTGGATCAGCGATCTCGCGGAGGATAGGAGGGAAGAGCGGGTCGGATTGTGATATGAGGTTGAGTGGAAGCATATGTTTAGAGGATTCATAATGAGAGAAGTATAGCATTCTAAAAGTTATCCACAACTGCTTTCTTGACGGTGAACGACTGTTCACCTATACTATATACATGAGCGAGCAGTAGAGAATATTATAAAAATAATTCA
>CAYGGI010000030.1:0-8371 GCA_964349525.1 uncultured Candidatus Saccharibacteria bacterium
GCAGTTGCGGCGATGATAGTCCTATGGGCGAAAGTAGCTAGTCGCCAGTACAGAGTGTTTAATATCTTAAATTATAAACTCAATTTTTCCTTGAGTTTATTTATGTTACAATACCCCCATGGCAACCTGGGCATCTCGAAGAAAATTCATGTATAGAGGCAGTATCACCACCATCATTTTAGTGATCGTTTTTACGGTTTTCTTTTCTCTGTATTACAAAGCGCCGACATGTTCCGATGGTAAACAGAATGGAAGGGAGCAGGGCGTCGACTGCGGAGGATCTTGTGTCAGACTCTGCCAAAGCGCCTTTCTTCCAGCAAGGATAGGATGGGGAGGAGGGAAATTTGAGAAGGTTGCGGATGGTCTCTATAACGTCGCATCGTACATCGTAAACCCCAACACGAACGGCGCCGCCATCAATGTTCCCTACAAATTTTCTCTCTTTGATAATCAGGGAGTCCTCATCACTGAACGGCAGGGGACAGTGATGCTTCCCGCTCATCGTAACGCTCTCGCCTTCGAGCCGACGCTCGATACTGGCAAGCGTGTTCCGGCTAAAGCCACCTTTGAATTCCTCGCTGCGCCGCAATGGTTCAAGTCTCACGATGCTCTCGACAGTCTCGCAATCCTCGATAAGAAATATAATGAATACGAGAATGGTGACGACGAGAATACTTCATCTCTTGAAGTAACTCTCGAGAATAAAAGTCTCTTTCCCTACAAGAATATCGGCGTCGCCGTCGTGCTCTATGATGCTGACGCGAACGCTATCGGATTTTCCCGTACTCGGGTCGATGTTGTGAATCCAGGCGGAGGTCGCGAGATTGCCCCTTTCACCTGGCCTTTTGCCCGACAGGATAGGGTTGTGTCTATAGAAGTCCTGCCGTCGATCGCACCACCTCATGATTAAGCTGACATTTCTAGGAAATTATTCTCTGACAAAAGAAAATTCCGCCCAGAGTGTCGATTGGGTTCTTTTCTGCGCGACTCTCCCGCTTCTCGGCGCAGGACTCATGACTATGAATTCATTTACTGGGGATTCGGAACTCTTCGTGCGTCAGCTCGTCTGGATTATCATTTCTTTCGTCATGTTCTTTTCCTTGAGTCTTGTTGATTTTCGCTTTCTCCGCAAGACATGGGTATCGGTGACCCTCTTCGGCATCTCGTGCCTCTTGCTTATCAGTCTCTTTACTCTCGGAAAAGTCTCCCATGGAGCGGCGAGCTGGTTTTCATTCGGACTCTTCTCATTCCAGCCGGCGGACTTTATTAAACTTGTGATTATTATCATTCTTGCGAAATATTTTTCCCGCAGGCATATCGAGATCGCCAACGTCCGACACATCTTCGTCTCGGGACTCTACGCCCTTGTCATTTTCCTTCTTGTTCTCGTTCAGCCGGACTTCGGATCGGCCGTCATTATTTTCCTCATCTGGCTCGGAATGGTGCTCGTCTCCGGCATCTCGAAAAAACATCTTCTCGGGATGTCATTCGTCGGTATCATTGTCTTCGCGGGACTCTGGACATTCGCCTTCAAAGACTACCAGAAGAATCGCATCATCAATTTTGTCCATCCACTTTCCGACATCCACGGCACCGGCTACAACGCCTACCAGTCGACGATCGCCGTCGGTTCCGGACAGATTTGGGGAAAAGGCGTTGGCTATGGCACGCAGTCCCGTCTCAAGTTTCTCCCGGAATACCAGAGCGACTTTATCTTCGCGGCCTTTGCCGAAGAGTGGGGTTTTGCCGGCGTTCTCATTCTCTTTGTCATGTACGGCATCGTCATCTGGAGGATTATCCTGACCGCGCTCCATGGCCAGACGAATTTCGAGATGCTTTTCGGCGCGGGCATGGCCATCTTCCTCGTCGTTCACTTCGTCATCAATATCGGTATGAACATGCAGCTCCTGCCGGTTACAGGTCAAACTCTACCATTCATCAGTTATGGTGGAAGTCACTTGCTGACGGAATTCATCGGGTTGGGTATACTCATGGGAATGCGACGGACTTCGAGAGTTATTCACAAGGATTCGGCGAAGAATGAGTTTATAGGGGTTTAACGTAAAGCTTCATTGTCGCTTCGAGCATTTTTTCGATATTAAATTCACTGCGAACTTTTTCTTGGAGATTTCTACCATATTCTTTTTGAACATTTTTATGCTTTATGAGGAATTCGAGGGCGTGTGATATCTCCTCGGACTTTTTCGATTGAATGAGAATGCCAGATTTCATGTCATCGATAATTTCCGGAATACCACCAACGGTTGTCGCCACTACGGGCAAGCTCGCGTAGCCGGCTTCGAGAAGACAGTAGGGAAGACCCTCCTTGATCGAGGGTAAAAGGAAAATAGAGAAGCCCTTTATATACTGCACAGCATTTTCGACATATCCGGCAAGAATGATGTTTTTCTGCAAGCTTTTTTCTTTGATGAGCTCTTCAAGGGATTTTCTCTGATCTCCTTCTCCGATGATGAGGAAAATAGTGGAAGGGAATTTGACGACGAGTTTCGCCATGGCCTCGATGGCATATGTTAGGCCTTTGTTCGGATGAAGCTCGGCGATGGTGCCGATGATTATTTTCTTTGCGATTCCATCTGGTATTTTTGATTTTAAAAATATTTCTACGCTACTCTTCGACATAAAGACGGGAGAGTGGATACCGAGATGGATCATGTGGACCTTCTGTGCGACAAAAGGAAATTGTTGAGCTTGCTTTTTTTCTTTTTCTGAAATGGTTATAATATCGGTGCAGAACAGCATAGTGAGCCACGAGATGAGAGCAATGCCTGATCGCTCCCAAAATGAACGATCTTCGTTGAAAGCCCAACCATGCGCAGTGAAGACTATTTTTTTAACTCTCAAAATTCTTCCCACTAGAGCTCCGAGACCTCCTGCCTTTGTACTGTGGAGGTGGAGAACATCCGGGCGTTCTTTCCTAATCATTTTAAATATGTCAAAGAAAGAATTGAGGTCATCTCCGGCATGTACGTCACGCTTCAGCCTGCCTAATGTGCGCGTCTCGATCCCCGCAGCCTTGAGTCGATCATTGAGCATACCCTCGCCACCGAGGGCTACAACCACTTTATGGCCCATTTTATGGCTATATACGGCCAGATCAAAGACATGACGTTGTGCGCCACCCCAGTTCGATTTCGTAATGAGATAGAGGATTTTCACGCCTTTACAGTACCATTTTTCATCGTTTTGTGGTAGTATCGCGCGTATGAACATTGTCCGCAAGAAAGAAGTAATAGTCTTGTTTCTCGGGGATGTTTTCGTCTTTTTCATATCCCTTTACCTCGCCATAACTCTCCGTTATGGCTCTTTGCCGACTGCGGATGTCCTATCGAACCACCTCGCCCCCTTCTCTCTTCTTTTCCTTGCTTCCATCCTCATCAGCTTTATCGCTGGTCTCTACGAGAAGCACACTCTTGTCCTCAAGGGCAAGCTCCCGGCCGTCTTGACGAAAGTTCAGATTGCCAACTCCGTCGTCAGCATCGCCTTCTTTTACTTTATCCCGTACTTCCTCATTACACCGAAAATTACCCTCTTTATGTACCTCGTCATCTCCCTCATTCTCATGGTGGCATGGCGAATGGCTATCGCCGAGACGCTCGGTGTTCGTCGCAAGAGTAAGGCGCTCCTCATCGCAAAGAGGGGGAAGGAGGTGGAGGATCTCTATAATGAGATCAATAATAACCAACGGCATGGAATAGTCTTCATTGAATGGATTGAACCGGGAACAATGCCGGTGATCGATAAAGATATCTCACTCATTGTAGCCGACTTTGCCGATCCGAGGGTTAATGAACTCATGCCGACTCTCTACAAGCTCATTTTTTCCGGCGTGCAGTTCGACGATATTCAGAAAGTTTATGAAGAAGTCTTCGACCGCGTCCCTCTTTCACTTATCAACGACACATGGTTTCTCGAAAACGTTTCGTCGTCCGCAAAAACATCTTTTGATATTTTCAAGCGACTCATGGATATTGTGCTTTCGACTGTCGGTGGCATCGTATCGCTTCTTTTCTATCCTTTTGTATATATCGCTATTAAAATTGACGACGGAGGGCCACTTTTTATCACCCAGGAGCGGATCGGGAAGAATAATAAAATAATTCGTATAAAGAAATTCAGGACGATGACGGCGAACGATCATGGCAGGTTCGACGCTTCGAAAAACAGAGAGACTCGCGTCGGGAGATTCATCCGCAAGACTCGTATCGATGAATTGCCGCAGATATGGAATGTGTTCCGTGGCGATGTCTCGGTCATTGGTCCGCGTCCGGAGCTCCCGTACCTCGTCGAGGTTTATCGCCAGAATATTTCATACTACGACATGCGACATCTCATCAAGCCTGGGCTCACTGGCTGGGCGCAGATCTATGGGCGTCACGCGCATCACGGAGTCGGCACGGAAGAAACGGTTGATAAGCTTTCTAATGACCTGTATTACATTAAAAACCGCTCTATTTTTCTCGACATTAAAATAGCCCTCCAAACCTTCAAAGTCCTCCTTTCATTTGTCGGAAGGTAAATTATCGTCTATAATGCCCCTATGATTTTAAAAAACCGCATTCTGGCCGTATTTTTACTCATAATCGCCCTAGGTATTGGTGGCTTTGACTATTATTCAGAGACTCACCCTGATTCGAGCATCAGTAAGCCCTTCAAGCTCGGTCTCGACCTCAATGGAGGTACGCACCTCGTCTACCGGGCAGATGTGTCAAAAATTGATTCAGGGGAAGTCGCCGACTCTATGAACGCCCTCCGCGATGTCATCGAGCGCAGAGTCAATGTTTTTGGTGTTTCTGAACCCGTTGTCCAGATCGAGAGCAATGGATTCCTAAGCTCAAAGGGTTCGGAGCAGAAGCTTATCGTTGAGCTTCCCGGTGTGACGAATGTTGATGAAGCTATCAAGAGTATTGGTTCGACACCTTTCCTCGATTTCAGAATTCTGACAGACGCGGATCTGAAAATCATTGATGGTCAGAAGCTCGAAGGCGCCGTTCGTGAAGTTGCCATCCAAAAAGTACTTAAGGATACCGGATTGACTGGACGCATGCTCCAGAAGGCCCAGCTCGTTTTCGAACAGACGACGAACCAGCCGGTGGTCTCTCTCGTTTTCAATAACGAAGGTCGCACCCTCTTTGCAAAAATTACCAAGGAAAATGTCGGCAATATTCTCGGGATTTTCCTCGATGGCACGCCGATCTCGCTGCCAGTCGTGAGAGATGAAATAAAAGACGGTAAGGCGCAGATCTCGGGATCGTTTGATGTAAAAAGCGCACAAGCTCTCGTCCGTAACCTCAACTACGGCGCTCTTCCGGTCCCCATCGAGCTCATTTCCACACAGACCATCGGCGCCTCTCTCGGCCAGTCTGCAGTGAAGGGGGGAGTGCGTGCCGGAGTGACTGCCTTCATTATTATCACTATCTTCCTTATCCTCTGGTATCGCCTACCTGGTCTCGTCGCTGTTGTCTCTCTCGGAGTGTACACCGTCATCATGCTTGCCCTCTTCAAACTTATTCCTGTGACGCTGACAGCGGCGGGGATCGCCGGATTTATCCTCTCGATCGGCATGGCTGTCGACGCCAATGTTCTCATTTTCGAGAGAATGAAGGAAGAGTTGAAAAAGGGCAGGGGAATCTCCGACGCTATGCATGAAGGTTTCGCCCGCGCATGGAACTCCATCCGCGATTCGAACACCTCGAGTATTATCACCGGGGCGATCCTCTACTATTTCGGCAGTACATCGGTGGTGACGGGCTTTGCCCTCGTCTTCGTCATTGGAGTGCTCGTGAGTATGTTCACTGCTATTACTGCGTCACGACTCTTCCTCTACGCTGTAGCGCCGAAGAATAGCACCCGTTTCTCGAGGTTCATTATCAGTAACGGATTTAAAAATAACTAATATGTTTGTTGTAACCTACAGAAAATTCTTCTACGCCCTCTCCACCATACTTTTCGTCGCTTCTATCGCGGCTGTAGTCATTTGGGGCTTTCATCTCGGTATTGATTTCAAAGGAGGATCCATTATTGAAGTAGAATATCCACAAGGACGTCCTCCACAGACTGATCTCGTGACTGCTCTCGCGCCACTTCACCTCGAGGCTTCTGTGCGTGCGTCCGGTGATACTGCATACCTCATCCGCATGAAGGATGTCAGTCAGGAAGAGAAGGCTTCACTCGTTTCTACATTAGGAACATTCGGGACGACGACCGAGAAGCGCTTTGACTCCATCGGTCCAGTTCTCGGCGCCGAAGCTCTCCGTAAGGCGCTCTTCTCGATCGTTCTTGTTCTCGTCGCAATCGTTCTCTTTATCGCATTCGCCTTCCGTAAAGTTTCTGAACCAATCTCTTCCTGGAAATACGGTATTGTGGCTATCATTGCGCTTCTCCACGATGTCGTGATCCCCGTCGGTATCTTCTCTGTACTCGGACATTTCGCCGGCTACGAGATCGATACTTTGTTCATCACCGCACTTCTCGTTGTCCTTGGCTTCTCGGTGCACGACACCATCGTTGTTTTCGACCGTGTCCGCGAGAATCTCCATAATGCCTCGGCCAAGAAACCTTTTGACCAGATCGTTGGTGAGAGCATTGGTCAGACATTTACCCGATCTATCAACACCTCTCTGACTACTCTCTTGGCACTTTTCGTCCTCTACTTCGTCGGCGGTTCTTCGACCGAACATTTCTCACTTGCCCTCATTATCGGAATCATCGCGGGAACATACTCCTCTGTATTTATCGGTTCGCCGCTCCTCGTGACGATCTGGAAATGGCAGGAGGGGAGGAAGTAGATTACTTCGTGAGTCGCGAGAAATGATATGTGTTAAATACAGAATGAATACAAAATACTATCAGTGTGAAAATTGACATAAAGAAAGGAAAGAGCCCAGACCAATCTTGTAGTCCGCCTAATTTCAACATCATGGCATATCCTACCCCATACCACACTACGATAGCCAGTAGCACTGATAACACTACAGACAAGACCTTATTAAAACCTTGCTCAAGAGTTAAGTTGTTATTTAAAAATCCTACAAAGTAGGCTATAGCAGGAAGAATAAAAGAAAAAACTGCTATTTTGTGTTCGTTGTATCCTTCTAAACTAGAGAAATACAAAAAAAGTAAAACATATGGAATGACAATCGGGGCGGAATTAATCAAAGACTTTTTTAGTACATTCATTATTTTGTAATTAATTAGATAATGTTTGTAATTATAACATGAAACTTATTATTCGAGTGGTTTCCAAAAAATAAGGAATGATCTTGTGATATATTCCTTGCATTCCTTTTTAAATAAAATATAATTACTTCATTATCTGCAAAGCCATTACGAAGATACGGTCGGCTTGTAGCACTTCTTACGTTTCGAGGACACTTGTTCCTGCTTCATTAGTCTTAATTTAAACAAAATATGATTAAAAAGAAAGAATTACAAAATGTTAATCCGACGGTAATTATTGAGAATAAGATATTTATAATTAGGGGTCAGAAGGTTATGTTAGACTCCAATCTGGCTGAGATTTATCAGATTCCGACAAAAGCACTAATCCAAGCCATAAAAAGAAATCTAGACAGATTTCCTAGTGATTTCATGTTTCAGCTTACGAAAGAGGAGTCTGGAAATTTGAGATCGCAATCTGCGACCTCAAACAAGGAAGACATGGAGAGCAACCGGTCACAAATTGTGACCGGTTCACAAAAGCATCGTGACCCCCGTTATTTACCGTATGCTTTTACTGAACATGGTGTAGCAATGCTTTCTTCTGTTTTAAATAGTTCTCGAGCGGTCCAGATGAACATATTCATCATCCGTGCATTTATAAAATTACGAGAAATATCTCTACAAAATAAAGATTTTGACATCAGGATTTTAGATTTAGAGTTTATCCAGACACTACAAGGAAAAGACATCAAGGAATTGCTAGAACATTTAAGGTATCTTACCCGACATTCTCTAAAACCTTTAGGTCCTATTGGTTTCCAACCTTAGGTGGTCACAAATTGTGACCGGTTCAAAAACCAAGTAAATAAGCCACTTTCTAGCGAAAATTGGCTTTCCATTGTGAAATACTAACAAACCCTTTAAAACGCTTGACTTTATTCTCCCCATAAGTAGAATGGTATCCACGCCCAGTAGACAGAGCAGTCAGGCTTGATTTTTGACAAATTATTAAGTTATGCAAAATTAGAACGTATTGTCACAAGATCATACGTGCAAGTCTAATGTTTATTTCAAATAAGATGATTTTACGAGCAAGGAAATGACTCTGTGCATCTAAAAGAAAATGCAAAGTAAAATAGTAAATTTAAAAGATTTCTGTTCTCTATTTTGTTCCGTTCATTTTAGTTAAGAG
>CAYGGI010000031.1:0-8148 GCA_964349525.1 uncultured Candidatus Saccharibacteria bacterium
GTATTTAGAGGAACATTAAATAAGCGGCGGGAGATTTTATTTTCTACATTCTCTCGGGAACTTTGATGCCAAGTAATTTTAGACCATTTTCCATTACTAATGTGAAAGCCTTTGTTAGAGCCGCATTGTGAGAGGCCCGAGGATTTTCTTTATCGGCAATCACATTATGAGCGTAGAAATTATTAAATTTCGAAGCGAGGTCAATGAGGTAAGTTGCTAGAATGTTGGGTTTGTATTCTGCGCCGGCTCTTTCGATGATTTCAGGAAAACGGATGAGAAATTTTTCAAGATTTTCTGTTTCGGGCGCGGGTGTAGAATGATGAGCGTCCAGCACTAACTTTATTTCTAATGCATCCGCCTTGGCAAGCGCGGACTTTGCCCGCACACAGGCGTACTGGAGATAGGGACCGGAGTCCCCTCCTGTGTTCATTATTTCTTCCCAGTCGAAGACAATGTCTTGAGCACTATCACGTTTGAGATCGTTAAATTTTATGGCTGCGAGAGCGACCTCATGAGCGCTGTCGGGGTTGATAGCTGCGGCGCGCTTCTTTGCTTCGTCGATAATATCCGCAAGCCAGATGACATCCCCTTTTCGCGTCGACATCTTCCCTTCTTTAAATCGGTAGAGTCCATGGGCAACATGCACACGCTCGCCAGGAGCGAACCAACCGAGCATTTTCTCTATTTCGAAAAGCTGCCTGAAATAGAGGATTTGATCCGCGCCGACTTCATTTATAATAGTCAGATCTTTACCATATTCCTTTTTTCTCCACGCATCCGTCGCGAGGTCTCGAGTGGCGTAGATAGATGTCCCGTCGGTTTTCTGAATAATCAAAGGTGGGTATTTTTCACCTTCAAAAAATATGACTTGAGCTCCTTCGCTTTCTTTCATAAGATTCTTGCTCTTGAGCTCGGCGAGAACATCGGGAACAAGAGGGATTGCCATGCTTTCACCTCGCATGGTATCGAAGTCAGAGACGCCCAATTCTTTGTATATTTTATCAAAAGCAACAAGCGATGCTTCTATGCAGAGCGTCCAGAGACTTTTTGCCTCCGAATCCCCTTGCTCAAGCTTGCGGAACCAGCCCCTAGCCTCTTCTTCGAGATTAGGATCTTTTTCGGCTTCATCGTGGAATTTCACATAGAGGTCAACGAGGAGGCGCATCGGGTCTCCTGACTTTTCTATATCTTCCTTTTTTCCCCAGGTGAGGATTGCTACCATCAGTTTTCCGAACTGTGTCCCCCAGTCACCGAGGTGGTTGTCGCGAATGACTTTGTATCCGAGAGTGTGGAGAATGTTGGCGATGGCGTCACCGATAATTGTCGAGCGCAGATGTCCGACAGTGAAAGGCTTCGCGATATTTGGCGATGAATATTCGACGATAACGGTCTTTCCTTTACCTATTTTCTGATTTCCATAGTGTTCACCTTGTTCGAGAATATCTCCTGCTTGATTGTTAAAGTAGTTTCGAGAAATTTTAAAATTAATAAATCCGGGACCGGCAATCTCTACAGAAACGACATCTTTCGGCAAGTCTTTTTTAAACTCCTCAATAATTTTTTCTGCCAGAACTTTCGGTGCGAGCTTCAGAGACTTCGCGTAGACCATGGCGATGTTACTCGAGAAATCCCCGTGACTCATGTCTTCGGGGTGTTCGAGATGCGCAACTGGGTTGGTTACCCCAACCCTTTCCGCCGATTGCGCAAGCAGTTTTTTTATCTCTTCAATCATGGCACTATAGTAGCATTAAGTGGATATTCTGGGTATTGACTTTGGGGAATTGATTCCGTAACATATGAGTATTGTCATTTATTGTTCTTTGCAGTCTTGGCGAGGGGGAGGGAGGCCGACAAAGAAGTGCCCGCTTGCAGCATGTGCCATCTGCAAGTGATAAACACTTTAGCATCTGAATCCGGTCTCTGAAAGGTCTCCTGGCCTTTCAACTCCCCCTTGCCCCCACTTTCCGAAAGGAAGTGTTCCTCCAGCGTGTCGTGCGTGCATTCACGACATCCACCGAACCTCCTTCTCCACCCCGCATGGCTTATGTTGTTGCCTTCGGGGTGGTGTTTTATTTCCTCAATATTTTATCAATCCTCTCAGCGATTTTTTTCATATCTTTTTCTTTCTTTCCGCGAGTTGTTTCTGCGGCAGTGCCGAGGCGGATACCGGAAGGATCAGCGGGTGGACGAGTATCGAAAGGTATGGCATTTTTGTTGACAATAATTCCCTCTTTTTCTAGTCTATCGCTCGCCTCTTTTCCAGAAATTCCTTTTCCTTCCATCCACGTATCGATGAGTATGAGGTGACTGTCAGTTCCACCAGAAATAATTCTCCAGCCCTTTTTTGCGAGCTCCTCGGCGAGCACCTTTGCATTCTTTTTTATCTGCCCGGCATATTTTCTAAAGGCGGGAGTCGCCGCTTCCAGAAGGGCCACTGCGACTGCGGCAATCTGGTTCAGATGAGGACCGCCCTGGAGTCCAGGAAAGACAGCTTTGTCTATTTTCTTGTTGAGCTCGCGGGCATCTATGCGGGAGAAAATGAGGGCGCTTCGGGGACCACGGAGAGTCTTGTGAACTGTCGTAGTGACGACATCCGCGTACTCGAACGGTGACGGATATTCTTTTCCCGCCACGAGTCCGGCGAAATGCGACATGTCTATCATGAGAATCGCCCCACTCGCATCGGCTACCTCGCGTAATTTCTTGAAATCAATGACTCGAGGATACGCCGTGTAGCCACCGACGATGATTACCGGTTTTTCCCGTACAGCGATTTCCTTAAGCTCTGCGTAATTGAGGACTTCTGTCTTTTTGTCCACCCCATATGGAACCTGTTGCCAGAATTTCCCTGTTGCCGAGACCTTGTGTCCATGCGTGAGGTGTCCGCCATGATCGAGGGACATTCCCATAATTTTTCCTCCCGGGGGGACGAGGGCGACATAGACGGCGAGATTTGCGGGAGATCCGGAGAGCGGCTGGACATTGACGCTCCAGTCTTTTTCAGAAAGTTTAAATAGGTCGAGAGCGCGTTTCTTTGCGAGATCCTCTACCTTGTCGACGATTTCATTACCGCCGTAGTAGCGCAGATGCGATTTACCTTCCGCGTATTTGTTCGTGAGCTCCGAGCCGAGAGCCTCGAGCACATCCTTCGAAACATAGTTTTCTGAAGCGATGAGATTGGTGACTCTCTTCTGACGCTTCTTCTCGACATCGATTAATTTTTTGATTTGTGTGTCTTTCATCATTGTTTTTTTAAATTAAGAAAATGGTAAATAAAGGGCGGTCATGACTGATATTCACAATGAAAGATGGGTTAAATCATGGGAGTTTAATGTGGTTTTATTTTAGCATTTATTTTGACTTTCCTCTATTTACTTTTTCTCCTTTCTATTTCCCTGTGCTTCCGAACTTCCCCGCACCTCTTTTGGTATTCGAGATAGCCTTCACCTCCACGATCTGTGGATTCTCGACTCTTTGAATAAGTAGTTGGGCCATTTTGTGGCCTTTTTCAAATGTAAAAGTTTTCTTTGATAAATTTATTAAAATTGCAACTATGTCTCCTCGATACCCAGCATCTACCACACCCCCGAGATTCTTGATCCCTCCCAGAGCAGATACGCCACTCTTATCCCAGATTAGTCCGACATAACCCTTGGGAATCTCCATGGCGATACCTGTCGGAACGGATTTCTTCTCGCCCGGTGAAAGCTTAAAAGTTTCTAGGCAAAAGAGGTCCAGACCCGCATCCCCCGGATGGGCATATGACGGGAGCACCGCATCTGGATGTAGACGTTTTATCTTGAGCTTCATAATGTTATACTAACATAAAAATTATTATTAACTACAAGAAAAGAACATGATGAAAGATCCCAAAGACCGCACGCCAGATAGCCAGTACCAGCGCCTCCTTCGCGATATTCTCGAGAAGGGTGAGAGGTCAAATAGTCAGCAAGGCACGGATACGATAAGTCTCGTCGGTCCGAACCCCCTGCGTTTCCGCTTTGACAACGGCTTCCCTATTATCAACGAGCGCAACATGGCGCCAAAGGAATCCGAAAAACTTCCCGTTACGATCTGGAAGCAGGCTATCGGAGAGATGTGCGCCTTCGTCAACGGTGTCCGCACACAGAAAGGCCTCGAGGGGTTCGGCTGTAGCTGGTGGGCATCGTGGCTCACAGAAGAAAAGTGTAAGAAACGCGGACTAGAAACCGGCGATCTCGGACCAGGCTCCTACGGCGCGGCTTTCCACGATTTCCCGACGGCCGAAGGTGGGACATACAACCAATTCCAGAATATCATCGAGCAGATGCGCGAGTTCCCCCATCTCAAGACTCACTTCATCAGTCCGTGGATACCGCAGTACATCATCCGCGGTACGGGAAAACAGCAGAAGGTCGTCGTCTGCCCTTGTCACGGCTGGCTCCATTTCCGTATCTTCGACAACAAACTGACACTCCATCACTTCCAGCGCTCTGGCGACGTGCCCGTCGGTGTGCCATCGAACATGGTGCAATACGGCGCACTCCTCATGATGATCGCTCATGCCACGGGAACTATTCCCTACGAATACGTGCATAGTTTTTCCGATGCCCACATTTTCGTCGATCAGATCCCGGCAGTCGAGACGATGCTTGCCCGCGAGCCGAAACCATTTGCGACCATGACGCTCGACACCTCGGTCAAGGATTTCTTTGATTTCCGTAAAGATCACTTCACTCTTTCTGACTACAATCCTCATCCTGGGATAAAGGGCATACCGGTCGCGATATAACTCTATGGAAAATCAGGACGAGATTAAACAAAAAAACCGTTTTATAAATACAAAAGTCATCCGTCGCGAGGACCAGCGCATCGTTATGGAAAAAATAGAAAAAGAAGGCCACTGCCCTTTCTGCCGAGAAAACCTAGAGAAATATCACAAGAATCCCATCCTCAAAGAAGGAAAATTCTGGCTCCTGACCGACAACCAGTGGCCGTATGAAAAAGTAAAACACCAGATGCTCGCCATCTACAAGACCCATGTCGAGCATATTAAAGATATTGATCCGGAAGCCGGCAAAGAACTTTTTGAAATGTTCGCCGAAGCGTCACACCAAAGAAATATGGAGGGAGGCGGTATCGCTCTCCGTTTCGGCTCATCTATCCATGGAAATTTCGGATCGAGCGTCCTCCATATCCACGCGCATCTTGTCGAGCCTGATCTTGCCGCTCTCGAAGATACAGAAGCATGGAAATTCAAGTTCGGTCAACCGAAGAATTATAGGAAGGAGGAGAAGACGAAGAAAGAGTAGAAGCAGAGTGCTTCCTTATTCCACAAAAATTATCTCCACTCCCTGACTTCGCAATATCCTTTCTCCATCAAGTACCTTGTAGCCAGTCCGATAGTAGAGCCGACGAATACCAGCATATGCCAGCTGTTTGGCGCACGGAGGACAGGGAAAGTTTTCGCTGTATATATCAGCACCCTTGAGGGACATCCCCTCCTTTGCCGCCCACGCCACGACAGCGGCTTCAGCATGAAAAGCGAGGGATGATTCGAGATGCACACCACTTTTGAAGTTCCCACGCGGGTCTCCTTCATCATTCGCAATCTGATCAGAAGGCACATATTCATTGTGTTTTTGGTATAAAATCTTGCCGTTTTTCACGACAACGACACCAATCCTCCGCCACCAATCCTTCGCTTTCTTCCCTTCCTCGAGCGCAAGCGCAATCATCTTTTTATCAAAAACTTTTCTACTAACCTTCACATCCGGAGTTATCTTCTCCGGCTCTATCGAAGTTTTCTTATCCCACCGCAAGAAAATAGTATCTTTCGTTACTTTATTATTTGGAAAATATTTTTCAATGAGAATGCTGGTGATATCATCATCAGAAATGACAAGGGGGATTTTCGTTTCCTGCAATTCTTTAATACTC
The DNA here is from genome assembly GCA_964349525.1 of uncultured Candidatus Saccharibacteria bacterium. Classification (GTDB taxonomy): domain Bacteria; phylum Patescibacteriota; class Minisyncoccia; order Phycocordibacterales; family PALSA-1337; genus CAIOGI01. The sequence goes on from CAYGGI010000031.1 coordinate 5,920, forward strand.
TTTTTATTTAAAATTTCTACCTTCTGAAAAATACTCCAAGATTCTATCGCCTTCTTAATCAATTCCGGAGAGATTCTCCTGATGTCTTTTACCAAATGCTCATATTCTCCTATCACTTCTTCTCCAAAAATATAGAGGCGCTGGACTTCCGGATGATTTTTAAAAAGTTGGTGGTACCCCTCATGGAGAACTGGTACATACGCAACAATCGCTTTGTTTTTATTCTTCATTATTTTGAACCCAACGAGAGAACGTCTTGGATAGTCTTGATGAGCTGTGGGGTGAGAGCCTTCTCGAGCTTCTTGGCGTGACCAATCTGTAGGAGACGGATCTTGGCGCTTGTTGATGTTGTGGCGCGCGGTTCGAGAACGACGACTTTCCCACAGTGTTGCTTCAGTGCTTTCAGATCGGCTTTCGAATATGTCTGCTGGGTAGCCACAAGGACATCAGGTCGGACGAGCTTTATGAGATTCCATTTCGGAGCCTTGTATTGCTTGAGGTAGACAACGTCTACAGTGCGGAGATGAGTGACCATCTCGAGACGCTCAGCCTGTGGCACCACCGGGCGCTCCGGACCTTTGCGCGCACGGACTTTTTCATCAGAGTCCACTCCAACAATCAATATATCTCCATGCTTTTTCGCCTCCTCGAAATATCGCGCGTGACCGATATGCACCATGTCATAGGTGCCTTGGGTAAGGACAATTTTCAACCCGAGACCTTTTAAGTTTTCAATCAGTTTCTTGAGAGTTGCGTCGTCCTTGAACCAACGCTGGTTGAAGTTCGCCGTGGCTCCGAATATTCCCGCGCCGATGTGAGCAGTCAGATTTAATTCTTTCATAGAGATACAGTATAATACTAACATCGGTATTAGAACAGATGACAAATCCTTAATTTCAATCTCCTATTAATTTATGAAAACCTTCATCATCGCCGCTGTTTCCGCAGACGGATATATAGCAAAGGACAGCCAGCACTCCCCTATGTATTGGACGAGCAAGGCTGATAAGAAGCGCTTTGTCGAGCTCACGAAACGCGCCGGGGTGGTCGTCATGGGTTCAGCGACGTACAAGACTATCGGCAAGCCGCTCAAGGAAAGGGTGACGGTGGTGTATTCGAAAAATCAGACATTCGAAGGTGTGGAGATGACGCAGGATACTCCGCATGATCTCATAAAAAAACTCGAGGCAAGGGGGTTCAAAGAAGTCGCCATCTGCGGAGGCGCGCATATCTACACGATGTTTATGAAAGCTCACCTTGTCGATACTATTTATCTGACCATCGAACCGAAAGTTTTCGGAAAAGGTATTGGGATGTTCAACGAAGACATGCTCTACCATTTGAAATTAAAAAGTGTCGAGCAATCAGAAGAATCTGGAGCAGTCCTCATGGAGTATTCTGTGGACTATTCGGGAACAGCGAAGTAGGGGAAAGAGGAGGAGTATGCTTTCCGGGACACGCGTTATCGCCTACTGGCGATACGCTCGCTCTCGCCGCCTTCGCGGCTCCGAGAGTTCCCTCCAAGCATACTCCTCCTCTTTCTGTTGTTTTTTCTCACTTCATAAAAGTGACGAATTTTTCGTCACTTTTCTGTAATTGACTTTTTTCTGGGAAGCGATAGACTGAACCCACCTACTACCATGCTTTGCAACAAACACATCTCTACATGGTCTAGTTTTCTCTAAATACATGATTGGTTTTTTTGTTGATCAGAATCGCCACAACCTAAAATAACTAAAAGGAAAGGAATTAGTGTGATCCTCTCTGAAAATGTTTCTCACTGCATAGTAACTACCGCTCACCAGTATATTGACCGAGCTTATGACTATAAAACGTTTGATTGTGTTCACTTCATAGTCAATGTGTATCACGATGTCGGCATCATGATTCCTCGATTTGGAAGTGTCGGTCACCCGCCACCAGATCTGAATCTATCATCTGATGCATTTGAGGAGATGCCCGTAGGTCAAACCGTGTTCTTTAAACGGAAACTTAGTACATCCAGCCGAATCTGGACTCACATGGCAATCATAGCTTCATCAAACGAACTCATCCATTGTTCACAACATTTTGGAGGCAAGGTAACCCTTACTCCGAAACACGAATTTATGGAAATCTACGCGCACATTGCTAAGACATAACGCAAAAGCTCTGGCAGTTTCGACTGCCAGGGCTTCATTTTGCTTTTTTTATTTAGGTATCTAATTGCAATTGAAGGGAATACTATCT
>CAYGGI010000032.1:0-7873 GCA_964349525.1 uncultured Candidatus Saccharibacteria bacterium
TTACCAGATAAAAACAAACAAATGAAATCAAAAAGCCAATTTAAAACAATGCAACCGCCTAAAGAAATTAGGCGAGAAAATGAGCACTTTCTAACCGTTCTCAAGAAGATTCAGTCAGGTGAAATTAAAGAGGTGACGTTCTTCGAACCTTCAGATACAAGTTATATTGAATCGCTTAAGAAGCGCGGACATATCCTATTTGATCAAAAGAAAACGCCATGATTTCTCATGACGCCTTCTTACATGGTGGAACACCAACTCCACGACCAAACGATTCTTGCGAATCATGGGACAGCCGAGGTGTATCCTTACGGATTTACTGTCTTCATTAGTTCATTAATAATACTAACAAAAGCATGCTCAAAGTCAATAAGAAAATCAATACATATAAAAAACTGGGAATAATAGCTCTCTGCACAGGTATTTGTACCGTAGCTTTCGGCATCTACTTCTCCTACTGGGAATACCGCAAGCCTCTTCTCGAAGTCTACTTTTTCAGCCTGACACGGGGTCGTGCTGTTTTCATCCGCACTCCGGGAAACAAGACCATTCTTGTCGGAGGAGGGCAGACATCAGAGACCATCCGCCAGATTACGAAGACCATGCCTTTCCATAGGAGAAAGATCGACTATCTCATTGTGCCGAGCGCCACACCAGCGCAGATCGGTGGGCTCGTGGAGATTCTCGATAGGTATGAAATAGGTGAAATTATTCAGCCGAAACTTTTAGCAACAAGCACTGCTCTCGATGTTGTGCGCACGAAAATCAGGAAAAATAAGATCCATGTGGAAGAAGTGGAGAGGGGAGAAGAGGTAGAGATAGAAACTGGGATAAAAATGAAGGTCCTGTTTCCCTACGAAGGGTTTAAATATAATAAGACGAGCTTGCCGGAGCTCGGTGCGGCTATTTCGTATGAAAATACGTCGGTTTATTTGCTCGGTAATCTATCGAAAACTGTCCAGAAAGATATCTCCAAAACCCTAGAAGTAAAATCCGACGAAAACATCGTCGAATATTACCATAGCGCAATAGAATCAAGAGTCTCTCCCGATCTGCTCGAGAAAGTTGATCCGAAATTTACCTTTTCGACAAAAGAAAAAACCATGCATATGGTTTCGGATGGAGAAAAATGGATACAAGACTAGATTAATCCCGCTTTCTTGAGGGTTGCGTAGGCACCACGCTTCTGGATAGTCTTGAGGGCGCGAGTAGAAATGGTGAGATTAAAAGTTTTCTTCAATTCAGGAACATAGACCTTCTTTTTCTGGAGATTGGGGTACTTGCGGACCATTCCGGTAGGGTTAAACTGAGTCGCGCGAGTGCGGTTCGAATACCCGCCTCCGACGATTGAGCCCCTCTTTGTTATCGCGCATACTTTAGCCATAGTGCCACCTATGCTATCATATAAAGAAAATTAAGCAAATGGAACCACTCACACTCATCGTTTCAATAGCCATTCTCATTATGTCCGTCGTCCTTCATGAGCTTTCTCATGGCTATGTGGCTGAACTTCTCGGAGATCCCACTCCTCGTCTCCAAGGTCGTCTGACCGTCAATCCGCTCAAGCATCTCGAGCTTTTCGGCTCATTCATTGTGCCAGTCCTAACATCGCTTGTCGGCATGACCTTCGGCTGGGCCAAGCCTATCGAGTGGAATCCATACAATGTAAAGAATAAGAGGGTAGGCGAGCTCCTCATTTCTCTCGCCGGACCCGCCGCAAATCTCCTCATCGCCCTCGTATTTGCTCTCGTTGTCAGGAACTTCGCTGATCTACCAGCTTCATTTTTGCAGATTTCATACTATATAGTGGCGATCAATGTCACTCTCGCGGTCTTCAACCTCATTCCCATTCCGCCTCTCGATGGGTCAAAAGTTCTCTTTTCCCTGCTCCCACCACGCCTTGCCCATGTCCGCGAATCTTTTGAAAGATACTCACTCGTCCTCATACTTCTCCTCGTCTTGTTTCTCTGGAGATTTGTTGAGCCGATTATTCCGTATATTTTTAAAATCTTTGTGGGTGTATAATCATAAGGTAATGATGAAAAAGAGAATATTACTACTCGTAGCGATTGCGTCGGTCACACCATTTTTTGCTATAAATGTTTTCGCTGATACTCCGCCCGCTCCGAAAGTGAAAGTCACTATTCCAAACCGCATGCCTCCAGCGGAATTCGAAGTGCTTCCGACAGACGCGAGATTCTCGTCCGATACCCTCCAGTGCGCCGATGCGAGCGCGCGTAAGGGTAATTCAGAAGCGTACAATGACTTTATAAAGAAAGAGCCGAAGTGTACTCAAAATATCGTTGACGCGACGGTACTCGGGCAAAAGATTGCTCACATTACCACCAGTATCGATGCTGTCGGTCGCATGCTCGATTCTCTTAGGATGACAAAAGAGTATACAGATACACTTACTAAATTCAGTGGTGCATCATTCGTACTTATCCCGTTTGGTGGGGAACAGGCGCAGAGATACGAACAAGTGAATAATATCAGTATGAAGTGCGTGCAGAGCACTGACGGTTCAAATTCCCTCGCTCGTATCGGTACTGGTAGTTACTCCCAAGGACCATTTTATCTGGGGATGACGCCGGAACAACAACGCTTTGTCGCCAAACTCAAGGTTGATGCTGCAGAGATTATAAAATACGTCGCAGATGAACGAGCAAAATCAAAAGACGGGGAAATGGGCTTCCTCGCTCGTCTCGGTAAAGCAAAAGCGGTATTGGCGCTCAAATCAGAAGGTGAAAGATATCTAATGCCGATTACGTCTTCTGCTCTTGCCAAGAATCACTCATATCTTGGTGACGAGAATGTCCTTGTCTTCGATAGCCAGACACTCAGGGCATTTGCTTCGGAAAAGAAATTGCTCGATGATCTGCGTTCACAAGTAAATAAGAAGATAAAAGACCTAACAGCCAAAGAACAAGAATATAGAGCGCTCAAATCAGAACTTCAGATGCAACTAGCAATTGTCCAAAAGAACGGGTATAGCTGCGGTGGTATGACGGTAGCATCAGTCAATAGCAATGTCAGCAAGCCACCACCACCTCAACCACCGCCACCCCCTAAAAAACCCTCAATCACCACACAGACTATCCAAAAATCAACTACTCAACCAACCCCCACATCCTCTTCATTCCCAACTGCTTTGGTAACCCCCTCGCCTTCGGTCAGCTCTACTCCAGCACCAGTAATCACTTCAACCCCGACCCCAACACCCTCCGCCACAGCTACACCATTGCCAACCGCGACGCAGACATCTTCACCTTCACCTTCTCCTTCTTCGTCCCCAGTCTCATCTCTACCTGAGTCAAGACAAACCGCATCTCTATGGCAAGCTATTCTTAAATTTATTGCAAATTTCTAACATATATAGTAGAGTATCTCCACGTTGAAAAACGAAGGGGAGTGAGTAACCGCTCGGTGAAAACAATCAATCCTCTATGATTATTAATTAAACCTGTTATTAATGCCTACCATCAATCAACTTATTCGCAAAAGCCGTTCCCGATTCACGAGCAAGTCGAAGTCTATTGCCTTGACCCGCAGTTTCAACACGATCAAGAATCGTCCGCGCTTTTTCCCATCACCTTTCAAGAGAGGAGTGTGCATCAAGGTCACGACCAAGACTCCCAAGAAGCCTAACTCCGCTATCCGCAAGATCTGTCGTGTTCGCCTTACGAACGGCATGGAGGTCACAGCCTATATTCCCGGTGAAGGACACAATCTCCAGGAGCACTCGGTAGTTCTCCTCCGAGGAGGTCGCGTCAAGGACGTTGGACTTCGTTATACAGTCGTGCGTGGAGTTCTCGATGCCGGTGGAGTGGAAAAGAGACGAAAGGGTCGAAGCCAGTACGGAAACAAGAAGCCTAAAGCAGCTAAATAATAAAATCCCATGCGAAGACGAATAAAAAACAAACACCCAGTATTACCAGAGCAGACCTATGAGTCCCTCAAGGTTGCCAAGCTCATCAACTATGTCATGTATGATGGCAAGAAATCGATTGCCCGCCAGGTTATCTATGACTGTTTTACTATGATCAAGGAGAAGGCAAAAGCAGAACCTATCGAGGTCTTCGAGGCCGCTCTCAAGAACACATCGCCTGCCATGGAAGTCCGCTCACGACGCGTCGGAGGGGCAAACTACCAGGTTCCTCGTGAAGTCCGTCCAGAACGACAGCGAGCTCTCTCTATGAAATGGATTGTCGAAGCCGCTCGATCGAAGAAAGGTAAGCCGATGGCAGAAAAGCTCGCTGACGAGATCATTGCCGCGTCAAAGAATGAAGGAGAAGCAGTCAAGAAGCGCGAGAATACTCACAAGATGGCAGAGGCAAACAAGGCATTCGCTCACTTTGCGTGGTAAACTATTTCTGTAATTAATCTTATTAATTAATAATATATATGAACCGCGACTATCCACTCGAAAAAGTACGTAACTTCGGAATCATTGCCCATATCGATGCCGGCAAGACAACCACATCGGAGCGAATTCTTTACTATACGGGAGAAATCCATAAAATTGGGGAGGTTCATGATGGGGAGACAACCACCGACTGGATGGAACAGGAGCGAGAGCGTGGAATCACCATCACGGCTGCAGCTATTACCTGTTTCTGGAATCCTACCTATATGCGCGATGTAAAGGGTGCCGACGGCAAACCTGATGTCTCTCTCAAGCAGCGTTTCAATATTATCGACACTCCCGGACACATCGACTTTACCGTAGAGGTCAAGCGTTCTCTGCGTGTTCTCGACGGTGCGGTTGTCGTCTTCGACGGTGTTGCCGGAGTAGAGCCACAGTCAGAGACAAACTGGCGCTATGCCGACGAGAGCAACGTGCCCCGCCTCTGCTTTATCAATAAAATGGACCGCACTGGAGCGTCTTTTGAAAAATCCTACGCATCTATCCTCGAGCGTTTGAATAAAAATGCGGTCAGATTCCAGCTCCCTGTCGGTCTCGAGGGTGATCACAATGGTGTTGTTGATCTTCTCAAGATGAAAGCATATTTTTTTGACGGAGAAAAGGGAATCAATGTCATCGAAAAGGAGATTCCCGCAGAAATGGTGGCAGATGCAAAGAAGTACCGTGCTGAACTCGTTGAGAAGGTTGCTGAATACGACGACGCTACTATGCAGATGTATCTCGAAGGCAAGGAAATTCCGATTGATGATCTCAAGAGAGTTATCCGCAAGGCCGTCATTGGTAACAAGATTTTCCCCGTATTCACTGGTTCCGCGCTCAAGAATGTCGGGGTCCAGCTCGTCCTCGATGCCGTCGTAGACTATCTACCTTCGCCTCTCGACCTTCCACCGGTGAAGGGAATCGATCCAAACACTGGCGAGACTATCTTCCGCAAGCCTGACGACAACGAGCCGTTCTCAGCCCTTGCCTTCAAGCTCCAGAACGATCCTTTCGTTGGACAGCTCACCTTCTTCCGTGTATATTCCGGAACAATCGAAGCAGGCTCATATATTTACAACTCTACCACAGGCAAAAGGGAACGACTTGGTCGCATCGTGCGACTTCAGGCCAATGATCGTGAGGAAGTGAAGCAGGTCTTCTCTGGAGAAATTGCCGCTGCTGTGGGCCTCAAGGACGCCCTTACCTCCCACACCTTCTGTGATGAAGAAAAGCCTATCATTCTCGAAGCCATCAAGTTCGTCGACCCCGTCGTTTCTCTGCGCATCGAGCCGAAGACCAAGGCTGATCAGGAAAAGATGGGAATGGCGCTCAAGAAACTCGGTAATGAGGATCCAACATTCAAGATTTCATCGAACAGCGAGACAGGAGAGACCATTATCTCCGGCATGGGAGAGCTTCACCTCGAAATCATGGTGGACCGCATGAAGCGTGAGTTCAGCGTCGAGGCCAATGTCGGCAAGCCGCAGGTAGCCTACCGAGAGACTATTCTCGGTACAGCCGAAGCAGAGCATAAATACATCAAGCAATCCGGAGGTAAGGGTCAGTACGGACACGTCAAGCTCAATATCAAACCTCTCGAACCCCTCGAGCCGGGCAAGAAGATACCAAAGCATATCAGTCGTTACGACGACTTCGAATTCGTTAACTCCATCAAGGGAGGAGTTATCCCTACAGAATTCATCCCTGCGGTGGAAAAAGGTGTTCACGAAGCCATGGATCGCGGTATCGTCGCCGGCTTCCGCATGGTCAATATTTCCTGCGAGCTGACCTTCGGTTCATACCACGATGTCGACTCCTCGGAAATCGCCTACAAGATCGCCGCCAGCCAGGCGTTCCAGGAAGCCGCCAAGCGCGCTCGTCCCGTCATCCTCGAGCCTATTATGAAGATCGAGGTGCTCTTTCCCGACAAATTCATGGGAGACATTACCGGCAGTATTTCTTCGAAGCGAGGAACCATCCTCGAGATGACCGAGCGCGGTCAGGCCAAGGTTCTCCACGCCACCGTTCCTCTCTCCGAAATGTTCGGTTATACCACACAGCTTCGCTCTATGACATCAGGGCAGGGGAACGCAACGATGGAATTCGATCACTACGAAGTCGTTCCGCCGAATATTGAGAAGACTATTGTTGAGGCGAGAAAGGGGTAGGAGTAAAAAAGTAAATTAAGAGACAAAATCAAAATAAGTATCTCTATTTACCACTTCGAAACTGCTATTCGTGTATGTCTCTAGAAACTGTTTAGGTTTTTTTACGCTCTTATCACCCCACTTGAATTCATAGGCGTAGAGGTTCCCATCCCGCTCTTCTATATAATCTATTTCCTTTTGTTCATATGTTCTCCAGAAAAAGATATTAGGGAATGATCGAGAATTATGGTTCTTCTTCATCCTCTCTAGAATACAGAAGTTTTCCCACAATCCTCCCACATCCGTTCTTTTCGATAGCGTGTTTAGATTATTGATAATATAATTCCTTATCCCAAGGTCAAAAAAGAACACTTTAAAGGTGCTATGAACTTCATTGCGAAGGTTTCTCGACAATGCTCTTAGTCGAAAAATTATGAAAGTCTTTTCTAAAAGATCCAAGTATCTCTCTACCGTCTTCGGACTCGTCTTGAGTTTATCAGCGAGTTCTCCAATAGAAACCTCACTTCCGAGTTGAAGGGCAACAAGTTGTAAAATATCTGTAAGGATGGTCGGTTTCCTGATACTCTCCAACTCGTATATATCTTTGTAGAGATAGTTGCTCGCTATAATACGAAGCCTCTCTGTCGCTTCATCCTGCGTCACTCCGAATATATCAGGATACAATCCATATATCATGACTGATTCCAATTTTTCTTGTAAGACGAGGTTGTCAACCGTTTGTTTTATCTCACCTATGGAAAGAGGGTAAAGGGTAAATTGAATTGCCCTGCCTGTAAGGGGCTCATTTATTTTGTTTGCAAGGTCAAAACTAGAAGATCCTGTGGCAATGATTTGAATATCAGGAAAATTATCAACAAGGATTTTTAAAGTAATCCCAATATTCTCTATTCTCTGGGCTTCATCAAGGACAACTATTTTATAATTTCCAATAAAGTTTTTAAGTTTTTCTGGGCTTGGTATACTTAAGAACTCTCTGTTTTCAAGAAATTCGCAGTTTATATATCGAGCAGTATCAGCGTAGGGTTTGATTATTTCTTGGGAAAGAGTAGTCTTACCTACCTGCCGTGCGCCATAAATGATGATTACTTTACCTTTGAATAACCACTCCTCTATCTTTTTTTGAATTATTCGTTTAAACATATTTGATTGAATTTACTAATAAGTATGCTTATTATAGCAAATAGATGTACTTAATGCAAGGAATTCAGCCAAATTTATGTACTTAAGGTCACTTATTTAGGAATTTATCAGATATTCAATAGAGTGTATAGACCTGTGGACAATCGATATATATATATAC
>CAYGGI010000033.1:0-7826 GCA_964349525.1 uncultured Candidatus Saccharibacteria bacterium
CTATACATTTCCGGCTAATGGAACAATGTTTTTCGAAGACGATATCTGGGTAAATGGACAAATAAATACAGCCCGCTTGACCATTGCAGCAGGGAAGTTTCCAGATAGTCCTTCAACATGGAAAAATATTATCATCAATAACGATCTTCTCTACACGAATTATGATGGACAAGATGTTATCGGGCTGGTTGCGCAAGGCAATGTCACTGCAGGTCTGGATAGCGAGGATGATCTGCGTATTGATGCGGCACTCGTAGCTCAGAATGGCCGAGTTGGAAGATTTTATTATAAGAATTCATGCGGCACAGGTAATACCCGGAACTCAATCACCCTCTACGGCATGATTGCAACTAATGTGAGATATGGTTTTTCATACACTGATGGTACAGGATACCAGACCCGTAATATAATCTATGATTCGAATCTACTCTATTCTCCTCCACCGAATTTTCCCCTGACTTCCGATCAGTATGTGACTGTGTCGTGGGATGAGGTGAAGTAAAATGCCCTTGTGGTATAATGGCGCCATGAAAAGAAAAATCATTGTCGGAAATTGGAAGATGAATCCCGGGACTCTGGCAGAAGCGCAGACAATTTTTAAAAAAGTCAAAAATACGGCTTCAAAGCTTGATTCTGTGCATGTCGTCGTCTGTCCGCCGTTTCCCTATATTTCCAAATTCTCCACGGCAAAGTCGAAGATAAAGCCCATCGTCGCACTTGGGGCCCAAAACACTTTTTTCGAATCACAAGGCGCTTTCACCGGTGAGGTGAGTCCCCCAATGCTCAAAGATTTCGGCGTCACGCATATTATAGTCGGTCACTCGGAAAGGCGGGCAATGGGTGAGACAGACGAGATCGTGGCAAAGAAAGTCCTTGCGGTGCTCGAAGCCGGCATTCACCCAATCGTCTGTGTGGGGGAAAGTGTCCGTGACGCGCACGCTCTCTATCTTGACACGTTGAAAAATCAGATAAAAAATTCTCTCGCAAAAGTTCCCAAGAAGCTTGTCAATCATATTATTGTTGCCTATGAGCCACTCTGGGCAATCGGGGCAAAGGAAGCGATGGATCCGGCAACGATCGAAGAAACGACGATTTTCGTACGAAAGACTCTCGCCGATATTTTTGGCCAGGAAAACGCCCTTGCCACCCCAGTACTCTATGGTGGTTCTATCAATTTTCGCAATGCGCCGGACATTATCGCCCGAGGGAAAGTAGACGGTTTGCTCGTCGGCCACGAGAGCGTCAATACTCCCGGCTTTGTTGAGCTTCTCAAAGCGGTGGATATCGTCTAATGGGAGGCTTGTAGAAAATTTTACATGAAATACCTGAAAGATCTACAGATAGCGGAAGGAACGAGAGTGCTCATGAGAGTTGATCTCAATGTTCCTGTCAAAAATGGTGTGGTTGTTGATGATTTTCGTATACGTAAAATTATCCCGACAATTGCATATTTACAGGAGAAAAAAGTCAAAATTATTTTGGTGAGTCATATCGAAACTATTGATAGTCCGACTCTTGAGCCTGTGTGTAGACATCTCCACAAGCTCGGAGTTACATGCGCTTTTATCAAAGACTACAAAAAAGTCTCAACAACTCCCGATGAGATTATTCTCCTAGAAAATGTGAGAAATTATGAAGGTGAAAAGAAAAATGACAAGAAATTTGCTCGCGAGCTCGCGAGTCTTGCCGACATCTACGTCAATGAAGCCTTCGCCGTTTCGCACCGAGAACACGCTTCGGTTGTGGCTATTACCGAGTTCATCCCAAGCTACGCTGGACTCCTCTTTGCGCAGGAAGTTGAGCATTTGGGCACCGCATTTCATCCCGATCACCCCTTCCTCTTTATACTCTGCGGGGCAAAGTTCGAAACCAAACTTCCTCTCATCGAGAAATTCATAGAGAGCGCCGACAAAATGTTCATTGGGGGAGCTTTAGCTGACGATTTCTTCCGAGCGCAGGGTAAAGATATTGGGACATCTCTCGTTTCAGAAATGAAACCAGATCTGGAAAAGTTTTTACAGAATAAAAAGTTGCTTTTGCCTATAGATACTGTCGTAAAAGATACTGCAATCATGGATGCGGGAGAAAAAACGGTGGAGATGCTCGGGCATGAGATATCGCATGCGAAATATGTGCTCTGGAATGGTCCACTCGGAGCCTATGAGCAAGGGTTCAAGGACGCCACTCTGGGTGTCGCGCGACTGCTCGCTCACGCTACGAAAAAAGGTGTGAAGACTATCGTCGGAGGAGGGGATACGCTCGCCGTCATTGCTGAGCTCAAGATTGAAGATCAATTCACCTTCGTCTCGACAGGTGGCGGGGCAATGCTCGAGTTTCTCGCGAAGGGGACTCTGCCAGGAATCGAGGCACTCAATAGGGGAGGAAATTAATTCCCCATGCCCACACTCATAAAACTTTTCAAAGAAGTATTCTTTTACTACAAAGACCAGTTCATGGCGGATCGAGCAAAGAAATCGTGGAAGGAGAATCTGTGTTTGGTGTTTTTTGGATTGGCGGGGGTTGTTTTGTTGATCGTGGTGGTTAAAGTGGTACTTGGCTACTAGGAGCCAAAGACTTGAGCGTGGTTTCCGATGTCGAAAAAAGTAACTATTTTGTTCTGTGTATCAATTTCATAGACAAGTAATGTATCACCGCCGATATGGCACTCTCTCTGCCCGAAGAAATTTCCTTTGAGCGCGTGGTCGTGGTATCGGGTTGGCAACGCTTCACCTCGGGATAAGATTTCCATTATTTTTTCCAGTTCATCGTGTTTAAACCGACCAGACCTTACGATTCTTTTGTGTGCACTTTTGAATTGTTTGTTGAATATGATTTCATACATAATTAGCTTTCTAGATATTCCATGGCTGCTTTCGCCGTCTTAAATCTCGTGCCATTTTTCTTGGTATCTGCAATTTGCTCGAGTAGAAACTGCTCGTACTCCGGAGTGTATCCATTTTCTGTACGCGCCACGAAGGGAAGAGCTCTCATTCGTATCACCTGCGAAAGAAAAAGCTTCATGGCGGACGACATATCCATGCCGAGTTTCTTGAAAATATCCTGCGCCTGATTCTTTGTTTTTATATCGATTCTCAATTGAATTGTTGTTGCGTTTGTAGACATGTGGATAGTATAGCAGGTGTAGTGACGATGTCAATACATTACAAATGTGCTCGTATCCTCGTCCCATTCCCCTTGAAATCCTTCTTATCTCCCTCTACTTCCGAATTCGGAAACACCCAGATGTGAGCATGAGGAACTTCGTCGCCAACGATTTTGCTTAAAATAAAATCGGTGCCGAAAGCTTTGCGTTGCGCGAGTGCGATCTTTTTTACAATTTCGAAATACGCACCAACATTTTCATAATCCCAGACCCAGCGCACATGTTTTTTTGGTATAACCTGCGTATGGCCGGGGGATTGCGGGTGAATATCGAGAAAGGCCAGAAAATCCTCGTCCTCGTAGACGATCTCCGCCGGGATTTCTTTTTTCACTATCTTACAGAATATACAATTGTCCATATGATTATTATACACCGGCTCTGGTATACTTGTCCCATGAAGAAATATTCTGTACGAGAGAAAATTGACGGAAACCTGCTTGATCACCTCCTCTTTCATCGCGGTATAAAAACGCCAGAAGACCGACAGAATTTTCTTAATCCAAATTACGATACGCAGACTCACAACCCCTTTCTTCTGAAAGATGGAGAAAAAGCCGCCGAGAGAATCATAAAGGCCATTCAGAATAACGAGAAAACCGTCATATATAGCGACTACGACACTGACGGTATCCCGGCCGGCGTCGCACTCCATGATCTATTTAAGAAAATCGGCTTTGCAAATTTCATTAATTACATTCCTCACCGCCACGACGAGGGCTTCGGGCTCAACGAAGACGCCGTCCGACAATTCATCGCTGACAAAGTCGCGCTTCTCATCACCATCGACTGCGGAATCGCCGATATCGGTCATGTGAAGATCGCGCAGGAAAACGGTATCCATGTCATTGTCGCCGACCATCATCTTCCCGGACTCGAATTGCCACCGGCATATGCCATTGTCAATCCGAAGCAATCCGACTGCACCTATCCAGAAAAAATGCTCTGTGGCGCCGGCGTCGTCTACAAGCTCATCCAGGCGATTCTTGCGAAAAATCGGTTTGGGATAAAGGAAGGTTGGGAAAAATGGTTACTCGATATGGTCGGCATCGCCACGCTCTCCGACATGGTGCCGCTCACAGGGGAGAATCGGGTTTTCGCCTACTACGGTCTCTCGGTTCTCCGGAAATCTCCGCGAAAAGGTCTCATGAGACTCCTCGACAAGCTAAAGGTCAATCAGCGCTACCTGACCGAGGAAGATATCGGCTTCACCATCGGGCCACGCATCAACGCCGCCTCGCGCATGGGAGTGCCAATGGACGCTTTCAGATTGCTCGCTACGCAGGACGACGACGAAGCGGAAAAATTCGCCATTCATCTCGATCATATTAATAATGAAAGAAAAGGGACGGTCGCCGCTCTCGTGAAAGAAGTAAAAAAGAGGGTGCATGAACGTTACGGAGAAACAACGGAGAAGGTCATCGTCATCGGCAATCCGGAGTGGAAACCCTCGCTTCTCGGGCTTGCGGCCAACAATGTGGCGGAAGAATTCGGCGTGCCGGTCTTCCTCTGGGGTCGAGATGGGGACAATATAATAAAAGGCTCGTGTCGCGCTGCCGGTTCCGTGCATCTCCTCGACCTTATGCAGGGAACTCCCGAGGGGACATTCATGCAATTCGGCGGTCATGCGGAGTCGGGGGGATTTTCCGTCGCGTCGGGAGCGATCCATACTCTCGAAGAAAACCTCAGTAAAATATTTGAAAAAATCCGCGGAGAGAAAAAGGAAGACATCGAGTATCTCGACAGCGAGCTCTCACCAGACGATGTGAACTACGATGTCTACCGCATTATCGAACAGCTCGGTCCCTACGGAACAGGGAATCCGAAACCACTTTTTATGTTTAAAGATATCTTTTTATCAGATGTTCATAAATTTGGGAAAGAAAGTAATCATTTAAAATTAATCATACAAAAATCAAAAGGAAAACCACTCTCTGCAATTGGATTCTTTATGACGGCAGAGACATTTACGAAGAGACCAGAAAAAGGGAAGACAGCATCACTCATTGCAACGATGGAAAAATCTATGTTTGGAGGAAGAACAGAGCTTAGATTGAGAATTGTTGATATACTATAGCCACAAAAAGATACATAAGAAAATATGAACACAATCATCTACACTGACGGCTCATCGCGTGGCAATCCCGGTCCTGGGGGTTGGGGGTCTATTGTCATTTCTGATAAAGAGGTGGTTGAGCTCGGTGGAAGGGAATCGATGACGACGAATAACCGGATGGAAATGATGTCGGCTATTGAGGCGTTGAAAACCGTTGACTCGTCAGTTCCAATTATCGTCTATTCCGATTCCCAGTATGTCATCAAAGGCATTACCGAATGGATCCACGGTTGGATCGTGAAAGGCTGGAGAAACTCGCAGAAGAAAGCGGTTTTGAATCGTGATCTCTGGGAAGAGCTCCTCTCAGCTACCCAAAACAAGGAAATTACGTGGAAATTCGTGAAAGGGCATGCTGACACCGCAGGGAATGTGAGGTGTGATGAGATTGCGACGAGATTTGCAGATGGTGAAAACATGAAGCTCTACAAGGGTCCTAGGGAAAACTACTCTTTTCCTGAAATTGTGAAAAACGTGTAAATCAGGATTTTATCGTTTCTTTATTTTTATTTTATCGAAATTTTATCTCGGTTTGGTAGGGTGAAGGGGTGGAATCCCGCAGAAAAATTAATTTCATAATCATTGTCTCCTTGCTGATTATTATTTCAGTAAGATTCTATTATGCTACTCATAACCCTCTCAAAGAAACCCTGAAAAATGATGTGGGACAGATAGTCTCTTTTGAGGGAAAGATTACGAGTGAACCCCTCATAAAAGACTTCATCCAAACATTCGTATTTGAAACTTTCGCAGAAATGTCCATAAGGGTTGGTGCCGATAAATACGGAGAATATGAGTACGGCGATGTTGTCAGAGTGACGGGGAAGCTATCTGCACCAAGGAATTTCTCGAGCAACGGCGGTCGAACTTTCGACTATGTAGATTACCTCGGGAAAGACGGGATATTTTATGAATTTAAAAAAGCCCATATCGAGATTTTAGAAAAAGCCAATCGTGAAAGTGTCTCCGGAAAACTATTTTTTCTTAAAAAAAGATTTATCGGAAATCTCAAGCAGGTTCTGGGTGAGCCACATGCCGCGCTCGCGTCCGGACTCGTCGTGGGAGAGAAGGCGGCGCTTGGCAAGGAGCTCATCGACGACTTTCGCAGGGCTGGTCTCATCCATATCGTCGTGCTTTCCGGTTACAATATCACGATCATTGCCGCTTCCATTCGGCGTATCCTTTCCTTTCTTCCTCGGACGACGGGAATTATCCTCGGGGGAATCGGGATCATTCTCTTTGGCATTCTCGTCGGAGGAGGAGCGACAGTTGTGCGATCCTGCATCATGGCACTCATCGCTCTCTCGGCCGAACTCCTTCGAAGGGACTACGGGGCTGGTCGCGCACTCCTTATTGCCGGAGCTCTCATGCTTGTAGAGAATCCTCTCATTCTCCTCTACGATCCCTCATTTCAACTTTCATTCATGGCGACGCTTGGGCTCATCGTCCTCGCTTCACCTCTCGAAAAGAGACTCGGCCTCATCACAGAGAAGTTCGGCATTCGTGCGCTTGTCGCTTCTACGCTCGCTACACAAATCTTCGTCTCCCCACTCATTTTCTATATGATGGGACAGCTCTCGATCGTCGGCATTTTTGTAAATATTATTGTTCTACCGTTTATTCCGCTCACCATGCTCCTCGTTTTTCTCGCCGGCTTCTTTGGATTTTTTTCGCACGCGATCGCGCAGATCGCAGGGTGGGGGAGCCATATCCTACTTTCCTACGAGCTCTTCATAGTCAGGCTTTTCGTGCATCTCCCGTTCGCGTCGCTTGAGATTCCGGCGTTTTCTGGATGGATTGTGGCGGGATCCTACGCGTTCTACCTTGCGCTCTTTGTGAAATTACCCTCGACAGTGTCCCAGTTTATATTCGCGAAGAAATCCTCGATGTAATTCTTTTTTCCTGACGGCTGATAGTCGGCGACATAGGAGTGTTCCCACATATCGAGGGCGAGGATCGGTGTAACACCAGGCAGGTGTCCCATATGTTGTTCGTCGACCCAGTATTGTATGAGCGCGTCGGTCACCTGGTCATATCCGAGCATTGCCCAGCCGACACCGCGGGTCGTTGCGAGATTTTTAAATATCTCAAGGAAAAAGTCGAATGATCCTGTCCACTCCAAGATTTTCTTATACAAAGGAGAATTAGTCGAAAGAGGTTTCGACCCACCTTCGAAGTGCGAAAAGTATATTTCATGATTGCGCATTCCACCGAACTCAAATCCCTGTCGGCGGTAGGCTTCCCTTCGGGCATACTCCGGGTTTGCAGGATTTTCGACAATCTCATGAATAAGGTTGAGATGCTTCACATACCCCGCGTAGAGCTTGAGATGCTCCTCGATGGTTTTCTGGGAGATGCCTTTGAGCTCGGGAATATTGAACTTTTTTTCTTCGAATTTTTTCATGATTTTAGGGTTAATAGCTAGTAAGTATCGTTATTTTATCACAACACAATAAAAGTAGCTCTTGCCACAAGCCCAAAAAGTGTTGCGTAACTCGAATTTTATCGAAATTTTATTTTTATTTTATCGAAATTTTATCTCGGTTTGGTAGG
>CAYGGI010000034.1:0-7348 GCA_964349525.1 uncultured Candidatus Saccharibacteria bacterium
GTATAAAATCATACCAGATACTTGAGAGTATTTCCATGCTATAATTCCCCTATGAAAATAGAACAAAAAAAATGGACAGTGCAAAGTGGGTGGAAAACATTATCAACATTATCAGAAAGCGCTTCTAGCTCTGCGAGTATTTTTACCGCAGGAGAAGTTCCCGAACTCGTCTTGGTCTTCGGTGGGAACAGCGCGCTCAAGGATACAAAATTATTCGATGAGATCCGCGGATGGTATCCGCAGTCGCATATCGTGAGCGCCTCGACTGCAGGAGAAATTATTCAGACCGAGGTCTCGGACGATACGCTCGTGCTCTCGGCAATTAAATTTAATAAGACGACTCTGCAGTTTTCTACATCGAGCATTGCGAGCGCCGATGAGAGTGAGGAAGTTGGAAAGAAACTCGCAAAAGGTTTGCCAAAAGAGGGATTGAACCATGTCATGATTTTCTCTGACGGACTTCTCGTGAATGGAACACCACTCGTCAAAGGTCTGCTTGCCGAGCTGCCGAAAAATGTTTCGGTCACGGGAGGGTTGGCAGGGGACGGGTCGCGCTTCAAGGAAACTCTCGTGGGGTTTGACGCGCCGGCGGAGAGTAAGAAGCTCGTTTGTATCGGTTTCTACGGACCGCATATTAAAATAGGGTATGGTTCGCTCGGTGGCTGGGATTCCTTCGGCGTTTCGAGGACGATTACGAAATCAAAAGGGAATATATTGTATGAGCTCGATGGCTCGCCAGCACTCGCACTCTACAAGGAATATTTGGGCGAGCTTGCAAAAGAACTTCCGGCGAGTGGACTCCTTTTCCCTTTAAACCTCCATGTGAAGACTGAAACCGGTGAAGAAGTGGAAGTCGTCAGAACCATACTAGGGGTCAATGAACAAGACCAATCCATGACCTTTGCTGGGGATATGCCAGAGGGTGTCGTAGCGAAATTTATGAAAGCCAACTTCGATCGCATCATCGACGGTGCGTCTGGTGCAGCAAACATGAGCATCGAAACTCTCGGCAAGGACAAGGCCGAGCTCGCAATCCTCGTGAGCTGTATCGGCAGGAAGCTCGTCTTGAAAGACAGAATAGAAGAGGAAATAGAAGCAGTACGGGAAAAAGTGGGGAATCAGGCGGCATTGATCGGCTTCTATTCCTACGGCGAGATTTGTCCGACAGCACCGACCGAGCGCCAGTGCCAGCTCCATAACCAGACGATGACAATCACGACTTTGCGCGAAGAATAATGTATGCATCATCTTCTTGAGCGACAATACAAAAAATCTTTTAAGGAAGGGACTACAATTCCCCCTGAATTTGAAAATTTCCTCAAGACGGTCAGCACGACATATGAGAATAATGATACTGACCGAGCTCTCCTCGAGCATTCTTTTGCCCTCAGCTCAAAGGAGTTTTCTGAGCTCAATGCAAAAATATTAAAGCTGTTGAAAGAGCTCGAAATAGAGAAGAAAAGCGTTGAACAAAAAGTCGTCGAGAGGACGCAAGAACTCCTCGTCGCCAATGAGAGACTGACTGAACTCGACAAGGTCAAGACAGAATTCATCTCTGTCGCTGCCCACCAGCTCCGAACACCGCTCTCAGCCATCAAGTGGACGCTCTCGCTCCTCATTGACGAAAGTGTTGATAATCTGACAGCCGAACAAAAGAGTCTTCTCATGAAGGGCTACGAGAGCAACGAGCGCATCATCCGCCTCATCAACGAAATGCTCGTCGTGACCCGCATCGAGTCAGGGAAAATGGTTTACAGTTTTTCCTACATCCATATCGAGGATCTCATTGATAATTGTCTCCAGGATTTTATCGGCCAGGCAGAAGAAAAGCATATCAAGCTCGTCTTTCATGAACCAAAATCAAAACTTCCTTATATCAACATCGATCCCGATAAGGTCCGGACAGTACTTCAGAATCTCATCGAAAATGCCATTTTCTATACCCGTGAAGAGGGCTTCGTGACGGTGTCTGTGGTGCTCGAAGAACACCACCTCAAAGTCTCTGTTAAGGATAGCGGCATCGGTATTCCCGAGAGACAGAAGATCGGAATATTTAACAAATTCTTCAGAGCAGATAACGCACTTAAGGCTAGGACAGATGGTTCAGGCCTCGGTCTCTTCGTGGCAAAGAGTATTATTGAGAAGCATAATGGACAGATCGGTTTCGAGAGCACGGAGGGGGAGGGGACAACATTCCACTTCACTATACCCTGCGTCGAGGTGAAAAAATAGATTTTTCAGGGTATACTTAACTTTACACATATGAATACAACCAACAAAGGAAAGAAAATATTAATCATCGAAGACGAGCAGATTCTTGGCGAGATTATATTAAATAAATTAAGTGTCGAAGGCTACCAGGTTTCTCTCGCCAGTGATGGCGTGGAAGGCATGAAAAAGATCCGCGAGATTTTACCCGATCTCATCCTCCTCGATATTGTCATGCCGAAGAAGGACGGTATGGAGGTTCTCGCGGAACTGCGTGGCGATGTGAAGCTCAAGAGCATTCCTGTTGTCGTTATCTCGAACTCTGGTCAGCAAAGTGAAATCGAAAAAATCGTCATGCTAGGCGTTCGCGACTATATCATCAAGGCGCAGTTTAGTCCCGACGAAGTTCTCGAAAAAGTCCGCAAGTATTTAAACCAGGAATACAAAGAAAAAGGCGTTTCAGCAGTATCCTTGAGCGATTCAAAAAAGGTCAAAATCCTCTTGGCCGAAGACGACCAGTTCCTCTCCTCTCTCGTCGCCCAGAAACTTGGGAAGGAAGGCTACGCTATTTTGAACGCCACTGACGGGAAGCAGGTGCTCAAAGTTCTCGAAGAAAGTATTCCTGACCTCATACTCATGGATATCGTCATGCCCGAGCTGAACGGCCTCGAAGTTCTCAAGACAATCAAGGGTCAGGAGAAATATAAAGATGTACTCGTGATCATGTTCTCGAATCTCGGTCAGGATCATGAAATAGAAGAAGCAAAGAAATTGGGCGCCGATGATTTCCTCGTCAAGGTCAACTTTACCCTCAAGGAAGTCGTCGAAAAAATCAACACTCTTTTGAAGCAGAAGGGGAGAGTTTAAAATTGTGCGAGATGCAGGACTCGAACCTGCGACCTTCTCAGTGTAAATGAGTTGCTCTACCAACTGAGCTAATCTCGCATATATATGCTAGAGTATCGTAAAATGAAGAAATTATCAATGGATATACGTATTCTCTATGAAGACACAGATATCGTCGCCGTCGACAAACCGGCGGGTCTCGTCGTGCATCCAGATGGTAAAACAGAGGAGCCAGCGCTCACTGACTGGATACTCGAACACTATCCCAAGACAAAGAATGTCGGTGAGCTTCAGGGAGAAATCGTGAGGCCGGGTATCGTGCATCGCCTCGACAGGGGAACTTCTGGTGTGCTTCTCATTGCAAAAACAAAGAAGGGTCATACCTGTCTCAAGGAGCAGTTTCAAAATCAGCTCATGGCAAAAAAATATCTGGCCTTTGTCCATGGCGACATGAAGGATGCCTACGGGATAATCAACAAACCGATTGGAAAAAGTCCGACTGATTTCCGTCGTTGGTCGGCGGGGCGAGGAGCGAGAGGGGAGATGCGACCGGCAGAGACATGGTGGACACTCATCGCTGTCGGCCGGATCACGAGCTCGGAGAATCAGGAAAAATATTCGTTTGTCGAAGTCGAGCCGAAGACGGGCAGGACCCATCAGATTCGCGTGCATTTCAAGGCGATACAGCATCCAGTGGCATGCGATGGTCTCTATGCACCGGATAAGGTGGTCTCGGACTGTGCAAGGCTTGGTCTACAGAGAACGGCGCTCCATGCCGCGTCCATAACCTTTGCGAATTGTGCCGGAAAAAAGGTGACTGTACAGTCCCCGTTTCCGGATGATATGAAGGGTGTTCTCAATGAACTCGGGATGGTAGAAGTTGCGAAAAAGAAGGGTATATGTTAGATTTGTTCCACTATTATACTTATATATCAATTGGCATATGTCTACGAATAAAAACATTCTAACAGCGGTCAATGCGGAGGAGCGAAAGGCCATGAGCCTCCGTTCTGGTGATACCGTCCGTGTCTGGCAGAAGATCAAGGAAAAGGATAAAACGCGACTCCAGGCCTTTGAGGGACTCGTTCTCGCTAGGAAGCACGGCACCGAGGCTGGCGCGACCTTTACCGTTCGCAAGGTCATTGACGGCGTGGGTGTGGAAAAGATTTTCCCTATCTATTCTCCTATCGTCGACAAGATCGAGGTTCTCCGAAGATCAAAGGTTCGTCGGGCAAAGCTCTACTTCGTCCGCGAGAAAGCTTCAAAGGAAATCAAGCGTCAGATGCGCCGCATGCTCGCCCTCGAGCCGGGAATGAATACGGATACGAAGGTGGCGGCAGAAGAGAAAAAGGAAGAAGTTGTGGTAGCGTAGTGTATAATAGGTGAGTGGCTGTAGGAACTCATACTACACTTGACAAATACGCTCGGGTGTTGTAACTAGTAGCCAAGCACGCTTGAGGTGCGTGTGCCGTAAGGCGTGGAGGTGCAATTCCTCTCCCGAGCACAAAATTTGTGAAAAAATGTAAATTGACAATCGTACATCTTATCCTGTTCTGTATTGTCCTTTTCGGTATTATCGCGATTGTTCTATATAAAAGACCAACACCCGCGCCGACCCCACCTCCTTCTTATATCCCCCAATTCGTTCTAATATCTTTTGACGGATCAAAATCAATAGATATCTGGAAAGACATTCGTGCGCTCAAAGATGAGATGAAAGCCTCGGGTACACCGATCCATGTCACTCAGTTTATCAACACAGCGTACTTTTTGACGGGCGCTACTCGAGATCAATATGAGGGTCCAGGACAAGAAAGAGGGCAGACAAATATAGGGGTTTCAGATGGTATCGAGGATATCCGCGCGAGAATTAATGCGATCAATAACGCCGTTCTCGATGGAGACGAGATTGCTGTACACACAACCGGACATTTCTCGGGATTGCGCTGGCAGAAAGAGGATTGGATTCAAGAACTAGCATCCTTTAATCCTATTCTGTTTGGTCTCAATACAATGTATCGAGACGCACGTCTCCCTTCGATACAGCTCAAGCCTGCGGATATCATCGGCTTCCGCGCACCATATCTCGATCGCAATGCAAATCTCTACAGTGTACTTCATGAGCTCCCACATTTCAGCTACGATTCTAGTGAGGTGGGTGATAGTGTGTCGTGGCCGAAAAAAGATGCGCGCGGTCTCTGGCATATCCCGCTCGGAACTATTGAATATGGAGCACAGAAATCCCGCGTCCTCGCTATGGACTACAATATCTATTTCCGTGATAGTCAGGCTCAGGATACTATTAAAACAGGCACGCCAGAATGGCAGCGCGTGTACACCGATACTCTCAATGGTTTTCTCGGCTACTTTACCCGAAATTATCATGGCACTCGCGCGCCAGTGCTCGTCGGCTACCACTTTCAAAAGTGGAATGATGGAGTTTACTGGGAAGCTTTGAAAGCCTTTGCCCACCAAGTCTGCGGACAAAAAGAAGTGAAATGTGGAACCTTCAAGGAGCTCGTTTCATACCTCAATACTCAAGGGGTTCCAAAAGTTGAACCAGCCTTGATTGAAGCTGCCCGTACGCAGATGCCCGCATCAGTACTCCAGGCGATTGAAGAGGAGGGGAATGAGTAGGGTGTAGTATTTACTTTTTTATTCAGTGTGAAATAATATATACACTCCAGTAATAACATGCAGTTTCTGCAACAAGATATTTAATAAGAAATTATCTCAAATTCTCCGATGTGAGAATAATTATTGCTCTGCTCAATGTAGCCACACAGCTCGCAGAAAAGGGAAGATTATTTTGTGTCATGTATGCGGTAAAGAAACATATAAAACTCCACAAGCTTTCAGCCGTTCCCAAAGTGGAAAGTTGTTTTGCGGTAAGAAATGTCATCTGCTCTGGTTAGTACCACAGCAACGAGAAGAAAATCATGGGAATTGGAAGAATGGAATGTCTTCTTATAAGGAAATTTTAAAGAGAAATAGCCAGATTCGAAAATGTTCGTTGTGTGCGAAAGACGATAAGCGCATACTTATTGTCCATCATATCGATAAAAATCGTAAAAATAATAGAGTAAGTAACCTCTCATGGTTGTGCATGAACTGCCACTTTTTGGTGCATCATTACACAGAAGTTGAGAAGGTCTTTCTTAATAAAATTCATGGCTAAAGTTATATGTAAAACATGCGCGAATAAGTTTTTTGCAAGAGATTCCCATATCGAGCGGGGATGGGGTATGTTCTGCTCGTTGAAGTGTAAACATGTTGGCATGAGGGTTAGGATAGTTAAAAATTGTTTTATATGCGATAAGGTCTTATTCAAGACAAAGAGTAAGATAAAAAATTCAAAGAGCGGGAAGTTTTTCTGTTCAAAATCTTGTCAGACAAAATGGAGAAACTCTGTATATAGTGGTCCCAAGCATCTTGGTTGGAAAAATGGATTTTCGACATACAGAAAAGATCTACTGCAAAGCAATATCCTCCGAATATGCACCCTTTGCCATGAAAAGGATGAGCGAGTGCTTGCGGTACATCACATAGATGAAAATCACTCAAATAACTCATTGGAAAATCTGGCTTGGCTATGTCATAATTGCCATTACCTAGTTCATCATGATAGTGTTGAAAAGCAGAGGCTATTAAAGGCCTTATGATGAATAGATATGGTGGCTATAGTTTAGTGGCAAAACATTAGCTTGTGGAGCTAAATTCGAGAGTTCGATTCTCTCTAGCCACCCCAAAGAGAGAAAATAGGTAGAAATTTCGTTAAAAGTCCGGTATCAATGGCTCTTGGTACGGTAAAGAGGATATGTAGTTCTTACTTATCAAGTCATGATATAATCTAGTCGTATGGATATAGATAAAATTACGAAATATAAAACTAGTGCGTCTGCTTGCATTGGTCTTGCTGCACTAATTATTATGGTAATGATGGGATCAGGGGCATTTTTTGGTGGTGGAATAACTTATTTTTTAATCCTCATTTACTCTCTGATTAATGCTATCCTCTCCTTAGCGCTTAAAAATAACAAAGGAGTTCAGATTGTTTGGGTGTTGATATTTTTAAATATAGTTAATTTAGGTATGCTACTGTTCGGCCTTAAGTTATTTAAAGAGACTGGTGAAGAAGGGCTTCTTTTTCTACCACTAGTTCTTATTGTTACAGGTCTCTTTTTTCTAGGGAAATACTTACATTATAGAAAATCGCTTAACTAACATTAAGCGTACCACGACAGCATCTAAAAATTAAAATAATAGACCAGTCATGGTATAACAAGTATTCTTA
>CAYGGI010000035.1:0-7237 GCA_964349525.1 uncultured Candidatus Saccharibacteria bacterium
AGTATATACTAGTACTACTCTCTAATTTATTTTTTCTATTTCTACTCACTATGAATGACTACACAAAACTTTGGGAGGGAGCACTCGTCGAAATAGAGCAGGCCGTATCGGAGGCGAATTTTTCCACATGGTTCAAGGAAAGCTTCATCGTGAAGCATGAAGAGGGGACTATCTACCTCGGAGTTCCGAATTCCTTTACACGTGACCGTCTCTACAAGAAATATCATCCTGTAATCCTCCGCACACTTCGCAAGATGGACGAGCAGGTGCGTTCCCTTGAGTATGTCATTACAAAGGAATCCGAGAGGAAGAAAGTCGAGGAAAAGAAGAAGCCAACCCCTCCACCGCCCCCACCAACACCCACGATCTCGATGCCTCTTCACGACTTTTATGTGAACCAGGAGGATAACCTCAACCCTCGATACATCTTTGAGAACTTTATCGTCGGGCCTTTCAACGAGCTGGCTCATGCCGCTTCGAAGGCCGTCGTGACAAATCCCGGAAGAGCCTACAACCCTCTCTTTATCTACGGCAACACAGGTCATGGCAAGACGCACCTAATCCAGGCAATCGGCAACCATATCAAACAGGAGCATCCTGGGAAAAAAGTTTTCTACCTGACCTCTGAAAAGTTTGGTTCAGAATACTTCAACGCTCTCCAGTCAAGCAAGGCTCAGCAGTTCAAAGAAAAATACAGGAAGTATGATGTCATTATTATGGACGATGTTCAATTCTTCTCTGGTAAGGACAAGTTCCAGGAGGAATTCTTCCATCTCTTCAACACTTTCCACGAGAGCGGACGCCAGCTCGTCTTCTCCTGCGACAAGCATCCGAACTTCATCCCCGGCCTCGAAGACCGCGTGAAGTCCCGCTTCAACCAGGGGATGATACTCGAGCTTCCAGCGCCAGACCAGGAGTCCCGCGTGGCAATCCTCAAGGCAAAGAGTTCGGCTTCACATGTCTTCATCGACGATGGCATTCTCCAGTTTCTCGCTACGAATATCGAGAGCAACGTTCGCGAGCTCGAAGGGGTCATCAATGCCGTTATCTGCCAGACCCAGCTCAAGAAACGCCCGCTTTCTCTCATGGAGATTAAAGGTTTGGTAAAGAACAACACAAAACAGAAGAAGAATATCTCCATAAAAGACGTCATCAAGCTCATCTCGGAGTTCTATAATATTGAAGAGGAACATGTCTATGATAAAACTCGAAAGAAAGAGGTGGTGAAGCCTCGTCAGGTCATCATGTACATCCTCCGCGAAGACCTGAGCGTCTCTTTCCCATCGATAGGGGAGAAGATGGGTGGGAGGGATCACACGACCGTCATCCATTCGTATGAGAAGGTCAGGGAGGAGATGAAGACCAACCCCGTGCTCATGGAAGAGATCTCCCAGATTCGGGCGATGATGTAGATAAGTTGAGGATAAGTCAGAAAATTTTGTGGAAAACTTTTTGAAAAATCGGACGTAAAAAGATTTTAGGGAAGTGAGCAGAAGTTATTAAAAAGTTATCAACAGTAGGAATCCTGAAATATGTTGAAAATAAAGGGTAGAAAAAGTTATCCCCTTATCCACAGGACTAATAATAGTAATAAGTATTTATATAGATAATAATAAACACATGAGGATAGAATGTTCACAAGAAAAAATAAAGGAAGCGGTCGGTCTCGCAGAACGCATTTCAGGGAAGCATATGACTCTGCCTGTTTTGTCATGCCTCCTCTTTGAGGCGGATAAAAACAATACTCTCACCCTCCGAGCCACGAATCTCGACCTCGGTATCGAGATCGTTATCCCCGCCAAGGTTGACGAGCCGGGCTCTGTGGCCATCCCGGGCGCCACCATCGCCTCATTCATCGGAGGAGTGACGGAAGCTGGTGGTAAGGTCAAAATAGAACTTCAGCAAGGTAATATAAAGATCAATACCGGAAAAAGTTCTGGTGTTATAAAAACAATGCCCCACGATGATTTCCCAAGCATCCCCCACGTATCTTCCGGCAACACTTTTTCTCTCAATGCCGCGGATTTTGTTAAGGGCTTGAAATCTGTATGGTACAGCTCTTCTGTTTCGAGTATTAAGCCGGAACTTTCGAGTGTCTATGTCTACTGCGAGGATGAATTCGTCATTTTCGTTGCTACGGACTCGTTCCGCCTTGCTGAAAAGAGGGTAAAAATAAAAAAGGATAAAGATTTCGGGCAAATTTTGATACCCTACAAGAATATTCCTGAGATCCTACGTGCTCTCGAGAATGTTCAGGGTGAGGTCGCTGTCGAGCTCGACAAAAATCAGATATCTTTTAGTTATGGTGGAGTATATCTAGTGTCTAGGGTGATCGATGGCGTTTTCCCCGACTACAAGCAGATAATTCCCAAGCAGTCCGTCACCGAAGTTGTCGTCCTCAAGCAGGATCTCATGAACGCTCTCAAGCTTTCTAATATCTTCTCCGATAAATTCAATCAGATAAATATTCAAGTCAATCCGTCGTCAAAAAAATGCGAAATTAGAACGAAGAATAACGATGTCGGGGAAAACCTAACCCTCCTCGATGCTGTCGTCACAGGAGAAGAGATAAATATCAATTTTAACTATAAATACATCGTTGACTGTTTCCAATCTGTCGATTCTGATAGCGTCACTCTGACCTTCAACGGTCTTCATCGTCCGCTCATCATTACCCCTGTTTCAGACAACACCTTCCGCTACATTGTGATGCCGATGAATCGCTAAATTATGCAGAATCTATCAGGTTTTTTCGACAAATTTCAGGGTAAAGTCAGTGCACAGATCCAGAACATCGTTGTTATTATTGAAATTGTAAAAAAGCATACAGGAATCGAGATTGAAATGAAAGATATCAATATTTCAGCGGGGGTTTTGCGTCTGAAAATTTCTTCAGTAGAAAAAAGTCAGGTTTTTCTGAAGAAAGAGAGGATATTGAGGGAGATTAATGAGAAGGTGAAAGGGATGGTGCTGAAGGAGGTTGGGTAGGGGGTGTCTGTTTCCTCACATCATAAAAGTGACGAATTTTTCGTCACTTTTTGAAAGAAGAGAAAAGGACTATGTTACACAAGAAAACCCGCCGCAACTATTTAAGCCACTAGTCCTGTATGACCAGATTCTGTGTCACCTCGCCTTTGTTGAGCACACTATCGTAGACAATAACCCTGATGACATTTGAGCCCTGTATGACGCCGACATCCCGTGGAACGAAACTGACAGTGAGAGGGTTCTGCTCTGTTGTTGAAATATAGCGGTCATTAACATAGAGTTCCGACTTTTTTATTGGATAAGTGCTCGAGGCAGCCAGACTTATGATAACTCTCGACTGTGAAGGCACGACGCTACCGGAAGCGGGAGAGGTGATCACGACCTTCGGAGCATTTGTCGAGACGTGAATATCGTCGGTCGCTGCTGGGATTGTCACACTTGTCGTCTCTGTGAAGCCGGGATTCCCCTTCTTCCAATTTTCAAACCAGTTGCGCACACCGTATTCCCAGGACTCATACTGTGAATCACTTTGCGGATTCTCTGGAAAGGCACCACGCGGATCTTCTTTGTTTACCCAGTGAAGTATGGAGTGGACGCTCGGCAGAAGAACTTCCTGTTGTAGTTCTGGCGGTGTGGCGGATGTTGCGACTTTTTTCGATACTGTGTCGATATTGTAGGAAATTCCGCCTTTCCAGATCCCTCGAAGCGTCGGCTTGACATCTGGAGGCGTAGGATCTGGCTTTTTAAAATATTCTTTTGGAATAGAACCACTGATCTCCGACATGAAGGCTCCCCAGACTGGAGCGATGATGAGTCCAGCAACCTTTTTATCCATCGGTGTGTTGTCATTTTTTCCCGCCCATGCGCCGACGACAATATTCGGAGTATAGCCTTCGATCCAGACATCACGGGTATCGTTCGTGGTACCAGTCTTGAGAGCGACGGGCTTTCCTCCAAGGGAATCACCAATAGCCATAAGGCTCGGTATGCGCACTTTTGTGTCAGAGAGGATGTCGCTTATCTGTCGTGCCGCTTGGGGTGTTATGACTTGGTCTGGATAGTCGTGGGCTTCCTCGAGAATATTTCCCTTGCTGTCTTCTACACGAAGAATTGATCGGTAAGGGTTTCTCACACCGTCGTTAGCAAAGACTCCATAGGCACTCGTAAGGTCGAGAAGGGAAACCTCACCACCTCCCAGGACGAGAGTTAGACCATACTGATCGGGATTTGTGAGGCTTGTGATACCCATGGCGCGGGCGGTATTGATGGAATCCTGGATTCCGGTGAGATAGAGTGCCTTGACCGCCGGAATATTACGCGATTCAGCGAGGGCTTGGCGTATCGTCAGGGGACCCCTCCAGAGTCCGTCAAAATTCTGTGGAGAATAGCAAACTTTCTGGTCAACGCCTGGTTTCGGTTGTCCGTCGGGTGTGCACTGTGAAGAAAACTCCGTCGGGGTGTCGAAGAGTACGGTATCCGGAGTATAGCCTTTCATGAAAGCAGTAGCATAGACGAATGGCTTAAACGTCGAGCCGGGCTGGCGGAAGGCGGTGGTGACATTGAAATTCCCATCAATTTTTGTGTCAAAGTAGTTGCGAGACCCCACCATAGTCAAGATATCTCCATTTTTTGGGTTGATCGCCACCATTGCAGTGTTGCTAGCTTTGAACTGGTTCTCGAGACTTGGTGCAAATCTTTTGATAACCTGTTCGGCTTTCTCCTGCATGCCGTAATCGAGCGTTGTCACCACCCGGAGTCCTCCTTCGTCAACGACCTGCTCGCCATATTTATCCATGAGATAGTCTCGCACATAGAGAGTGAAGTGAGGCGCGCGTATTCCCGTCGTATTCTTTTCAAAAAACACTACCTTTTCCTTGAGGGCAGTTGCATACTGCGTTTCGGTGATGTGCCCGTATTCTTTCATTTTCGAAAGAACGAGTTTTGCTCGAGCATCGAGCCTGTCCTTATTTTTACCATAGGGTGAATAGAAGGTTGGCGCTTGAGGGATGGCCGCTATATATGCCGCTTCGGCGATGGTGACATCCTTTGCTGATTTTCCGAAAAATGTTTTGCTCGCTTCCTCCACTCCATAAATATTTCCTCCATAAGGATTTTCGTTGAGATATGTTTCGAATATTTGTTCCTTGGTCAAGATGCGCTCAAGTTTGAGGGCTAGCACCCATTCCTTGAGTTTCCTCGTTATCGTTTTGTCGGTGGTCAAAACAGAATTTTTAATAACCTGCTGGGTGATCGTCGAACCGCCCTGGGAAGTCCCTCCGGGAGTGAGGTCGGCGATAATGGCGCGGGCGATGGAAGAGGGTTTGATGCCTTTGTGTTGATAAAACTCATTGTCCTCTATGGAAATCGTTGCGTTTTTAATATCCTGAGAAATATCGGCAAAAGGGATGATGGTGCGTTTCGTGCCACTATGGACATCGTATAGCAGGATTTCACCACTTCGGTCATAGATCTTTGTGGACTGGGCAACTTTGCGAGCCTCGAAGGCGGAGAGGTCGGGAATCTGGAGAGTCGAGAACCAGATAACGCCAAGTCCTACGGCGATAAGGCCGAGGGAAATGGTGAACAATACCAAGGCTTTCAGGTGCTTCATGACCCAGGATGTGCGACGACGTGACATAGCAAAATTGTACCATACATGTTAGATTATGTGCATGTTTGGAATAGGAAGAAATAAAAACGTGATCGTCACTGATGACACAAAAATCGACGAAGTTTTGACAAGAGGAGTCGAAAATATATTTCCTAATAAAGAATTTCTCAAGTCGAAGCTCGCGAAAGGGGAGCAGATGACGTTTTACTATGGAATTGATCCGACGGGACCGTCTATTCATTTAGGACATTTGATTCCTATAAAAAAATTGGCAGAACTCCAAAGGCTTGGTCATCAGGTCATCTTTCTTATCGGAGATTTCACTGCGATGATCGGAGATCCAACGGATAAGACTGCGGCACGCAAGAAACTTACTCGAGAACAAGTGTTGGATAATTGCAAAAAATACAAAGATCAAATTTCTGGCTTCATATCTTTTGCTGGATCAAACAAAGCACTCCTTAAATTTAATTCAGAATGGTTGAAGAAAATGGATTTCGAAGATGTTCTTAGTCTCGCGTCTCACATGACGGTGGATCAGATGCTCAAAAGAGATATGTTCCAGCAGAGGACAAAAGAAAACAAACCGATCTACCTTCATGAATTCATGTACCCACTCATGCAAGGTTATGATTCTGTGGCGATGAACGTTGATGGAGAAGTGGGGGGGAATGACCAGACATTCAATATGCTTACCGGACGCGATCTCATGAAAACGCTGAAAAATAAGGAAAAATTTGTCGTCGCGGTGAAGCTCCTAACCGACTCGGAAGGCAAAAAAATGGGAAAAACAGAGGGGAATATGGTCAGTCTCGATCAGACTCCCGAAGACATGTTCGGAAAAGTCATGAACTGGAGCGATGGGCTCATTTCTCCCGGGTTCGAGATCATCACTGATGTGCCGATGTTCGAAATAAAGCAGATGGAAGCAGAAATCGCCCGCGGAGCAAACCCAAAGGATTACAAAATAAAGTTGGCAAAAGAAATTGTAAAAATGATTCACGGCACGGATGCTGCCGAAAAAGCCCATCAGGCTTTCGAGAATACTTTTAAAAAAGGGGAGGTGCCTGAGGATATTGTGGAGATTATTGTTCCCATGGGAACTTCTGTAAGAGATATTGTAGTCGCAAGATCAAAAATTGTTGCTTCAAATACTGAATGGGGTCGTCTTATAGATGGAAATGCAGTTTCTGTCATCGGTACAAATGAGATCATTAGAGATGGTTTAATGAAAGTTAAAAAAGACATGGTCTTGAGAATCGGAAAGAAGAGGTTTGTGAAAATCATCATCAAGTAAAAAGTGACGAAAATTTCGTCACTTTTTACTTACCACCAAAACTACCCCCTACTCCTCCCACTTATCCTTAAATGGATCTATCTCCTCCTCGTCGAGAGTTGCCTCATCCTCCTCCGGATCCTCTTCGCTTGCTTCTCCAGGAATGAGCTCAAGGTCGCCGTCTTTTATTTCGGTATCAATTTCAATAATCTTCTCGAGCTCGTCTGCCGGCTTCGGGAAAGTTTTATTTCCAACTTTCTTTTCCGGGATTTTTGCGGTTGATTTTACTGGTGTTTTTGTTTTTGGCATAATCTTTTATTTGGATTATTTTTTCATTCTATAAAAATCTTTATTTTTTTGCA
>CAYGGI010000036.1:0-7218 GCA_964349525.1 uncultured Candidatus Saccharibacteria bacterium
CCCTTTATATCTGCGAAAAGTTCAGCGAAAAAGTTGACGTGACGCCCGAACTCTTTCCTATTTAAAATAGTCTCATAATATCTCTCGAGGCCGTAACGCCCCGCAAGTTCATCTCCCTTGTCATAGCCGACGAGACCGATTGTGTGAGCGGCGAGTGAACCTCCAGGATAGATTCTCCAATTTTCTTTGACAATACTGAAGCCGGGAATGCTGATCTCTCCGATGGAAATCGCTGTGTCGCTGTCGAGTCTTTTGAGTAATTCTTCATGCTGATCTCCGAGCTTCGCGGCCTTGGCCATAAACACCTCCTTGTCGAGCGTGACGTACTGCGACAATGCCTCGTAGGCGCTCACCGGATCCGCAACAAGCATCGGATTCATGACGAGAGTGTAACCCTCTTTCGTCGTTGCTGCGCTGACTTTTACCCCGCCTTTTGATTCGAAGAAAATGGAGCCTCTTTCGAAAATGGAATTCTTCGAAACTGCATACTGGCTATCGCGAAGTCCAGTATATTCTTCGCCATGAATAATCTGCAAGAAATAGAGCCTATAGCCGAGCAGAAGCGCCCAGATGCAGATAAAGGCGAGCAGTATACGAATGCGTAAGACTGAATTAGAGTTCATGATGGGACACCATGGCGGTAAGGGATTTCTTTGAGATGTATGAAATAGTCCCTGCAGTTTTTAACCCTTTGGCATGCGCAAGGTCGAGAGTGATGGAGTTCTTTATGGCAAAATATTTTTCTTCGAGACCTCCGACATTGGCGGAAACAACCTTGGTTTCTTTAGAAATCTTGTCCCTCTGAACGACATTGACGATGGCTTTTTGCAAAAGGAAAACATAGGCGCAGATGGTAAGCACGATGCATGATATGAGAATGGTAAAAATCTTCTCGCGGTGGTAGTGAGATATTTGATATATAATTGTGAATGTCTTTGTCATAAAATTCTGTTGATTTCTCTGTGTCTGTCTTATATCTTTTCGAGGATTCGCAACTTCGCGCTACGGGATCGGGCGTTCCTTTGGATTTCTTCTTCGCCGGATTCTATCGGTTTTTTCGTAATGATGTTCGCGGTGCCGGCAGCTTTGTGAGCGATATAAAAATGTTTGACGATCCGGTCTTCGAGACTATGAAATGAAATGACGGCCATTCTACCTTTTTTCTCGAGTCTTTCAAAACCTTTTTTCAAACCGGCTTTCAAGGTATTAAGCTCATCGTTGATGGTGATCCGCAACGCCTGAAATGTCCTCGTCGCTGGATGAAGCCTGCCTCGCCTATAGATGCCGGGAACGGATTGG
The DNA here is from genome assembly GCA_964349525.1 of uncultured Candidatus Saccharibacteria bacterium. Taxonomy (GTDB): domain Bacteria; phylum Patescibacteriota; class Minisyncoccia; order Phycocordibacterales; family PALSA-1337; genus CAIOGI01. The sequence continues at coordinate 1,300 of CAYGGI010000036.1, forward strand.
TTGACGATCTCGACAAGCTCGAAGGTAGTTTCAATCGTCTTTTTTTGGCGATAATTCATGATGCCTCGGGCAATTCTGCGGGCGTATCGTTCTTCTCCATACCCATAGATGATGTCGGCGAGCGTGCTTTCTTCCCAGTTATTGAGTATATACTTTGCAGTCAGATCATCCGGTTCTGGATGCTTGGCCATGGTCATGAGAAGTGGCTCGTCTTTCTTGAAGGTAAATCCCCTGCCTGAAGTTTCGAATTGGTCGGAAGAAATGCCGAGGTCGAGCATGATGCGGTTGACGTGTGGGATGTTGAGATCATCGAGAACTGTATCGAGCTCGCCGTAACTTCCCTGTTTCAGAATAATATTCTTTCCGGTTCCAAGGATTTCTCTCGATCGTGCAAGAGCATCCTGATCTCTATCGAGACCGATGAGTGTCAGCTTGCCCTTTACTTTTTCCAGAGCGTATTTCGCGTGCCCAGCGCTTCCGAGTGTCCCATCAAGATAAATATCCCCTTCATGGATATCAAGACCGTCTATTGATTCGTATAAAAGAACTGAAGTGTGCACAGACATATGCTTATATCATTCCCGATTCGCCGAGCTTATTCGCCAATTTCTCCGAAAGAGCGTTGGCCTCGGTCTCGACATTAGCGCGATACGCGTCCCACTTTGCCTCGTCCCAGATTTCCGCCCGGTCCCTGACGCCGACGATGACGACATTGCGTCCGAGCTTTGCCCGAGTCACGAGGTACTCCGGCAAGAGCATGCGACCGAGAGCGTCGACATCTATCTCGACCGCACCTCCGAGAAGGTAACGATTGAAACTGCGACTGTCAGCCGAGAGCATCGCAGAATCCGGACTCGAGAGACGCTCCGTGATCAATTCCCACGACTTCACCGTAAAGATGAAAAGGCAGGAATCCAATCCGGAAGTGATAACAACCTTCCTGCCCGTCTCGCGACGAAACTTCGCCGGAAGCGACAAGCGATTCTTATCGTCCATCGTGTGTCTGTATTCTCCGATAAGCATATTTTGTGGGATACCACTTCATCCCACTTAATGGGTATTATATACCACTTCCCTATTTTTATGCGAAAATGGAACTGGGGATAACAGGTGGATAAGTAGTGGAGAGTGATTTTTGTTGACAAAAGGTTGGAATTTGCTAGGCTTAAGATAAGAAGAAAGTTTTCGGCCGTAGTTTACTTATACTACCACCTGGCGGAAAGCTTTTTTCGTTTATGGTAGTTACCTGATTGGGAAAATTGACATGAGACCTTTCTCTCCATTTTTATTTTCTCTAATCTGGACCGCAAACATATCATTGTTTCCATTTCTTCCTATAAAACGATACAGGGTCTCAGAAAACTTCTTAGGGTTTCTCTGTTGGATCGGCTCAATACGAGAATACTCTATAAGATCAAGGCCACAAGCATACTGTTGCAATCTACGAGTTCTATCGTTATGATGCTTTTCTCTCAGATGATCCCAGAAATAATCGAGAAACACTTTTTCTTTCTTAAAATAAGCCGATCGAAGATATGGTCTCCTCTTCGAACGAAACTTTATTGTTTTGTATAGAGAAATGGCCTGTGGGTAGACCTCCGAGTAACTGGTTCCTGAAATCCTCTTAATCTTTGTAATATACAGTCCCATCCCCCAAGCATACACATCCGAGATAAAATTTCGATAAAATAAAGTTAAAATTTCGATAAAATTTTGGCAAAAAGACCACTACGCAACAAAAAGGCCCTTGTGGGAAGGGATATTTTTATGTCCTGATATGAAAAACGATAGAATCTACCCCCTCGGCTTCATGAGCGGAAACATCTGGAGCTCACGGAGAGGCTTGTCGGAGAGAAAGGCGAAGAGACGCTCACCGAAGCCGAAACCGCAGGTCGGTGGCATGCCGTGCTCGAGCATCTCGATGAATTCATAGTCGGACATCATGGCTTCCGTGTCGCCGGAGTCAATGAGTTTCTTCTGCTCGTTAAAGCGCGCGAGTTGGTCAATCGGATCATTGAGCTCGGAGTAGCCCTTGCCAAGCTCGCTTCCCGCGAGAATGGGCTGGAATATTTGCGCGGTACTAGACATCTTTCCATTTTTATCTCTAACGGTCTTTGCGAGTGGCGCAACGAGAAGCGGGTGGTTGATGAGAAAGGCTGGACCGGCAATATTCTTGCGACAGTACTTCCAGAGTGTATCGGTAAGACGCTCCTTGTTCGTCCCTTCGTAGGTAACTTTGAGCTCTTCGAGTTTCTTGATGATTTCTTTTTCACTTGCCTTTTCAACATCGACACCCGTCTGCTTTTTTATCTCTCCTACATAATCAATCTTCACCCACTCATCAGCAAGGTCAAAGGTATGTCCGCGGGTAGTGAATTTCGTCCTACCGAAAACTTCGGTGGCGATTTTGCGATACATTTCTTTCACCAACTCCATGCCATCTTCGTAATCAGCAAATGACCAGTAGAACTCCATGTTGGTAAATTCCTGGAGATGATCCGGACTCGAACCTTCATTGCGATAGACTCTGCCAATCTCGAATGTTTTAGGATACCCTGCCGCCATGAGACGCTTCTGCCAAAGTTCACCGACCGAAATGCGGAGGTAGACATCGAGGTCGTAATCATTATGGTGAGTTTTGAAAGGAGTCGCCTCCGCGCCTCCGGTCGTAAGTTCGAGGGTTGGGGTTTCAACTTCGAGGAAGCCGTTGTCCTTGAGGAACTGGCGGGTGACATCCCAAAACTTGGCTTTTTGCACGAAAAGCTGGTGGAGTTCCTCGTTCATGAGAAGGTCAAGGTAGCGCTTGCGATAGCGTTCGTCGGTATCCTGAATGCCGTGCCATTTTTCCGGCAAAGGCAGAAAAGTTTTTGTAGCAATGGTCCAACTCGTGACGAGGAGACTTGATTCTCCCCTTTCTGTGGTAAAGAAGGTGCCAGTTACGGAAATGAAATCCCCGATATCGATGGCGTCGGTAAATAAGGTAAAAAGTTTTTCAGCAAGAGTGTCTCTTTTAATAACAGCCTGAAATTTACCTTTGCCGTCGTAGAGCACGATGAAGAGGATGGCACCCTGTCCACGAATCGCCATGATGCGTCCGGCGATTGAGACTTCTTTTTTTGCCTTTTCATATTCAGAGAAATTCGCCCGCGCGTCCTTCAAGCAAAAAGTTCTCGGAACTTTGCTTGGAAATGGATCCATTCCAAAACTTTTTATAAGCTCCAATTTATGCAGCCTGGCTTTTTTTAATTCATCAAGTGATGCCATTTATTCAATACTAATAACTGTGTATGTCACCTTCCCCTTTGGTGTAGCGAAAGTGAAATTCTCCCCCTTTTTTTTTCCGAGAAGAGACGAGCCGAGGGGTGAAAGGTTTGAGACCTTGCCATGCACCATATCGGCTTCTTCGGAACCGACGATTTTGTATATTTTTATTTCTCCATCGCCAACTTTCTGGACTTTGACGGTTGAGCCGACGGTCGCGATATCGCCATGCTGATCATCAATGATCGAAGCAGTCTTGATAAGGTTCTCGAGATGGTTGATACGATCTTCGACCTCGGCCTGTTCTTGTCGAGCTTCGTGATATTCAGCATTCTCTGAAAGGTCTCCAAGTTTCTTGGCATAATCCAGATTTTCTGCCACAGTCTTGCGACGCTCGGTGCGGAGGAAGTCAAGTTCTTTCTTAAACTCCTGAAACTTCTCTTGCGTAAGGTATTGTTGTGCTTCAGTCATAGTAGGGGCATCATACCATATTTAAGGTTGCGCTGCAAAGTATTCGGGGGTGTTGACACTCATCCAGTCTGCCACTTCCTTCATCACGGCTGCAGAGCCTATGAGGTTGTGGACGGAGCCTTTTTCCATGACAATGGCAAAAGCGTAGCGTGGACTTTTATAGGGGAAAAACCCGGTAATCCAGGAGTTGACATTGGTCTTTTCGACACCTAGTTCGGCTGTCCCAGTCTTCGTGGCAAACTCAACATAGGGAACATTGAGCAGCTGACCTGTCCCGATCGTCGTCGCTAGACGCATGCCTTCGTGAACAATATCGAAGTAACTTTTTGGAATGTCAATGGTACGAATAACCGGACCTTCCTCCCCTTTTATGATAGATGGGTCACGGAGAGTGCCCTTTGTGGCGATGGCCGCTACTGCCCGGACGATCTGGATCAGCGACGTCTGAAAGCCGTACTGCCCGATTGACGTATGGTAGGTATTTCCGAGTCTCCATGTCTCCCCGTTAAACGTCTTTTTCTTCCACTCGGGCGATGGCACGACGCCCTGAGCTCCGCTGAAAAAAGATCTTTCTATCGAATGTCCGAAACCGAACATATCCATATACTTGCCAATATTCGAAATACCGAGACCTTTTTGATCCTTGAATCCCCCGCCGATCTCATAGAAGTAAACATCGGATGAGACAGCGAGAGCATGTCTCATATCGACCCATCCATGAGCCTTCCAATCGCGAAAAATTGTCGAAAGTTTCGGATCGTAGTCGTTCGGTACGGAAATAGATCCGGTGCTTTCAATACGTTTCAGGGGGTCAATGGTTTTCTCGTTGAGAGCGCCGAGCGCCATGTAGGGTTTTATAATAGAACCTGGGGCGTAGAGTCCGTCAACCGCGCGATCGAGAAAAGGTTTGTTCGTGCTCGTGAGAAATGATTTCACTCGCGCCACATCCTTCTTTGACGACATGACTTCGGAATTATATTCTGGATAGCTCGTCATGGCGATGATCTCACCGTTCGTAACATCCATGATGACTCCGGCGCCTCCGGAGAAACCGACGCGAGTGGCGATATCCTTAATAGCGGAATACATTTTCCCCTGCACACGCGAATCCACCGAAAGAGTTACTATTGTGCCTTGAGTTGGTGGTTGAACAACATTTTCTGACTGAACCCTTCCCCGAGCGTCAACTTCAATGAGATTAAGACCATTTTTACCCTGAAGCTCCTTGTCGAAATATTTTTCAACACCGTCGATACCGCTGAAGTCTTCTTTATAATAAAAGCCGGCGCTATCCTTCGACGGATACTGGACATACCCGAGAACATGGGCAAGGCCGGCTTCCGATGTGTACTTTCTCACGGGAATAAAGGGGTCGTCTCCCGGGGAATTCCATGCGAGCTCAACGCCGTTCCTGTCATAAATGACACCGCGCGAAGCAAAGATGGGAGTGTGACGGAGACGATTGTTCTCGCTTCGCTTGGCATACATCTCCCCTTTTTGTATCTGGAGAGACCACGCGCTTGCGAGATATGTCGTTGCAACAAGGCAGAAGAAAATGACGATGACGCTCAAGCTCACTTTCGAAATCGGCTTATCGAGACGACCTTCGAACTGGTTCATGTCGAAGTCGGGAAGATTGTGGGAATCCATAAAAATCTCGTCTGGAGCGATCTCGCGATGCTTCTTTTGTCTTTTAATAATTCTCAACATAAATAATGAGTTTCTGCCTCAAGAAATGGGCGGTTATGAAAAGAACGATGCTCGCGACGGTAAAGACGTAGGGAAAATTATAAAACTGGGGAAGTGGAAGTCCGTAGAGCGCGTCGTAGATAGCTCCTGCCGCGAGGATTTCATAGTATGAAGGAAAAATAAAAAGAAGGGCGATGGCAAGCGCCCATGTCAGCCACCAAGGTCCCCAGACGAGAGAAGCGAGGAGGACGAGGCCGGCGATGTATCGTGTGGTGGGATTAGTGAGTATCATTGATGTTGACGAGAACGAAGCGAAGTTCGTAGATATTGACCGGCTGACGAAAGAGAACTTTTGAAAAAGGTTCGCTCGGGTCAGAAGCGATGCCTTCGACCGTTCCGGCGAAAGAATCGTCGAGGGAGGGAACTCGGACCGGATCTCCCACCACAATCTTCGTATCGCGGGGCAATGTCGATTCGAAATATCCGCCACCCCTCCCC
>CAYGGI010000037.1:0-7119 GCA_964349525.1 uncultured Candidatus Saccharibacteria bacterium
ACTTTCGCTCCTGCGGCAAGAAGTTTTTCCGTCAAAACTCCTTTCCCCGGACCGGCTTCGAGAATGGTGTCACTGGCGACAACCTCCGCGGCATGAACCATGGCAGAAACCACCTGCGGTGCGTGGAGGAAATTCTGACCCAAAGATTTTTTTGCAATAAAGTTCATAAATTAAAAATCAATAAAAATAGATTTGACTCCCCTACTTATTTCATCCACACCATCATTTTGTGCGCTTCCCTTTTCCCACCTATCCTCCTTCGCCTCCATGTGTTCGTCACCGATATCGGCGATGAATTCCGATGGAGTGTTAACTTTCTGTGCGCCGTAGATGGTGCGGAGCTGGGCGTAGCTGACAAAAACTTTTTTGCGCGCGCGAGTCAGGGCGACATAGAAAAGTCTGCGTTCTTCCTCGGCTTCCGACTGTGTGAGCTCGTCCTTGCCCATGCGTTGATGCGGGAAGAGATCCTGCTCGAGTCCCGCGATGAAAACATAGTCGAACTCTAGACCTTTCGACGCGTGAACGGTCATGAGTTTCACTGCGTCATGATCCTTTTCGAGCTCATCCTGATCGGTTGCCAGAGCTGAATTTGTGAGGAGTGCTTCGATGCCTTCCTCGGGTGGAAGTGTATCATACTGTGTCGCAACGGAGGCTAATTCCCTGAGGTTTTCAAGCTTTTCCTGCTCCTCAGCACCACCGGTTCTGTAGGCGGTTTCCATTCCAGTTTCGCGGATAATATATTTGATCGTGTCGGAAGGTTTACTCGTCATCGCCACTTTTTTTATTCGGTCGAGAAGCATGAGAAATTGTCCAACTTTCATTTTGAGCGATGGTCCGAGAGAGTCCTGCTGACCGGCGAGAACCTTAATGATCGTCGCCTTGCCGATGCCGCGCGGAGGGACATTGATGATGCGCGCCATGTCGCTGGCGCTTTCCCTGTTGAGCGCTCCGCGGATAAAAGAAATCGTGTCTTTTATTTCTTTTCGTTCGAAAAATCTGACGCCTAGTATCTGGTACGGTACATTTTTATTTAAAAAAGATTCTTCGAGAACTCGCGATTGAAAGTTCGCGCGGTAGAGTACGCAGATTTCGCGGGGATTGACGCCAGATGAAATTAATTCGCGGGCTTCATCAGCAATAACGCGAGCCTCTTCCTTTTCCGTGTAGGAAATGAGGACTTGGACTTTTTCACCTTCGATATTTTTCGTAAAAAGATTCTTTTCTCGTCGCATGACATTTTTCTTGATGACATTATTTGCTGCGGCGAGGATGGTTTGCGTTGAACGATAGTTTTCTTCGAGGACCACGACCTTTGCCTCCGGATAGTCCTTTTCAAAATTTAAAATATTCTCGATGTCCGCTCCGCGCCAACTATATATCATCTGGTCGATGTCTCCCACAACACAGATGTTTCGACTTTTTTCCGCGAGCATCTGGCTGATCTCATATTGCACTTTGTTCGTGTCTTGGTACTCATCGATATGCACATACTGCCAGATAGTTTGATATCGAGCGCGGACTTCCTGATTATTTTTCAAAAGAAGCATTGTTTTCAAGAGCAAATCATCAAAATCCGCCGATTTTTCCTTCGCGAGGATCTTCTCATACTTTTCCCAGACATTTCCGACGGTTTTCTTGTAAAATTCGCTCGGATTTCCGCCGCTTTTATCAAATTTCCTGCCGTATTCAGCGCATGTCACCCCGTCCCCCTTCTCCCTCGAGATAGCGTTGAGAATACCGCCTGGTTCGAACTGCTTCGGGTCGAGATTGAGCTCTTCGAGAGCTTCCTTGATCGCTCTTTTCGAGTCTCCACGGTCGAAAATAGTGAAATGTCGAGGAAGTCCGACCAAAAGACTATTTTCTTTTATAATATGCACACCGAGCGAGTGAAAAGTACTGACGAAGGGCCTTTCTCTATTAGGCAGGTCTCCGACAGACGAAGAAATGGGAAAATTTATACCTTTGTCCTCATCGAGCAGTTTGAAAACCCTTTCCCGCATCTCTTTTGCCGCTTTGTTGGTAAAAGTTATGGCAAGAATAGATGAGGGTCGCACCCCATTTTTAATTAAATGGAGAATTCTGTGGCTTATGGTCTTTGTTTTCCCTGCTCCCGCGCCAGCAAGGATTAAAAGGGGTCCCGTGAGAGTTTCTACCGCTTCTTGTTGTCTGATATTGAGTGTCATCCACACCACTATACCATAGTTTTGTCTATTGTTGACTTTTAATCTATACTCCCGTAACCTATGGAGGTGCCTTCCTAAATAGAGGCATAAATATGGCTCAACAGAGCCGTACACAGAAATATACCGCCCTTCCTGTCTCGTCGAAAGACGACCTCCAGACCTTGCCGAAAGACTATTTCCATTATGAAGTTTTTCAGTCATATATTCTCCAAAACTACATATCATTTTCTCAACCTTTCAAAGGAGGTCGTCATTACCGTTGTCATCATAGTTTTCCCCATTTTCTATCCGACTATCGCAGAAGCCGGTATTTTTTCTCTTGTCTCTGTCTTTGTAGGTGACAAAGTCGCGGCAAAAGTTCCTGATGTTCGTGATTTCCCCAATTCCCAGAACATGCCCGTACTCAAGGCCGTGATTAACTCTAACCCCAACCCAAATCCTCCGCATCTTCGGCCAATATTGGCGTCAGAAAATGTTCTCGTGGCAGAAATTGGTCCAGCCGGTACCGCGTCTGACATGGATACCACAAACACCGCTATCAGTCTGTATGTTATCCGCGAGGGTGATACCCTGTCAGAAATTGCCGATATGTTTGATGTCACCGTCAATACGATTCTCTGGGCGAATGATCTCGATAGGAATCCTATCCTCAAGCCTGGCCAGACTCTCGTAATCTTGCCGATTACTGGTATACAGCATGTGGTAAAGAAAGGCGATACCATAAAGACCATTGTTTCGAGGTATAAAGCCAATCTCGAGGAAGTTCTCCGATACAATGATATCTCTTTGAACTCATCTCTTCGTGTGGGGAGCACGGTCATTATCCCCGACGCAGAACCAACCACCACCACTAAATCATCTCCAGACAAGACCACTTCTTCAAAAAAGGTTCTCTCGGGTTACTATCTACGTCCGCTCAGTATTGGGAAAAAGTCCCAGGGCATCCATGGGCACAATGGCGTCGACCTCGCCGCTCCAGTAGGCACGCCAATAGTTTCTGCCGCTGCAGGGACTGTTGTCGTGAGCAGGATGGATGGAGGCTGGCACGGAGGTTATGGAAACTATGTTGTCGTCTCACATCCAAATGGTACTCAGACTCTCTACGCGCATACGCTCCTGAATACGGTCTCTGTTGGAGATACTGTAAACAAGGGACAAATGATTGCAAAAATCGGTATGTCGGGACGCACGACGGGTCCCCATGTCCACTTTGAAGTTCGAGGCGCAGCCAATCCTTTCTAATCTCGCACCCCCTAGAACTTTTGCCGGTATTGTAGGGCTTCGAGGATATGCTCGCGCTGGATGCCTTTCTTATTCCCCTGCTTATTATCGAGATCGGCGATGGTCTGTGCGACTTTCAGTACTCGATGAAATGCTCTGCCTGATAAAGAGAGTTTCTCAGCAGATTTTGTCAGTAAATCCCTAACTTCAGGAGATAGAATGATTAATCTTTCAATATCAGACACGCTCATCTCGCTATTGAGATTTTTATTTTTTATTTTCTTATCCAAGAATCTTTTTGTTTGAATGAGTCGTGCAGAGTTAATTCTTTCCCGTATTGATTTCGATTTTTCATTGCTAGAAGGTGTTTGGGCGGAAAATCCTGACAGTTTCGCGTACTCGACTTTCGAAACGGACACCCACAGATCGATGCGGTCGATGATTGGTCCCGATATTTTCTTTTTGTAATAGAGGATGTCTTTGTCGGTACAGGAACATCCTTTACTTTTTCCATATCCGCAGGGGCAGGGATTCATGCTGGCGATGAGAATACACTGCGCCGGGAAAGTCAGAGTTCCTCGAGCTCTCGAGATAGTGATGATTCCGTCTTCAAGCGGTTGTCGCAGAGCATCGATGACGCTTCTCTCGAACTCAGTGAATTCATCGAGGAACAGTACGCCTCGATGAGCCAGTGTGATCTCTCCCGGCCGTGGAAACGATCCTCCTCCAACGAGCGAAGCGTACGAAGATGTATGGTGCGGTGACCGAAAGGGCGGTTCGGTCATAAAAGGTTTTGTGAGGACTCGCGCCATGGAGTGAATGCCGGTTACCTCGAGGATTTCTTTGTGAGTAAGAGGCGGCAGTATCGTGCGAAAGGCTTTCGCGAGCATCGTCTTTCCCGTTCCCGGCGGTCCGTACATGGCAATGTTGTGGCCACCGGCGGCGGCGATCTCGAGCCCACGCTTGGCAGTTTCCTGTCCTTGCACGAGGGAGAAGTCTGTATCGAAGGATTCCTCTTCGTACACTATCGGGGTCAGAGGTTGCACCACGAGCTCGGCATTCTTCCTGCAGATGAGGTGTCCGATAACTTCATCGAGGTTATGGGCAGGGAAAATTTTCATCCCTTTTACGAGTCCGGCTTCGAGGGCGTTATCTTTTGGAATATATATTTCTCGGAATCCTTGCTCATAAGCTCCTCTCACGAGAGGAAGAATGCCACTTATCTTTCGCAGGTCGCCCTCGAGAGACAGCTCGCCGAGAAAGAGTTTCTTTTCAGGATCAAACTCTATGTCCCCGCTTGCGGCTAGGTAGCCGAGCGCCATGCCAAGATCGAAGACCGTTCCCTCTTTCCGCAGATCGGCCGGAGCAAGCGAGATGACCACTTTCTGATTCTTCTGTTTTGGCGATGTATACCCATTATTTTTAATCGCAGCAGAAATTCTATCTTTTGCTTCTTCAACGGCCTTGTCTGCGAGGCCGACAACGGCAAAGGCGTGAAGTCCGTTCGAAAGGTCAACCTCGATGGTTACTATGTGTGTATCGAGTCCTGAAAGCTGGGCGCTGTATGTTTTTGATGTATTCATGCCACCACTCTAGCAGGTCGAGATAAAATTTCGATAAAATAAAAATAAAATTTCGATAAAATATCGTCAAAAATAGCACCAAGCAATAAAAAAGCCCCTTGTGGCAAGAGGACTTTTTGTGGTGTAATGTTGATTTTGAAGAAATGGACTCCTTACTTTTCTAATCCTCACTTCATGTGCTTCTTGCACGTTCGCGCCGAAGGGCTTGCTTCGAGACGCTCAGGCTCTATCTGTTCTCCCGAGATTTCACATATCCCGTACTTCCCCGTGGCGATTTTCTCGAGAGCGGTGTTGACCTCCACGAGCTGTTTCTCGAGCTGACCGAGAATAAGCTCATTTTCCTCGAGCTCCTCCATTTTGTCGGCAACTTCGTTTTCATCAGCCGTATCAACCTCCATTTTCCCAGAATTTGCCTCCCAGCCGGCGGGATTATTAGGATTGCCTCCGCCAACTGTGGCAATCTCGGCCGTAAGCAGTTCCCTTTCCTTTTCTAGTTTTCCTTTGAAATATTGTGTGTCTTTTGATGTGATCATAATGCTATTTTACCTTACATAGGTTTGCTTTTCAATACGGTCGATTTCAGCTATGAGGGCGCTCTCCGTCGTCGTGATAATGAGCGTTTCCTTGTTCACAAAAGAATACAAAAGAAGAAGCTCTCCTTCGGCGTTGCGGAATTCTCTGACGTCGCGATTGCGGATAACTTTGTCAGAAAAAGTTCCTTGGGTATTAAAATACGAGTCATCCTGCGTGTAGCCGAAAAAAGTTGCAAGATCATCGGGCATTGTGTTTTCCCACGCGAGCATCCCAGCAAAAACATTCTGGAAAAAATCCGTCGAAAGGGCAATGAAAATCGTCTTCCCTCCGGTTTCCTCGGTGTATGCTCCGAGCATCCAGCGGTCAGTGATAGATCTCTGGATCATGTCAGGTACGGCTATGGCGGCTTGTTGGATAAAAGCGGAAACCGAAACTCCGGTAGACAGTTCAACTATTTTTCCCGGCGGCATTGTCTCTGCATTAATGAGAGCGTGCATCTCGGCTATGAGCTTATCTCCTTTCGAGGTTGTTGATAAAGCAACCTGCTTGTCATAGGGAATGATGCTCGGAATGACTATCGGCTGTACTTCTACGGGAGGTCGCGCAAAGGCGCTTTTTTTATAAAAATAATATCCGCCGAAGGCTCCTGCTCCGATAAAAACGAAACCTAAAAAAGTCAAAAGAATTTGCTTTGCATGGGATTTTTTTGGTTCACCAGATTCGGCTTGCTCGTTTCTCTGTGTCTCCTCTTTTCTCTTGCTTTCCGCTATGGCGATAGTTGCGGATGAAGTTTTATTTTTCGACATGACTGCCGCAAGATCGCTCTCGTAGGTGCGAAGAGGTTTCTGGAGGAAATTGGGATCGAGCTTTGGAGCTTCGGGTATAGACGGCACGAGACCACCCGGAGTTGGAGGTGTCTGTTGATCTCTCGGAAGAATATCCTGGACCGCATGCTGTAGACCAGTGTCAGGAACTCCCTGTGGTTTTATTGCTTGCTCGATTTCTTTTTTAATTTCCTCGTTCATTGCTATTTATTATAGCACTAAACTTTTTAACCCCTATCGCTCTCTACCTCCCCCTGTGTCTTTTTATGCCCTTCTTTTTCCGATGAGATATTTCTGCGGATTTTGATCGAGATCGATAAAGTCGTCGGCAGCTTCAATGAGCTTTGCCGAAGTTGATTTTCCGAACGAGACAACTTCCACCTGGCATCCCTGGTTCATCTGGAGGTATTCGACGAGTGGTACGAAGTCTCCATCCCCGGTCACGAGTATAACCGCGTCGAGTTTCGGCGCGAGCTTGACGGCGTCGATGGCGAGACCGACGTCCCAGTCGGCTTTCTTTGCCCCACTGCCGAAGATCTGAAGATCTTTTGTTTTAGTCTCGATACCCATCTTGGTAAGAGCTTCGAAAAAGGCCTTCTCATCCCCTGCTTCCGTCGTGATAACGTATGCTACGGCACGGATAAGAGATCGGTCTCCGAGAGCGTCCTTGACGATTTGCCCGAAATTTACTTTCGAATGATAGAGATTTTTCCCGCTGTGATAAATGTTTTGTGTATCGATATATACTCCGACACGCTGTTCTTTGTGTTTGAT
>CAYGGI010000038.1:0-7116 GCA_964349525.1 uncultured Candidatus Saccharibacteria bacterium
CTTGAAAATATTCTGGCCACACCTTTTTCTCGATTTTTTTCATACTTTTATTTTACCATATTAAAATAGTCTTTTCCCATGCTCCTTCAGTTCTACGCGAAGCTTCTGCCAGTCAGGAATAGTCAGCGCCACCAAATCCCAAAACTTTTTTGAGTGATTAAATTCGCCAAGGTGACAGAGCTCGTGGACGATTATGTAGTCAGCGAGGCGAGGTGGGAGAAGTGCAAGGCGATAGTTGAAGCTCAAGTTCCCTTTCCGAGAACATGATCCCCAGCGGGAGGATTGGTTGCGGATGGAGATGCGGGAATACAGAAATGTGTAGCCAAATTTCTCGCGGTAAAGGGATTGGAAGTGGAGGAGGCGGGAGATAACTAGAGCAAGAGCAGCATTATGGTTCAGAAGAAAAGAAGGATGGGAGGTGTGATGGATCTTATGGAAACTGCGTTTATAATAACGCTTTCGAACACGAAAAATGAGAGACATCTTATCTAAGAAATTATTTTATTAATTTCCGCAATCGCTTGTTTCGAGTGTTCGAGCCATTTTTTCACTTCAGTATATTGAATTTTTCTTGCAATCCCAACCAGTTTTTTACCTCGTAGTATTACGTCAGATTCGTGGACAATTAAATGCCTTCTGGAAAATAATCTCCTCATTTGTGTTTCTGCATCAATCTTTTTACCAGGCTTGATTTTGTATGGTCTACCATGCTTGACACTTTTTTTATTTTTCTTCCTAGATGTACTGAACTTACTCCATATTTCTGAGGGAGTTTTATCCATTATCTTTAGACCCTCGCTTATTTGCTCGATACTCTGAAATGATTGGTGCTTTAATGCTGCTTCTAAATATTTTAATAATGATAACTTGTTTGTCGCAAGCAACGCATCAACGAGCTCCTTATTGGCATCCTTCAAATCTTTATACTCTCTTTCGAAATTCTCTTTCGCAACCACATCTCTTATAAGTTTTTGTGCAGCAAAAGGTAATCTGAAACCGACAATATTTTTTGCTCGTTGTCTCTTTATATGTTCAACTGTCTTGAAGCGAAAAAAGGTATCTATCGCAGCAACAGCAAAGACAACAGCGGCCCTTAGATCATCTTTATCTTTTGGTCCACCTTTCTTTCCTCGTACAAGAAAGTTTTCCGCACGGTCATAGGCGGATTTAAATATTTGGATAGGAGAGGGAGAGATTGCCATTGTAATTAAATTGTCTAATGTGTAGCGCGAACACACTATTAAATTTTATTTTGCCATTTCAAAAATTTTCTTAACTAGGCCTGTACGAGCATAAAAAGCACGACTTTCTGATCCATGGCCTGCTCCCTTCGTTCTTGCCTGTATCCATTTTCCATCTTTTCCTGTAAGAGCCTCGAATCCATTATTGATGAGTTTTTGTCTTATAAATTCATAATCAGCCTGAATCTCTTTGATAAGTTCATCTGTTTCAAGGAAATCTAAACTAACAACCTTAATTAGTTGTGCTTCCTTGGCATTTTGCCCATGCCACATTACTGCACAGAAAACTAAAGTTTTTAGTTTCGCCCAACAATGACTCTCGAAAAAAGAGTGCGCCTTGAGCTCATCAGGATTTATCATGGTTATAGCCATGGTTTCCTTCGGCACTAACATCTCTTTTTTATTGTGGAAGCTAACAGATTTCAATTCATATGTGAGGCCATTAGGTGCTTTTGAAACATTATTCTCTAGACCAGCAAGTCTCTCTAAGACTAATCCCTTCCAACCTTTATTTTGTTTGCCTTTTTTATATATCGTGATTCCATGCTTTTCAGCCAAAGCACGTAAGTCCTGACCAATATATTTTTTCAGATTCCTTATCGCAACTGCACGAGTAATTATTTTCATGGCGGTAATTACAAATCATTAAATCTTTTAATCGATAAATCCAAATACTTTTTTTCCAAATCTATTCCGACAAATTTTCTATTGTGCATTACACTAGCCAATCCAGTTGTTGAGCTACCTGTAAATGGATCTAATATCACATCTCCTTCATTTGTGCCAGCTAGGACTATGCGCTTCAATAAATCTAAAGGTTTCTGCGTTGGATGCTTTCCATATTTCTTTTCAGCTGGTTTTGGTGTACCCATTGACCAAACTGAGCGCATTTGAAGACCTGGTTTCTTTAGTGCATCCTCAGGCCATTCAGCATTTTTCATAATATCATAATTAAAGGTGTGTCGCGCCTTTTTTTCTTTCCGCACCCAGATCAGAGTCTCGTGACTAGCGGTAAAGAATCTGCAACTCAAGTTGGGGGATGCATTTGGCTTAAACCAAGAGATATCATTTAGTATATGGTAGCCAAGTGACTGTATGGCGTGTCCACATTGATAAATTGAGTGATATGTTCCACTTACCCACAGAGTACCTTCCGGTTTCAGTACTCGACGGCATGCCTCCAGCCACTTGAAATGAAAATTATAATCATCTTCAAAACCTTTACTTCTATCCCAATCACCCTTATCCACACTCACCATTCTGCCAGCATGAACTGTAAATCCGCCATTTGAGAGATTATAAGGTGGATCTGCGAATATCATATCGATAGAATTTTCGGGTAGCTGATTGAGGACCTGGATAGAATCTCCATTGTACAAAACAAAATTATCCTTCTTGAAATAAGGTTTTAATCCGACTGAAGCTAAAATCTTTTTAGGTAAGACAACAACCATGTGGGGTATTTTAGCATTTTTATTTTAAAAGAAGAAGCAAAACATAGACCGAAGGGGTAAAAAGGAATACAATTGATTACACCAGATTAGTCGGGCTGGTAATTTATCAGGGTAACTACTTCAAGGACACATGACGATTTACAAAAATCTATCAGGAAAGTCAGGAGTCGAGGCATACGAGTATACCGCGAACAGCTTCACAGTTAAATTCCGAGATGGAATGCATTATCTCTATTCTGTTTCACAAAATCCCTTGAGTGAAATACAGAAAATGCAGCAGTACGGAGATGCGGGAATTGGCCTGGGTACAATGCTGGCTACTATGCCTCATCATCCGCACGATAAGAAATGGTAAGGAAGATAGAGGTCACTTAAGCAAAACGTACTGGCTTATGTAGAGCCCGAATGAAGGAGACCTTCAGGACCCAACACAAGCAGCACCACTAGGCATGACGGCGACAGAAAGGTACACCTCGCTTACAGATCCGTAGGAATACGGATTTTGTTTTATTTTCCAAATTTACTTCAATTTTATTCTCTATTCTTTTTCAGACTTGTAGTTGAATCTGGGAACTCCGCGGTTAATTTAGCCAAGAGTTTCATTGGGTTTTTATTACTTTTATCAAAGCGTAGTTGCTCATCATCGAAATCCAAGAATATCTGGGAGTAGTCGTCCTTATGTTGCCCTTTCATTCTTTCGCCGAAATATACTACTGCCATCCTCTTTCCATCTTTTTCAACTATGCGGGCTTGTACCCAATAATTTTCATCTTCTTTATCCTCATCACGGACTTTTGTTGGCGGTAAATCCAGTGAATAGACCGGATGATGTAATGTTAAAAAACCTTCCCATGACGATCTAACTTCAAGTAAAGTAGTGCTGTAGTCCTTTTTACGAAGATATGTTTTGTCACATTTAGCACAGTAAAAACTGTCAGTGTGGTTTGCTAAGACCATGTGGCATGTACTATTTGGACATAGCGGACTATCGGCAATAAATTCAATGTTTCTAGAATTGATGACCGTTCTCCACAATACACCATGACTATTATATAATTTGTCTCCAAATTCTCCCATATTTTTTTGATTATATTCTTTTTTCGAATAATATGCCATTTTTATCCTAAGCCTCTCTTACCCCCACCATCCTATCCACCCTAAAAACCCTCACGCCTCCCCTCAGCCTACAGAACGCCTCGACGCCGAGATATTTCTTCCCTTTATATTCCATCTCACCAATCCTGATCGGCTCGATCACTCTACGCGACTTCTCATCATTATTTTTCAGGTAAACAATCTCGAGCGTGCAACTATCTGCGGACACAATGCCATTCACACTTTTATTTCTATTCTCTATGGCCTTCTCGATCATCTGGATGCGGGCTTCGATCGGCTGGCGTTCCTCGGACTTCGCATAGTGGAGCTCGGTCACGAAGCGGACGACCCGCCAATCCATGATCACATGCCGCTTCTCGATCAGCTGGCAGAGCGTGATGCCTTCGAGCGTCCTGCAACGGGAGAGAGCGACATAGAGCTGGCCGTGCGCGAATGTCCCCCGCCCGAGGTCGATCGTCACCTGGTCAAAGGTCTTGCCCTGGCTCTTGTGGATGGTCAGCGCCCAGGCGAGCTTGAGCGGGTACTGCGCGAAGGTGCCGATGGTGTTGGTCTTGAGCCCGCCAGAACCGTCGACGAAGTATTCGAAGACATCCCATCCGTTCCTCGCTATGTTATGGCTCTCGCCAGTCTCGAGCCGGACGGTGACGACTTCCTCTTCTTCATCGATATCCTCCACCACGCCCATCGTGCCGTTGACCCATTTCCCTCCTGGATCGTTGTTGAGCAACATGACCTGCGCGCCGACTTTGAGCCGGAGGATCTCGTCAGTCGGCATGTGCGAACGGTCGAAACGGCCGGTGATGTCGGCCTCGGAGATGAATTCTTTTTCGTATAATAATTCATCAAGTTTTTTGAGATTTATTTCTGTGGCTTTTGCATTTGTCGAAGTTAGGCAGACGACAAAATTACCCGATGATTCCTTGCGCACCTTTTTGTACCTTGTATTTAATTGGGTCAGATCATCCTCATCAACACTATTATTACGAATAGCATTTAAAAGTTTAATGAACCCTTCATCGGCCTGGCGATAGACCTGTTCGAGTTCGATGAAATGAAAAAGTTTCGGATTGAATGATGTGGCGCTATAGAAATACGGGCTGGTGTACAGAGATTCAAACGCCGCTTTCTCCTGGGAAGTGACGATGGGAGGGAGCTGGTAGAGGTCACCGATGATAATAATTTGTAGGCCACCAAAAGGAACATTGCTAGGACGACCATCGTTCGGCCTGCGATTCAGTCGCAGAAATTTCTCGAAACAATCGAGGATATCTGCCCGGGTCATGGAGATCTCGTCGATAACGATGGCGTCGAGCTTGGCCAAGACCTTTACCCTTTTGTCATCATCAGCCAGCTTTTTTACTTTCTTCAGAGTAATGTCCGGCTTGAATCCGCAAAAAGAATGAATGGTCTGCCCGCCGACATTCACCGCCGCGACGCCGGTCGGCGCGAGAACGGCGATGCGCTTCTTTGTATTTTTACGAAATTCAGTCAGCAATGTCGACTTACCCGTTCCTGCCCTTCCCGTCAGGAAGAGATGATCGGAGGTGTCGTTCATGATGCGCAGAGCTTCGAGAGCTTGTGGACTCCAGGAGAGAGTGGGAGTTTCTGCCACTTTTACCGTTTGATTATTTTTTCTTTTTTGCATGAGGAGCTTTTCTCTTCCCCTCCACTATCTTCTTCACTTCCCGATCGAAGTCAGAGATATAATTTTTATCTTGTACAACTCTGTATTTATCATATTCCTTGAGCGCGAGCGCTTCGGCGACTTCGTAACTAACTTGGCCGGCGTTGACAACATCAGTTTCTCTAATCGAGCCTTTTGGCGAATTTTTCCAAACTGTCAGTCCCATATTTTGCTTTCTGCTATCTACTCTTGTCTGTATTATTTCTGCTGCAGTTTTTCCCGTAATTGCAAAGTGGAGTTTGTTTTGCACGGTCGCAAAAAACTGCTTTGTAATCTCTTCATTTGGATTATAGTCAGCGCTACATAGGGCATAGATATCGGTTACTTTCTGATACATGCGCCGTTCGCTTGATCGAATATCTCTAATCCTTGAAAGCTGTTCTTCGAAATAATCATGTCCGAAAAATCCATTGGGATCCTTGAGTCGCTCATCGTCCATGGTAAATCCCTTAATGATATATTCTCGGAGTCTCTCGGTGGCCCAAATACGAAATTGAGTGGCTCGGGTACTGTTTACCCGATATCCTACAGAGATAATGGCATCGAGGTTATGAAATTCCAGTTCCCTATTTATATCTCTAACTCCTTCATTTTGAACTACTCGAATTTTTCGAGTAGTTGAATTTTTATCTAATTCACCTGATTCGTAAATCTCTTTTAAGTGATAAGTGATCGTATTTGATTCAACATCAAAGAGTTCTCCAATTTTCTTCTGAGTTAGCCATATCGTCTCGTCATGTAGAAAAATCTCCACCTTCACCTTGCCATTTGGTGTAGTATAGAGTAGGAACTCTGAGAAGCTATTATTCTTAGTGAGTTTGATATCTTTTCTCGACATAACCCCATTCTACGCTTTTCTCCTAGAAAAGGAAGTTCTCCCAACGAAAAACCCGCCTTTACACAGAGTGCAAAGGCGGGGGCGGGAGTAAACAAACAACAGGAGGAAGGAAAGTGGGAAAGTGAGGTATCGGGGCAAAAATGCGACTGAGAGTACTACCAGAAGTTCGTGAGAACGTCTGGCGAAAAGTCATGAGCCGATACCAAACCGTCCAACTCGTCCTAATTCCATGCTGTGAAGAACTCTACGGGTACATTATACCCTTTTCTCATTTGTAATGCAAGGGCTTGTATGAGGCCACCCCACCCATTAGTCCTTTTTTAGTCCTCCTTCTTCCCTGCAATGAGGAAAAGTACCAAAATGTAAACTATGTGTTCATCAATGATCGGGTTATTCTCCGGCATCATGAGCGAGACATACATAAGCGCAAACATGATTGAACCAGCAATCGCCCCCCATTTGACATATTTATTCACCAGGAGGGTCAGACCAACTCCGAGTAATCCGAGCATAAAAAGCCAATCAACGATGACCATTCCAGAGAGACTGTGGAAAAAGTCAACAAAGGGTCCCTTGACTGCATGACTGAGAAACCCCGCAGTCGGAGAACCGCCATGGATCCATGCGCCGGCGGATTTCGTTGCAAAACCAAGTCCAAATGTCTTATCAAAAAACGCCCAAAGAAAAATAAAACTCATAACATAACGAAGCGATGCAAATACAATTTTTTGTGATTTCATAATGGGGTTAATTATAGCATCTTTTTCTGGTATACTGCACACA
>CAYGGI010000039.1:0-6921 GCA_964349525.1 uncultured Candidatus Saccharibacteria bacterium
GATTTACATTGATTGAACTTCTAGTCGTGATTTCCATTGTTGGTTTACTATCATCGGTAGTTCTCGCATCCCTCAACTCGGCACGAGGTAAGGGGGTGGATGCTGCTATCAAATCAAATCTCACTGGCGCACGCACATTGGCGAATCTCTACTATGCGACAACAGGCAACAATACTTCCTACGCTGGTGTCTGTGGTAATGTGAATGGTAACAATATTTCCTCTCAGGTTTCTGCTGCCGCAGCAAAATTGGGTGCAGGCACAGCGGTTGGGACTACTAGTGCAGCAGTCTTTATGTACAGTGCTTCCGGGGGTTCAACTCCATCCTTAAGTTACTATGCAGCTGTTTGTCATGATGTTGCAGGTGGTTGGGCCGCCGCTGTATCTCTGAAGTCGCCCACAACAGCGAGCTCAGGGTGGTGTGTTGATTCGACTGGAGCATCAAAGGAAGTTACATCTTTGACTTCCGGAGATATTACCTGCTAACTTTTCAATCAATTTTTATCAATGTCCTCTTCAAGCCCCTATAAAGCCTTCACCTTGATCGAGCTTCTCGTCGTCATCGCCATCATCGGGATCCTGACTGCTATCGTTATGGCGAACTTTACCGCTGCAAAGTCGAAGTCACGAGACGCAAAAAGGGTTTCTGATATTGCACAGATACAGCTGACATTGGAATTGGTATACGATAGATGTAGCAGTTATCCTTCGGCTATTACCGAAACTACATCGATTTGCAACAGTCTGACTGTTGGTAGCTTCATATCAAAAGTCCCCACTGATAACTACGCCGGCACATCGTATGCGTATGCCATAAACGGTAATGCTACAGACTATGTTTTGCAGGCCAGGCTTGAAAATAGCTCGGCTGTTCCACCCGAGAGCGTTACGGTACCGACGATCAATCCTCCGAGCGGAAACTGTGCGGCTCCCTACTACTGCGTCCAATCAAAATAAATGCCCAGCTTTCCCCTCATCTTCTCATTCATCCTCGGCACCCTCATCGGAAGTTTCTTGAATGTTGTTGCCCTACGCTACAACACCGGTATGGGGCTCAAAGGGCGATCGAAATGTTTCTCCTGCGGGAAGAGTCTCGAGTGGCATGAGCTCGTGCCTGTTTTCAGTTTTTTGTTTCAAAAAGGCAAGTGTAAGGGATGCAAGAGTAAAATATCGTGGCAGTATCCGTTGATCGAGATTCTCACTGGAACTCTCTTCGTAGGAATTTTCTACACATTCCCACCACTGACGATCGAGGCGAGCATCACAACCCTCTTCTATATCTTCATCACCTGCCTGCTCCTCATCATGACGATGTATGATGTGAAGCATAAGATCATACCTGACGTGCTCTCATATACTTTCAGCGCCCTGGCCTTCGCGCACCTTTTCATTTCACCGACTCTCTCGTTCGTCACGCCGACATGGTGGGCTCTTCTCGCTGGTCCGGTGCTTGCCTTGCCATTCGCCCTCCTCTGGCTCATTTCGAAGGGTACGTGGATGGGACTCGGGGATGCCAAGCTTGTACTCGGTATCGGCTGGATACTCGGTATCAACGCAGGGATATCGGCGATCGCACTCGCATTCTGGATCGGTGCGGTCGTCAGTCTCCTCTGGATGTATATCGTCTTTAAGAAACTAAAGTCGAAATACGAAATCCCTTTTGGTCCGTACCTCGTACTCGGGATGTACATTGTTCTGCTCTCTGGTGTTAAGGTCATTGATCTCGCGCCCTTTGCCGAATATGTAAAAATATAATCATGCAGAAAATCCAGAAAAAAATGAACAAAGGATTTACACTCGTCGAGCTCATCGTGACCGTCGGTATCTTCGTCGTCATGACCGGGCTCATGGTTGCGAAATACGGCACCTTCGACCAGGGCGTGCTTTTGACCAACCTCGCCTACGATATCGCTCTCAATATCCGCACGGCGCAGTCCTACGGGCTTAATGCCAAGGGGTCAAATAATGTCTTTGACAACATAACTTACACCACACGTTTCGTTGCGGGAGAAAAGAAATTTATCCTGATCGGTGGAGAGGTAAACGCCACAACGAATATTAAAGGGGGGAGCAGTATAAAGTCGGTCTGTGCTGGTTCGGGTCCTGGTGGGAATTGTTCTACGAATATCCCTGCTCTTGTAATCTCTTTCAGACGACCCGATCCGAGTGCTATGATTAATGGAAGCAATGCCTACGGAGAGATCGTCGTCCAGTCGAAAGACGGCAGTAGTACGAGAACAATAGTCATTCGATCGACAGGGCAGATATCGGTGCAATAATATGTATACAGTCTACCTATGAATTTATTTAACATAAGACCATCGCGAAAAAGTTCCTCCGGATTCACTCTCATCGAGATGATCGTCTCGCTCGGAGTCTTCACCGTCGTTGCTCTCGTCGCTGTCGGCGCGCTTATGAAAATCATGGATGCCAATAGGAAGGCGCTCACGCTGAAAACCGCCATCAACAACCTCAACTTTGCCCTCGAGTCGATGTCGCGCGAGATGAGGGTGGGGACTGACTACGGAGAGCAGGCAGATACAGGAAGTGAGAAGAAATGGCGAGTCAATTTCAAGACAAAAAAGAACGGTGTTAGCGGATGCAATGTTTCGTACAAATTTCAGGATAGCACTCTCCAAAAAGGACAGAACTGTAGTGCTCCTGTTGTAGCGGATAGTGATTTTCAAGACCTCATTTCCCCCGACATCGTTATCACCGACTCGACGCTAGACCTCCACGAGGAGACATCTAAGGAACAGGCTTGGGCGTCTTTCTCTTTTGACGGCTATGTCGGAAAAAAAGAGAAGGATAAGACATATTTTTCCATACAGACGAAAGTGTCACAGAGAATCAGGGATTAAATTGAATCAAAGCATATGAAATTTTTTACACCACAAAAGAATAAAGGCTTCACCATTATCGAGACACTCGTGGCCATTGCTATTCTCATGATCTCGATCGCAGGTCCGCTGACTATCGCCCAGAAAGGCCTTCTCGCCGCAACCTACGCCAAGGATCAGGTGACCGCTTCATTCTATGCCCAAAATCTTATGGAATCTATTAAAAATCAAAGAAGCACCAACCTTCTGAATGGTGTTCAATGGAGGGCTAACCTGCCCTGCACGCCGACTTCCTCCGGGAAATTTAATGCTTCCTGCAGTTCCAATAATTTGGGTGACGATGAAATGACCGTCACCGTCAGAGTCACATGGCAGAGTGGCACCATCAGTAATTCCGTTGTCCTTGTCAGCGAACTGTTCAATGTTATCCTCTAATTTATATATAAAAGTATGAAAAGAAACTCACAGATCAAATATGACAAGGGATACACGTTACTTTTCGCCGTGCTCGTATCCTCCCTCGTTCTCGCAGTCGGTATATCAATATTGACGATTAGCAAAAAAGAATTCCTTCTTGCCTCTGCGGCTCGCGAATCCGTCTATGCCTTTTACGCTGCGGATGGTGGTCTCGAATGTGCGCTTTATGCTGACGATTCTAATGTTTTTGATCCTGCTAATGTCGGGTGGCTCCTTAAGCCAAAGTGTAAACAAAACCTCTCTCTTATTTCACAAAATTCGCCATACGTCTTTGAAATCTACGGGGGCTCGGGCACCTCATGTGCTATTGTGACAGTCAACAAAAGTGTTACAGGTACCGTCATTACTTCAAAGGGTTACAACACAGGATGGGTCAGTGATGTGCCGAATAATAGTGGTAGTTGTAGTGCCGCCAGTTCGAAGAGGGTGGAACGCGCCATTGAGTATTCATTCTAGGAAAAATTGTGATATCCTTATCACATGCCACAGGCGCCAAAAGACACCATAGAACGGCTCAAGAAGCTCCGCGAAGCGATTGAAAAATACCGCTATGAATATCACGTTCTCGACCAGGGCTCCATCTCCGAGACCGCTCTCGACTCTCTCAAGCACGAGCTTGTAGAGATCGAGACCCAGTATCCCGAGCTCATTACCCCCGACTCACCGTCGCAGAGAGTGGCAGGGAAGCCGCTTCCCGAATTTGTCAAAGTCGCGCACAAGGTTCCCCAGTGGTCCTTCAACGACGCCTTTTCTCCCGAGGAAATGCGCGAGTTTGATGCGAGGGTTAAAAGATTTTTAACGCAAGAAGGAATAGCGAATCCTGCACCGACATATACCTGCGAACATAAAATTGATGGATTGAAAGTTGTACTGGAATACAGAAAAGGCTTGCTTACGACCGCAGCGACGCGAGGCGATGGGAAAATAGGTGAGGATGTCACGGAAAATGTCAGGACGATAGAGTCGGTTCCTCTCAAGCTCGAGAAGCCTGTCGATATCATCGTCGAAGGCGAGGTCTGGATGGCAAAGAGTCAACTCAAGACGCTCAACAAGGCGCGGGAGAAAAATGGCGAGGAACCTTTTGCCAATCCTAGGAATGTCGCCGCCGGCTCCATCCGCCAGCTCGATCCGAAGATTGCGTCTGAAAGAAAGCTTCGGACATTTATCTATGACATTGCCCAGTATTCAGATACTCCCGAACGACAATCGCTTGAACTCGGATTTTTAAAGGAACTCGGATTCAAAGTGAATTCATACTTTAAACATTGCAAAAATATTGAGGATGTCATCGTGTATTGGAAAGAATGGAAAGGAAAAATGGGTAAAGAGGACTATCTCGCCGATGGTATTGTTGTCAAAGTCGATGAGCGCCATTACCAAGACCTCCTCGGCTACACCGGCAAGGCTCCGCGCTGGGGCATCGCCTTTAAATTCCCGGCAGAGCAGGTTACAACAGTGCTCGAGGATATAGTCTTCCAGGTCGGTCGCACTGGTGTGGTGACTCCCGTGGCTCACCTACGACCTGTTTCCGTGGCCGGCTCGACGGTGTCTCGGGCTACTCTGCATAATGAGGATGAAATAAAGAGGCTCGATGTGCGTATCGGCGATACCGTCATTCTCCAGAAGGCTGGTGATGTTATACCTGATATCGTCTCTGTGGTGAAGGAACTCCGATCAAAAAATTCGAAAGCCTATGCCTTTCCCACGCACGTTCCGCTCTGCGGTGGCGACGGCTCGATCGAGCGGATCCCGGGGCAGGCGGCATGGCGGTGTGTTTCTACAGATTCCCTCGAACAGCACAAACGTAAGTTCTACTATTTCGTTTCGAAAAAATGTTTTAATATCGACGGTCTCGGACCAAAAATCATCGATGTTCTCCTCGACAACAATCTCATTTCGACTTTCGATGACATTTTTACCCTCAAGCGTGGCGACCTTCTCGCCCTTCCACGCTTCGGAGAATTGTCTGTGGATAACTTGCTCGAGTCAATCGAGAAGGGTAAAAAAACCACCCTCCCGCGTTTTCTCGCGTCACTTTCCATCCCTCAGGTCGGCGAAGAGACAGCCTACGATATCGCCGAGCATTTCGGGACTATTGAAAAAATAATGGAAGCGAAATATGAAGAGCTCGAGGCTATGCACGGAGTCGGTCCAGTGGTGGCACAGGCAGTCGTTGATTGGTTCAAAAAAGGGGAGAACAAGAAGTTGATTAAGAATCTTCTGAAATATGTCGAAATAGAAAAGATTCAATCAAAAGCCAACCTACCATTGGCAGATATGACCTTTGTGTTTACGGGAACAATGAATATGGATAGGACGGAGGCGCAAGGAAAAGTGCGTACACTCGGTGGGGAAGTCTCGAGCTCTGTGTCGAAAAATACTTCCTATGTCGTGGCGGGTGAGAGTGCCGGCTCGAAACTTGATAAGGCGAGGGAGTTGGGGGTTAAGGTGATAACCGAAGAGGAGTTTTTGAAGATGATTCGATAATTCTAATTTGACAAATATAACGGATTGGTTATACTTACTTTATGAGCTTAAGTATTATCAATAATGCAAATACAGAATCCGGACAAGAAATGGGAATTAGAGTTGTGGGTAAATGAGAATGGGTCTTGTCCCGTCGCTGAATTTTTTGATGAATTAAGTAGAAGAAAGAATGTCGAATGTGAACGAGTAAAAAAATTGTTGAATCGGTTCCAGACACATTCACTTTTACACCTTCGGCAAAGTCAGGATATAGGGAGAGTAATAAATGAGGAATTTTGGGAAATTAGATTCAGTGTCGGGATTGAAGTAAGATTATTAGGAGTTATTAGGGAAGAAAATAATAAGTCTAAATTCATAGCAGTACATGGTTTCCATAAAAAAGATCAAAAAATTAGAAAATCGGATATAGATAAAGCATGCGATAGAATACAACAAATAACATGACATTTGACGAATACCTTAAAAAAAATGAAGCCAGAGATATTCCCAAGATAGATGACTGGGAATTTGATGTGAGTCTTCTTGTAACAGAGGCGAGACTTTTCGCTGGTCTTACTCAGGGCGAACTTGCAAAAAAAATGAAGACTAAACAACCGAGTATCGCAAGGGTTGAGAGCGGTAGAGTTCTGCCAAGCCTTGATTTTCTTCATAGACTAGCGAAAGCTGTCGGCACCGAGTTAGTGCTTCCACGCTTCGTATTCATGGACAAAAAAGAAAAACAAACTTCTCGTCGAACAAATATAATGGTAAACTCATTTGCATGATCACCCCCCAAGAAATCGAAAAGCTTGCTACCCTCGCCCGCATCAAGCTCGATGACTCCGAGAAGGTCGAAATGACCAAGGAAATCGACTCTATTTTGACCTATGTGGATGAGATAAAGAAAGCCACGGTAGATACCGACATTACACCCGCTACCGGGGCAGTTCACAATGTATTCCGTGAGGATATCGCCGTGACGACCTCTCCCGAGGACCGCGAAGCTCTGCTTAGGGAAGCACCAGATCGCGAAGGTGATTTTGTTGCAGTCAAGAAGATATTGGGGTAATATTGAAAAAATGCGCGCGTAGCTCAGCTGGTAGAGCATTCGACTGATACTCGAAAGGTCCTTGGTTCGA
>CAYGGI010000040.1:0-6665 GCA_964349525.1 uncultured Candidatus Saccharibacteria bacterium
AAGGACACTGCAAAGAAAATGGAGGGAGGCAAGCGAGGTCGCATTATTTACGTCAAGATTTTCTCGCGAGAGAAAGGGGACAAGCTCGAGAGTGGAATTATAAAGAAAATTTATATCGAAGTTGCCGAATTGCGAAACGTCTCTGTCGGAGACAAGCTCGCCGGTCGCCACGGAAACAAGGGAGTCATCTCCCGCATCCTTCCCGAGGAAGAGATGCCATACATGGAGGACGGTCGCCCAGTTGATGTTATCCTCACCCCACTCGGAGTGCCATCTCGTATGAACCTCGGACAAATCCTCGAGCTCCACCTCGGACTCGCGGCCAACACCTTGAACTATCAGGCCATTGTTCCGCCATTTACCGGTGCGACTGATGTCGAGATTAAAGAAGAGCTCGTCAAGGCAGGCTTCGACGCCAGCGGAAAGATGAAACTCCGCGACGGACGAACTGGTGAATACTTTGACCAGCCAGTGGCAGTCGGATACATGTACATTCTCAAACTTCACCACATGGTCGAGGACAAGATCCACATGCGCTCGATCGGTCCTTACTCTCTCATTACCCAACAGCCACTCGGAGGAAAGGCGCAGGGTGGAGGTCAGCGATTCGGAGAAATGGAAGTCTGGGCACTCCTCGGTCACGGTGCGGCATATACGCTCCGCGAAATTCTCACCATCAAGTCCGACGATATCCAGGGACGCTCACAGGCATTCGACTCGATCGTCAAGGGCGAGAGACTCCAACAGCCAAACTTGCCTGCATCATTTAATGTTTTGCTAAAGTCGTTGAAAGGTCTCGCGCTCGATGTTGAGCTTATTAAAAAGAATGGCGCTGAAACAGACGGCGAATAATTATCAAAATCAATAACAAAAAATATATGCAACAGCCAATAAATACAAAAAAATATATGGAACCCCTTGATTTTGATGCCGTGAAGCTCGGCGTCGCCTCTCCCGAGAAAATCCTCGAGTGGTCTTTCGGTGAAATTACAAAGCCTGAAACGATCAACTACCGCACTCAGAGAAGCGAGAAGAGCGGACTTTTCGATGAGAAGATCTTCGGCCCTGACCGCGACTATGAGTGTTACTGTGGAAAGTATCGAGGAATTCGTTACAAGGGAATTACCTGCGAGAAATGCGGAGTGGAAATCACACGATCTATTGTTCGCCGCGAGAGAATGGGACATATTGAGCTTGCAACACCCGTTTCCCACATCTGGTTCCTCCGCTCAATGCCTTCACGCATCGGTCTCCTCATGGGTATGTCGACAGGCGACCTTGAAAAGGTTGTTTACTTTGCCGGATACATCGTTACGAAAATATTTGATGTTGAAAAGCAGAAATTCCTAAAGGAACTCGATAGTGAATTTAAAACAAAAGTAAAGAACGCACAGGATGACAAGACAAAGGAAGCTCTCAAGGAACTCGTCGTCAATGCGCGAAAGGAAATCGAGAGCCTGACCCCAGGCTTCGTCATGGATGAGATCCAGTATCATAAATATTCGATGAAGTACGGCGCCCTCTTCGAGGCTGGTATCGGTGCTGAAGCGATTTTCGAAATATTAAAGAAGACCGATCTCAAGAAGCTCAACACCGAGCTTGAAGCCGAACTCGAGCAGGCAAGCACTCTCGAACGAGAAAAAATTTCAAAGAGACTCTCACTCATCAAGGCCATGATAAAGTCGGGAAGCCGACCGGAATGGATGTTCCTTACTCGTATTCCTGTTATTCCACCAGCCCTCCGACCGATGGTTGCTCTCGATGGAGGACGCTACGCGACATCCGATATCAACGACCTTTATCGCCGCGTTATTAACCGCAATAACCGCCTCATCAAACTCAAGGAAATCATGGCGCCTGACGTTATTCTTCGTAATGAAAAGAGGATCCTCCAGGAAGCCGTTGACGCACTCATCGATAACTCTATTCGTCATGGTAGCGCGACAGGAGCTGCGGCTATACAGGCCCAGAAGCGCGCGTTGAAATCACTTTCAGATAACCTCAAGAGCAAGCGCGGTCTCTTCCGACTGAACCTCCTCGGAAAGCGCGTTGATTATTCTGGACGATCCGTCATCGTCGTCGGGCCTCAGCTTTCCCTCGACCAGTGTGGAATTCCAAAGCACATGGCCCTTGAACTCTTTAAACCCTTCGTCATCTCCGGACTTTTGAAAAAAGAACTTGCCTACAATATCCGTGGTGCAGGACGACTCATTGACGATCAGGTCAAGGAAGTCTGGGAAATTCTCGAGGAAGTTATCGAGGGCAAGTATGTTCTCCTCAACCGTGCTCCTACCTTGCACCGCCTTGGTATCCAAGCTTTCCGCCCTATCCTCATCGAAGGCAACGCTATCCAGGTTCACCCTCTCGTCTGTCGCGCCTTCAACGCCGACTTCGACGGAGACCAGATGGCCGTCCACGTGCCACTCGGAGTAGAAGCCCAGCTCGAGGCAAAGGAAATTATGGCTTCCGACAAAAATATTTTGAAACCCGGATCAGGAGATCCTACGGTGGCTTCGAACCCTCTCGATATTATCCTCGGATGTTTCTGGATTACGAAATCTGTTGACGGTGAAGTCGGAGAAGGAAAAATCTTCGAAGATCCTACCGCGGCAATCACCGCGCAGAACTACGGCGCAATTTCCTTCCGTACGAAAATAAAAGTTATGGCGCCAAAAACTGCAAAGTATGCTGAGTACGATGGTAAACTCTTTGAGACTTCCGTCGGTCGCATCCTCTTTAACGAACTTCTTCCTGATGATTATCCGTACATCAACAAGGAAATCGATCGCAAGAGACTCAACATCCTCGTCGACGATTTCTTGAGCATCTACGAGATGAGCAAGCTTCCACCAGTGCTCGACAAGATCAAGACTTTCGGATTCAAATATACGACACACTCCGGCACGACCTGGGGAATCGACGATGTTGTAGTTCCAAAGGGTAAGTATGATGTTATCGGCAAGGCAAAAACGCAGTCCGACCTCATCATGCACCAGTTCGACGAAGGTCTCCTTACCGAAGAAGAGCGCATGAGAAAGAATATTGAAATCTGGCACAAGGCCAAGACCGATGTCGAGAAACTCATCCCAGGTTCGCTTGATAAAATGGGATCAGTTCATGACATGTTCACCTCCGGAGCTCGAGGTTCTATCGCACAGATTACCCAGATGGCCGGAATGAAGGGACTTATCTCTTCGACGACAGGTACGATCGAGTTCCCGATTCTATCATGTTCAAAGGAGGGACTCACGCCGATCGAATACTTCATTACCACTCACGGATCTCGAAAGGGTCTGACCGACACCGCCCTCAACACCGCGAAGGCCGGATACCTCACGCGAAAACTCTTCGTCGTGGCACAGGATGTCATGATCAACGAGGAGGATTGTGGAACGAAGGAATTTATTGAAATTAAAAAGCAGACAGCATCAGGTATTGAGATTCCATTGTCAAAAAATATTCGCGGACGAGTGCTTGCCGACGATATTGCTGATACAGATGGAAAAGTAATGTACAAGAAAAATCATCTTTTGAGCAAGCAGGAAGCACTCAAAGTCGAGGAAGCTGGTGTGACCGCGGTCAAAGTTCGCTCACCGCTCTCATGTAAGAGTATCAAGGGTGTCTGCGCGCAGTGCTACGGTATCGACCTCGGAAAGAACAAACTGGTTGAGCTCGGAGAAGCTGTCGGAACTATCGCTGGACAGGCTATCGGAGAGCCAGGAACACAGCTCACGATGCGTACCTTCCACGCCGGAGGAACAGCCTCTGTTGGTGGAGACATTACGCAGGGTCTCCCTCGCGTCGAAGAAGTCTTCGAGAAGCGCCGACCAAAGAATCCTGCTGTCGTAGCAACAGTCAGCGGAGTCATCTCTGAAATCAAGGATCTTGTAAAAGAAAAGGTAATAAAAGTCATTCCAGATCTCGAGGATCGACCAAAGGTCAAAAAAGCCGGAGGCAAAGCAGGTGAAATGGGCGGAGAAAAGGACGGTGCTATCGAATACCTCTTCAACTATAAGCGTGTTCCACTCGTGAAAGTCGGAGATAGGATAAAGAAAGGAGACCTCTTGACCGATGGTTCTGCAGACATTGACGAAATATTCAAATATAGCGGCGCAGAACGAGCAAAGAACTATGTCATCGGAGAAATCGGCAAGATCTACGAGCTCCAGGGAGAAACAGTGGCTCGCAAGCACATCGAGATTATTGTGAAGCAGATGTTCTCTCGACGCAAGGTGACCCTCGGAGGCGATACGAACCTCACGGAAGGCATGATCGTCGATGAATTGCAGCTCCAGGAAGAGAATGCAAAAGCAAAGGAAACCGGTGGAGCTCCCGCAAAGGTCGAGCAGGTCGCCATGGGTATCGCTGATGTTTCGCTCTCACGCAAGAGCTTCCTTTCAGCCGCGTCATTCCAGCATACTACTCGCGTGCTCATCAATAGCGCCATCCGCGGTAGTGAAGACGATCTCGTCGGTCTCATGGAAAACATCATCATCGGCCGCCTCATCCCAGCAGGTACAGGATTCAAAGGTTCGCCAAAGCAGAAGATGATCGAGGCGGTACAGCCTACGAGAGAGGAGATGATGGAGGAGGGGTACTAGATAGATATGAGGTTAATAAGTTATAAACCATGAAAACATTACAAAAATTGATTGGTGTAGTAGTGATTCTGGGAGTATTGTTTGGAGGTAATCTAAAGCATATTGCCTACTGGGCAACTCCTTATGCGGTTGGCTTCAATACCGTATCACTAGCGATTCTAGTCTTTGGAATATGGCTCGTTCATAAAGGATTCAAGAAATCTGACACGGTTTAATTAAATAAAAACGGGTCAAGAAATAGCCGAAAAAGCCCTAGAAGCTGGGCTTTTTTGGTGCTAGGCTTGACTTTTTTATAATAACATGCTATGTTTTAAGTAGATTCCACTTGTAAATTCCAAATCTAACTTAACAATGAAAAAGACATCAGTTGTAGTAATAGGCTGGATAGAGCGACCTGACGACCCTGACCTCCAGAAAATTATCTTGTCACAAGAAAATGGTTCACTCCTACTCCCCCGAGTTGAGTGTGGATCACAAGAGACAATTAAAGAGGCGGCATATCGGTGTCTCAAGTCTCAAGGTTACAATTGCAAGACATTGTTCGCCCTGCCCTGCTTAGTTGATGAAAAAGGCGACACATGGAACTTCTTTATCGGTCGCAAGGCTCAAAAAATCAGAGGCTTGATACCCGAGTCTAAACCCACTCTCATCATCCGGGCGGATGCCCGTAAACTCGTCCCCGAGGGAAAGATGGGAGATCTCGTATCCCTGTCGGGGATTGCAATGGCTTCTTACAAAATGGGGTTCAATTCCCATATGTAAGGTCAAATCCATTATTCATCTCAATCCAAGCCCCGCAACCTCACCGTTGCCGGGCTTGACTTTTATATACACGAGAATATAATTTACCTATTAAACAACAACTCCAGTAATCTTTCCGAGTTTTGTATCCCGCCGGATACGTTAGATAAAACAGTAACAGGAGAAGTAGGAAGTTTCTCCATTGATGTGGGAAGTTGCGCAACAATCTCTTGAACAAGGGATAACGCATACCTGAAAGGCAAGAGGGCTGAATAGGGTAGTTTCGAGGAAACATTATCAAAACTGGTATTGTTCGCCAAGCGGGTGCAGTAAACTGAATCACCCCATACTCGACAAAACCAGAGAATGCAAAGTCTGCAGTCTTGTATTCTCTGCGGAGTATGTTGGACAAGTGGCGTAGGTTGGTCGCCAGTCCATGCGATGCCCGGTGGGCCGGGAAGAGCATCAAAAATAAAAGCTGAAGCAACCCCTCGATTGCGAGTAAAACCAAATCTCGCCTTCCCGCATGAGTGGGGAAATAAGTTAATTATGGTGAATTTGCCATAATTAGAAATTATATGGAAAAGACCGATGTTGTATATTTATCTGGATGAAAGCGGAGATCTTGGATTTAGCAAATCATCGAGTAAATGGTTTGTATTTTCCGGTATCGTTATTGATGATAAGAGATTGCTCGAGCAAGCGGTGAAAAAAGTATGGAAGAACTTTAAAAATAAAGAACGAGGTGAATTGCACGCAACACATGAAAGCGGGATTACAAAAAAGCGATTGCTGAAAAGACTCGTATCCATAAAAACCCTCGGAATTTTAAGTATTTCTCTGTACAAGCAGAAGATCAAAAATGGTTAGGAAATGACTCAAAGATTTATATATCTAAATGTAGTACGCAGGTTACTCGAAACTTTTTTTAAACAACATAAGACTGTTAAACAAGAAGTTGTTTTTATTATTATAGATAAAAGTGATGGCCAAAAAGAAACTCGAGAGAAATTTATCAAAGAGCTGATGTCTTCTCTTAAAAGGTCATGCGGAGTGAAAATCTCTGTTTCAATGGAGTCCTCGCATGAAAACAAGGGATTGCAGGCAACAGATTTTATAGCATGGTCACTATTTCAAAAATACGAAAGGGGCGAGATGGATTTTTATACAATGTTTCAACACAAAATCTTATTTGATTTAGAATACTAAATAAAAAAAGAAAGCCCCCTGCTTTAACGAGGTACCGTCCGGAACCCCAACGCAGAAGGTCTTACTTCTTATACTGGTATCTTAACAAAAAAATCAATAAAGTCAAGACTATAT
>CAYGGI010000041.1:0-6464 GCA_964349525.1 uncultured Candidatus Saccharibacteria bacterium
TTGATTATGTTATAAAAGCTCTTGTTGACAATCCAAACGATGTCAAAATTAAAAGAACGGTTGATGAAATGGGCGTCCTTTTGATGCTTGATGTCAATTCTGCCGATATGGGCAAGGTTATAGGAAGGGCTGGTAACACAGCTAAAGCTATCAGAACTATTTTGCGAGTTATCGGAATGAAAAATAACGCTAGGGTAAATTTGAAAATCAATGAGCCGGAAGGTGGTATGAAAGAAGCACCTGTCCAGAGCGCCGCTATGCAGTCTGTTGATGAGGCGATGGAGGGTTTGAAAATCTAGTACGAACGTGTAGCTTGTAAGGTCTGTATAAATGTTGGTGGGACTTTTTGAATCAGTTTCGGTAAAATAAATAATCAACAAAACACATCCTTACAAACTGGAGTTTGTAAGGATGTGTTAGTACAGTATAATCTGGATATGAATTTCCACGTCATCACTCTTTTTAAAGACGCCATTGAAGGATATTTAAACGAGTCTATTTTGGGGCGGGCAAAGGGGGAAGGAAAAATTACTATCAGTTATTACAATCCAAGAGAATATGCTGAACCCCTAAAATCAGGTAAGAGAGTTTCTTATGTTGATGGTAGACCTTATGGTGGCGGGCCCGGTATGGTGATGGAAGCGATGCCTATAGTGAAAGCGGTTGAACAAGCTCTAAAAAAACAAGCTAAAAATAAAAGCAAAATTATTATCTTTTCTCCAAAAGGGAAACAGTTTACAAACGAGTATGCCAGAAAAATCGCAAAAAATTACAAAAATGTTGTCTTGATTTCAGGACGCTACGAGGGGATAGACGCCCGGGTAAAAAAAATTCTTAAAGCGGAAGAGCTTTCAGTTGGACCTTATGTTTTGACGGGCGGAGAAATACCGTCGGCTATTTTTATTGACGCCGTATCTCGCCAGCTCAAAGGCGTTCTTGGAAACTTTGATTCCCTTGAAGAAAATCGGGTTTTAAATGATGAAGTTTATACCAGACCGGAAGCGCTTGTTTATAAAAAAAAGAAATACAAAGTGCCAAAAGTTCTTCTCTCCGGCGACCACAAAAAAATAGAAGATTGGAGGATGAAAAAAATGTAATTTAGGTCCGGATGATTTTTAAACATTATTCTTGACATCAAGTCAAATATTTGCTAGCTTTCTTGCTGGAGTTTGTGTGTCATTCTGACAGGCAAATGTTCCTCTCAAGCAACCTATGGAGGGCCAAGTGGCCAATAAAAACAACACTGGGATACAACGTTTTCGGGTTTCTTGCGTAGGCATCTCGCCCATGCTTCAAAATCCGATGACCAGCGACATACTCGACACCCTGCTTTTTGGTAAGGCTGGACGAAGCAAGGCGCCAGAGCGTGATACCTCTGTCGAAAAAATTGCCGAGCAACGCCTCTGCAAAGGGACGAACGGCGAGTTTGGAATCCCTTCCAACTATCTTTTTGCCTCCCTTGTTGAGGCCGGTCGCCAGGTCATCTTTGACAAAAAAACAAAGATGTCCACAAAGGAATCCTCTCTCATTCCCGCTTTCCTCTCAATTGTTGACGAGGAAACTGGAATGTTGAGTGAGTTCATCCCGTTTTCCGACCAGTCGGCGAGGTGGGTGGCTGACAAGCGCAAAGGTGTTCTTAGAAGTGGCGCGAGCGGCGGTGTCGCCGTTTGTATAGTAAGGCCTAAATTTAACATATGGGCATTTAAGGTCGTGGTAAAAATTGACCTTGATCAGGTCAACATTGAAAAGGTTGTAGATCTTTTCAATAAGGCCGGCATGTTCGCCGGTCTTGGTGATTTCCGGCCATCTAAGCGCGGTACCTTTGGTCGTTTCAAGGTGCGTGAATTTACACAGCTTGAACAGATTGAAGACAAAGAGCTTAAGGCGGCATAGTACTTGTCGTATTGATACGTACAGCTCCGTAAACTCCAGTAGGGTGACGTTCTGGGCGGCGAAGTTCTTACTTCGCCGCCAACTGTCGCGAAGTGTGTACTTCGCCTGATGAGCTTGAAAAAGCGAAACAGTTGTTCCTTGATATAGTACCGTTGAGTTACGCGGAGTTATCTTGTCTGCTGTGATGTCATGTCGGGGCGAGTGAACCCAAATTTACTCGCCAATATTTTTATGTGGTGTGGAGTAACGTGGCCTGCCGTCATGCCCTCTGCGGGGTGGGTGAACTGACTATGTTCACCCACCAATCTCTAAGATCTAACAAAAGAAAGGAGGCGGTCATGCCGCTTAAACTCGATACGCGTTTGTGTTTTTATCGAGGACCGCATGCCGTTCATCTAAAACGGCATCCGAAACTCGGAAGACATTGCACGGTTGCAAATGATGTCTTGTCCATCGTAAATTATCTTGTTGATAGGGATGATATCAAAAGCATTGAGCTTGGAAAAGTAGCCGGTGGTAAATTTACTCGTAGAGTAGAATATGTCATGCGGGGTAATCGCATAAAGTTTTTATTCGTAGGAGAGTCATCCGCGCAGTCTGTTACGGTCACTCCTAGAGAAATTACCAAACCTGAACAAATCATATTTGCCGTTAAAGAACGGTGGATGATTGTTAAGGACATTGGAGGCGGATAATTTTTTCTCTACAAAATCTTTAATCTCCCGTGGCGTGGAGTTAGGTGGACTACACTTAAGTCCGGTCATCTAAGGGGCAGAGAGATCGAAAATCTCTCTGCCAACTGTCGCGAAGTGTGTGCTTCGCCTGATGAGCTTGAAAAAGCGAAACAGACATTTGAAGTAGGCTGCGGTTCACTAGTCTCATCTATGCTACTCTGTCCTTCTGCAATCTTGGCTAAGGGGCGGAGAGTTTCTTTAGAAAGTCTCCGCCACTCGTTTCATCTAGGTCATGCTGGGTCCGGCTTTGTCAGGTTTAGTCATCTTCGCTAGGGTAAGGGGCAGAAAGACTCAAAGTCTTTCTGCCAAATGACATAGTGTAACGTACTGTGTTGTCGTGTGCACCGACGTATTGTTTTGGGCGGAAAGTTTCTTTAGAAACTTTCCGCCACCGATTCTCGGATGTGTATCCGGGCTGATGAGTCGGAAACGACGAAATCGGTTGATCTTTGAAAGACGGAGAAATCCAAATGAAACATCTCGACCTTACGGGGAATTTTCCTCGTGATCGGCATCCTTCTATGAAGGATGCGCAGAAAAAAGCCTTCGCCATTATCAAGGATGAACGCGGTTCAGAACCAAAAGTTGTTATTCTTGAGCTTCCTACAGGGAGTGGCAAAACAGCCATTGGCTACACCTATCTCAAGGCCCTTAAGGAGCAAGGTAAAAACTCTTTGTTCTACATTGCGCCGAACAAGGTCCTTGTTGAGCAAGTGAAAACTTTGCATCCTGAAGTAAGCGTCGCCTACGGCCGGAACGAACATCCGTGTTTCTACTACCCTGGGCAAGAACTCAAGGCGGACGAAATTCCATGTTCGCTTCTTACTGATTGCCCGCATCGGGTAAATCAGGAGACCGGCGAGACGCATACAGCGGGCGCTTTGCCTTGCCAGTACCTCAAGCAGAAGTATGAAGCGAAGCAGGGTGGTATTGTTGTATGCACTACGGCCTTCTACCTCTACACCGTTCTTTTCTCGGAAGAGTTTAAGCCGGATGCGGTGGTCGTGGACGAAGTGCATCGCATGGCCCAGTCTATCCGTTCGGTTTTGTCTACGGACATTACCGATTGGAAACTGCAAAGGGCGGTTGATGCGCTCGGCGCGATTGAATCGGGAGAACGGGAGCATCTTGCTCTTTTTCTTTTCCATATGAAGCGTCTTGTAAAGCGTAATGGTCTCGGGCGGGAAGTCCTGCTTGAGGAAGACGAAATTGCCAATCTCTATGAGGCCTTGATGGCTGTGAAGCCGGATGTCCTTGAAGCTGAAGCTCGTCGGGCTCTTCGGACTGGAAAGCTAAACGTGAATGAAGACCGCAGTGTTCTGAAGCAAATAGAGGACATTGCGCGAAGCGTTCGCCGTTTCAAACATACTCTCAAGTATGCCATGTCAACCAAAGGTCGCGCGCCCCTCAACTTCGTCTTTGCCTTTGGCAAAGAAGAGATTGGCGAGCGCGAAAAGGTGCAGTTTAAAATCGTGGTGAAGGACTACTATGTCGTTCCACTGATTCAAAAGCTGATGCCTCCTGATGTTCTGGCCTACTCGGCGACCATCAGCGACCCGGATGTGTTTGGATTTGAGACGGGAATTAAAGGCGCGTATCACTCTATACCGTCTTCCTTTCCGGTTGAGAATGCGCGCATCTATATGCCCACCGATACCGCTAATCTTTCCGTTAAAGGAAGACGGCGGCAGGACAAAACAAAGGCGCTCCGTTTAATAGCAAAAACTGCAAAGCGATTTGCCGACGAGGGGCATCGTTCACTTGTCATTATAGTCTCAAACGAAGAGCGTGAGAAATTTCTCATGCTTGCAAAAGAAGAAGGACTTGAGGCTATCTCATACGGCAATGGACACACTCCTCGCGAATGCGCAAAACGTTTTCGCGAAGGTGAAGGTGACTGCTTGGTTGGAACAAGCTCCAACTACGGCGAAGGTGTTGATTTGCCAAAGCAAATCGCGCCCGTTATCTTTTGCTATAGGCCCGCTTATCCTAACCCCGAATCACCGGAAACGGTTTTCGAGGAAAGGCGATTTGGCAGTCGGCGGTGGTCGCTCTGGAACTGGCGAGTGATGTTAGATTTGCTCCAAGTTAGGGGTCGGAACATTCGTTCTGAAACCGACCTCGGGGTTACTTTCTTAATCTCTCAACAGTTTCGACGCTTCGCGTATGGCTCGCTTCCCGAGTGGCTTCGGCCCGCGTATCGCGGTCAGTTGTCATTTGAGGATTGCGTGAAAGACGCGATGGAGTTGTTGTCTTAAATGGCTTGTTGTTGGGTCGCGTTATGTATTGTAAAGTGCGGTGTTGTACGGGTGCGGATTTGCTAAACCAAATCCGCACAAATTCAATTCTGTTTTGTGTGGTATAGTCGCGTTGTCTGGCGTAGCGTACACTACAGTGGTCTACGGGATGCAAAGTGAGTCAAAAAATCACTTTGCATCAAGTTTTTTAGATTTCTGTATCCTCCTGTTTTGTAGCGTGTTCTTAGCTTGTCTCGAGTCTGGGGCGGAGAGATTAAAAACTTCTCCGCCAACTGATACGATGTGTTCTTAGGTGGACTTTTGTCGTCTCGTGTACTGTCGGGTATGGGGCGGGGAGATTAAAAACCTCTCCGCCAACTGTCGGGAAATGTGTATTTCCCCTGATGAGTCCTAAAGGACGAAACAGATGTTCTTTGTGAGGTCCAGCGCCCTACTCTTGAGTACTCTAAACTTGAGTAAAGTATGAGGCAGTGAGCACAACTCACCGCCACTTTTTAATGCAAACCATGGTTGCCTGTAGTTCAGCTATGTCGTGTAGTGTTCTGTTATGTGCCGTTGGGTCTGGGGCGGTGAGCACGACTCACCGCCAATTGATTAGAGTTTTGTTCGGTGTGTATCTCTATTCTAGGGTCCAGTACTCCAGTGTCGTGTTCAGTCTGGTTTGGGGCAGTGTGTTTAAAACCTACTGCCACGCTTTAATGCATCGTCTAGCTCGCTCTAGCGTTCCTCGGTAATCTAGTGTCTAGTTCAGGGTGCAGGTTTAGCTTGCTTGATCTGCACCAAACTTATTTAATCTCTCGCACAGTAGGGTTATCTGTAGTCCAGCATGGTACAGTTGGGTCCTGTATGGAGCGGTGAGCGTGACTCACCGCTACCCTTTAATGCATCGTTTAGTTGTCTGTGTTTTACTAATCTCCGATACATTAATTTCTACTACCGTACAGTAGTGTTTACTACCGTATTGTTTACTGCGGAACAGCTCCTTTTAAAAAGGAGCTGTTTTTATTTATTTTGGATAAGATATAATAGTCCGAGATATAACCTTTAGATAGAGGAGGCGGAGATGCGTTGTCAAACAAAAAACCTCTACGGTGGTAGAACCTTCAGGTGCGCTAATCCTAGCTGTCGCCTTATAAAAAGTTTAATAATCTGGCGCACTTTTCACGGTGGTCGTGAAGACAGGAAGGATGAATTGTGGTTTTGCAAAAAGAAATGCTGGGAGGCTTACTATGCCGAGCATCCTGTAGTTGTTTCTAAAAAAGAATCGTGAGAAATGATCTTGAGTTGAGTTAAACTCAAAGCCCCCGCCTAATGGTGGGGACTTTTTATTTATAATATTTTCTCATCTCAAGCGTTCGATATATCGAACGGTTCACATTTTAGTATAAAACTACAAAATCCTTCTAACCGTTATATATCATTCGTCATTCCCGAAAACAGTTTCGAGAAATCCAAGAAAGACCTTATGCCTCACTTTAGATAGCTATAACACTAGGCTAATTTGCTTGACAAGGAAATGTGGGGTGATAGGATGTGGATAACCTTTTGATTGTGTTTTTGTTGCATATGGGTGTTGGTT
>CAYGGI010000042.1:0-6222 GCA_964349525.1 uncultured Candidatus Saccharibacteria bacterium
CCGCCTTAATTTTTGTATCTAAAATGAGAATATCGCGCTTCAGGGAAGACGATTGTTGCTGGGCTTCGGCGAGGACTTTTTCGGTCTCCCGTTGCTCCTGTTCGACTTGGGCAAGCTCCGCATGGAGACGCGCCTCACGCTGTGCGGGAGTTTCAGCGCCTTGGGCATGGGTCAGCAGGGGAAAAACGATAAAAAGACAGAGGAAAAATACTTTACATGCATGCTTCATACAGAGAGTATTGTAGCATTTTTACTTCTTCTCTGCCTTCTTTTCGTCCTTCTTTGGAGCGTCGGCTGCGCCTTCTACTGGAACCTCACCTTCCTTTGCTTCCTTACCCTTCTTTTCAACCTCAATTGCTGACATGTCGATAGGTTTTACTTCTTCAACTTCTTCTTTTGCAACGGCGATGGATGCGACGATTTCGTCTGCGTTAGCGATGAGAGTTACGCCAGCTGGAATCTTGATATCCTTTGCGGTGATGACGCTCGAGAGTTCGATGAGGGACGAAATGTCGACTTTGAGCTCATGAGGAAGATCCTTGGGAGCGGCCTCGATCTCGAGCTCACGTAGAACCTTGACGAGAATTCCAGCGAGATCCTTGACGGCAGGCGAAACACCCTCGTAGGCGAGTGGAACATGAACCTTGACCTTTTTACCCTTTTCAATAACATAGAAATCCGCATGGCGAGGAGCGCCTGTGATAGGATGAACATCGACATCGTAAACGAGGGTTTCGTGCTCGTTTCCACCTTCCTTGAGGATGATAACGGAAGATTCACCGGCTTGTCGGAAGGCCTTTATGAAATCCTTGGTGGAAAGAGTGATAGGAGTCGACTTTTCCTTTGGACCGTAGAAAACGGCAGGGAGTCTACCTGCTTTTCGCAAAGCATCAACATCCTGTGTGAGATCCCTCTTTTCTGCAGTTAATGTAAGCATAGGGTCATACTGTAATATATATAGCTGAAAAAATCAAGCTTTGCGAGCTAACGCAACCATTGATTGGCTAGAAGTAGTTATGGATGACGAGGGTAACAACGACATTAACGATGATAACAAGAATGAGAAGTCGATAAACAGAAGCGGGGAGTTTCTGGTTACTAGGATTCATAGAAATGATTTTATTACGATAAACATGATAATGAAATTCACAACCACAAGACCGAGTTGGAAATTCTGTGCGCCCTTCTCCGTCTTAACAATACCTTTATCGAGAAGCCATCGTCCGAACTTGGAAACATCACCTCCGCCTCCATTCGGTTGAAATCCCGGGCTCCTATTTCCGCCAAAATTGTCTGCTTCGAATTCTACGCCATTGCTCATATGTTTTTTGCTATGCTATTAATGATACGAATATTATACCATATTTTTCGGCGCGCCACCCTCCATGACATCGATGATATTCCCTGCTGAAAGCACCGCCATCTCGTGTCGCGCTTCCTCTGTACCTGAAGCAATATGCGGAGTCATGACGACATTCGGCAGTTTGGCGAGACCTCTCGCGAGCTCTGGCTCAAACTCATAGACATCGAGTCCCGCTCCGCGGATAGTTCCCTTTTGCAAGGCCTCGACAAGGGCGTTCTCATCTACCACAGGACCACGGGAAGTATTGATGAGGTAGGCGGTGGGCTTCATGAGCTTGAGGCGATCGGCATTCATGAGATGCTTCGTCGAGTCGAGGAGAGGCACATGGATGGAGACAACATCAGAAACCTTGAGGACTTCTTCGACGGTAGCGTAAAAAGTTGCGCCGAAATCTTTTTCAAGCTGTTCATTTCTCTTGACATCATAGTAGACGATGTTCATGTCGAAGCCGTTCTTGCCCCGATGTGCAACATCCGATCCGATGCGTCCACTGCCGAGAATTCCGAGAGTTTTACCCGCGAGCTTCGTCCCATGAAGGAGCATGGGATCCCAGCCACTGTACTTTCCCTTCCTCATATATGTATCTCCCTCGACGATACGGCATGAGAGCGCGAGGATAAGAGCCCATGTGTGCTCCGCGACGCGATCCGCTCCGCCTCCCGGCGTGTTCGAGACATATATATTTCTTTTCTTTGCCTCCTCGACATTTATGTTATTAAATCCGATGGCATAGTTGGCGTAAATTTTCACCGTTGGCGCGACGTCCATGACTTCTGCGTCTATCTGATCGGTCAAAAGGGTGAGGACGGCGTCGTAGGGTTTTTTCGAAAGAATTTTTATGAGTTCTTTTTTTGTGAGTGGGCGATCCTTGGGACTAATGTCAATTTCATATCCCTTATCTTTCAACATTTTGATTCCAACTTCAGGAATTTGCCGGGTGATGTAGATTTTTTTCATGAGTTTTTATTTACCATTAAATAATGTGAGCCTTTCTGTTGTAAC
Source organism: uncultured Candidatus Saccharibacteria bacterium (assembly GCA_964349525.1). GTDB lineage: Bacteria > Patescibacteriota > Minisyncoccia > Phycocordibacterales > PALSA-1337 > CAIOGI01. The sequence goes on from CAYGGI010000042.1 coordinate 2,366, forward strand.
TTTCTCCACTGCTTGCACGGCTTCCTTCATATATTTATACGGCGCGACTTCATCGGGATTTTCCTGGAGTGCGAAGACGAGAGCTTTACGGAAAGCCACGCGGAGCTCGGTCGAGATGTGGATAACGGAGACGCCGGCGGCAATAGACTTGGTGAAGTCTTCATCGACAGTTCCCGAACCACCATGGAGAACGAGAGGGACTCCGCACGCCTCGCGAATCTTGCCAATGAGCTCTATCTCGAGACGTGGATCATGACCGACTCGCATCATGCCATGGATATTCCCAACTGCGGGAGCAAAGAGGTCAACACCTGTCTCCTCCACGAATCTCTTCGCGAGTTCTGGTGTAGTCAGTCCATTTTTTAAGTCTACCCCATCTGGGATTTCATCGAGGACTTTTGATGACTGACCTATGTACCCTAGTTCTCCTTCAACCAAAACTTTTCCTTTTGAATAGTCAACGCATTCTTTTGTATTCTTTACATTTTCTTCAAAGGAAAGTTTCGCACCATCGTAGATGACCATGTCGAAGCCGGCGTCTATTGCTTCTTTTACCTTTTCGACTGAATATGTATGATCAGCGTTGAGGAAAATGGGATAATTAAATGTATCCCGAAGACTCTTGACGAGAGCCACGCACTGATGAACTCCTATAAAAGCACGTTCGCCTTCCGAGGCGCCGATGATAACGGGAAGATCAAGATTTTTCGCCGCGTGGAATATCCCCCAGAGCATCTCGACGTTTGAAATATTAAAGTGACCTATCGCAACTTTCCTTGTCTGCGCATCTCGTATACACTCGTGTAAAGTTTTCATGCTATAATTCTATCATATGTTTGGAAAATCCACAGACTTCTTGGCGATCGGCGATATCACGACCGACGCCTTCATCAGAATAAAGGAAGCGAGCGTCCACTGCGCCATCGATACCGAGCGATGTGAGATCTGCATGCGATTCGGAGATAAAGTACCATTCGAATACGTAAAGATAATAAAAGGCGTGGGAAATTCGGCAAATGCCGCCGTCTGCGCGGCGCGACTCGGTCTCCATTCCGCCCTCGCCTCGGACATTGGCGCGGATCAGAACGGCGCAGACTGTGTTAGTGAGCTCCGCCATAACAAAGTCGACGTCGGCTACATGCGCAAACATTCCGACAAGCCGACCAACTACCATTTCGTCCTCTGGTATGATGTTGATAGGACGATTCTCGTGAATCATGTCGAATATGATTATCGTCTTCCTAAAATTTCAAAAGCTCCTCAGTGGATGTACTTGAGCTCTCTTGCTTCAAATAGTCTCGAATATCATAAAGAGCTCGCAGATTATTTAAAAAAGAATCAGGGGGTCAAACTCGCCTTCCAGCCGGGAACCTTTCAAATGAAGCTCGGGATAAAGCAACTCAAGGATATTTATGCCCGCACGGAAGTCTTCATTGTAAATGTCGAGGAGGCGCAGAGAATCCTCGCGACCGAATCTCGCGACATCAAAGCGCTCCTCGCTGAGCTCCACGCCTATGGACCGAAAATCGTCCTCATCACCGACGGGCCGAAAGGTGCATACATGCTCGACGGCGAACACTTTTATTTCATGCCGATCTATCCTGATCCGAAACCGCCCGTTGAACGCACTGGGTGTGGAGATTCCTTTGCCGCGACATTTGTCGCTGCCCTACAACAAGGAAAGTCTCCTCTCGAGGCTCTCGTCTGGGCTCCAGTCAATCCGATGTCTGTCATCCAGTATGTCGGTGCGCAGGAAGGTCTCCTCTCCATGAAAGACCTCGAATGGTGGCTCTCCCGCGCTCCGGAGGATTATAAACCGAGGGAGATATAGCGAGATTTAAACCGTTCTATTGTACCCCGCCAAAAACTTTGTTTTGTATTCTTCGAAAGTGTCATCAAGAATCGCCTTTCGTGCGTTCTTTACCAGATTTACTAAAAAGTAGAGATTATGAATCGACCCGAGTGTCGAAGCGAGCATTTCTTTGACACGAAAAAGGTGAGAGACATAGGCCTTCGAGTAATGGGTGCAGGTATAGCACTCGCATCCTTCATCGAGCTTGCTGAAATCCATTTTGTATTCCGCGTTGGCGATATGGATTTTTCCTTTCTTTGTATAGATCGTACCGTTGCGGGCGATGCGAGTCGGCACGACGCAGTCAAAGGTGTCCATTCCATTTTCAATTCCCAAAATGAGATCGACAGGCTCGCCAATACCTAGAAGGTGCCGCGGCTTCCCTTCCGGTAGTTCATCCGCAACCCAGCCGACAGCCGTGTACAGGTCTTCTTTATCAAAAGATCCCCCGATTCCAAACCCGTCGAAATCCATCGCGCCGATAATGCGCGCGCTTTCTCTCCGGAGATCTTCGAAGCGCCCCCCTTGGACGATTCCGAAAAGCGCCTGACTGGCTAAAAGTGACGAATTTTTCGTCACATTTTTGCGATGGTAATCGAGCGACCTCTGCGCCCATCTATGCGTCCGATCCATGGCTTCTTTCTGGTATTCATGCGGAGCGAGCGGTGAAGTACATTCATCAAAAGCAAACATGATGTCAGCGCCGATAGCATGCTGAATCTCCATCGAACGTTCAGGGGTAAAGCGGTGCGAGCTACCATCGATGATGGATTTGAAAGTCACTCCGTCTTCATCGACTTTAGCCAATGCGTTGTTATGTTGCGTTGCGAGATCTTCATCACGGTCGATGTTGGAGGCGATCTTCCCCACTTTATTATTGAATGCGGCGCCGAGGGAAAAAGCTTGGAAGCCACCAGAGTCGGTAAAGGTCGGCCCGGACCAATTCATAAATTTCTGAAAACCGCCGGCCTTTTTTAAAACTTCTTCACCCGGCTCGAGATAAAGGTGGTATGTGTTCGCGAGAATTGCCTGCGTGCCGACGGCGAGGACTTGTTCGGGCGTGAGAGCTTTCACCGTCGCCTTTGTTCCCACGACGATATACGCCGGAGTTTCTATATTCCCATTCGGGGTTTCTATGACACCTGCGCGACCGCGGCCATTACCAAGCCTCTTTTCGATATTAAATCTCATATGACATACTATACAGTATGATGTTATAATCTAGCAATGAAATTATCGAAACATCTCATCAATCAAAACATTCACGATCACATCAATGCGATTACGAAAGAATTTCGGGAAGGATTCGAGGAGTTAAAAAAATATCCTAAATCGATCACAATTTTTGGCTCTTCTCACTCGACACCGGCGAGCTCGCACTATCGCGAGGCCCAGGAACTCGCCTATCGTATCGTCAAGGAAACCGGTTACACCATCATCACCGGAGGCGGACCAGGCATCATGGCGGCGGCGAACCTCGGTGCACAGGAGGCAAAGGGTCAATCAATCGGATTCACCATCACCCTTCCCAACGAACAACGCACGAATCCCTACACCACCTCCTCGATCCATGCCGACTACTTCTTTACCCGCAAGATGATGTTGACCTTCGCTGCGGAAGTCTATATCTTTTTTCCCGGAGGCTTCGGAACATTCGATGAGCTCTTCAGTATTTTGACTCTTCTTCAAACAAAGAAAATCCCTCCGGTGCCCGTCATCCTCATGGGCAAAGATTTTTGGAATCCTCTCCATGCTTTCATCACCACGAATATGCTTGGACGGCATCATGTCATCGCACCCGAAGATATGAATCTTTTTACGATTACTGATAGCGCTGATAAGATTTTAGAAATAATTAAAAAGGCGCCGGTGTCGAATTGGTGGGAACATTCAGATTGATTTGGGAAAATAGACTCCCAACAAAAAAGACCTTTGCGGGTCCTTTTTGTTTTTGAGAAAGACGAGTCTGTATTACCAGTTTCCGCGTCCTGCACCACCTGTGTTT
>CAYGGI010000043.1:0-6002 GCA_964349525.1 uncultured Candidatus Saccharibacteria bacterium
GCTCACTCCAATGTTTCGATATGGTGGATACGGAATGATGAACTGGAGAAGTAACTCCGTATCGGACCAGAGAGTGAGTGGAAACACTCAGGTGGCCGGTACAATCGACAAGCACTTCATCGAGCAGATGATCCCTCACCATGATGGAGCTATCGCTATGGCAAACCTCGCCCTCCAAAAGGCTAAGCGTCCCGAGATTAAAACCTTGGCTACAGTTATCATTGCAGCTCAGACAACAGAGATTCAAAGTATGAACGGTTGGTATCAGGACTGGTTCGGAAGTACTGTTCCGAAGGTAAGTACCGGAATGATGGGTGGAGGCATGATGTCACAGAGCGGAATGCACATGGGCGGACAGGAAGATATGACTGCACTAGAAAATGCATCTGATTTTGACAAAGCCTTTATCGAAGAAATGACCCCACATCACCAGTTAGCAATCATGATGGCGAATATGCTTCAGTCAGGGACCAACCGACCTGAGATGCAGCAGCTCGCAAAGAACATCATCTCATCGCAATCAAAAGAAATTCAGCAAATGCAGGCTTGGTACACGCAGTGGTACAAATAGTTCCCTAAAGAAAATATGACTACACAAACACAAAAATATACCTTTCATGTACACGGTATGCACTGCAATGCCTGTGTGCTCATGACAGAAAGCGAGCTTGGAGACCTGTCTAATATTATTCGTGTAAAATCAAGTCTCAAGAATCATTCAGTAGAGGTTACTGGAGACTTTGGCGATAGGACGTTAGAACAGATAGCAGAGGATCTTACTGTGCCACTCAGACCTCATGGCTACACAGTCTCAGTAGAAAAACAGCAACATGATGCCAAATGGGGAGATTTCAAGATTGCAGTCCCGATAGCTCTCGGCTTTGCAGTGCTCTTCGTGGTGCTGCAAAAAATGGGGATAGTAAATCTTGTCAGTGCTGGCAACGTAACCTACGGCACAGCATTTGTAATTGGAATCATTGCGTCACTCTCAACATGTATGGCGGTTGTTGGTGGATTGGTCCTCTCGATGTCGGCAACGTTTGCCAAAGAAGGAGATACAGTGCGACCTCAGCTCATGTTCCATGCAGGCAGAATAGTCTCATTCTTTGTCCTTGGTGGAGTTATTGGCGCGATTGGATCAGCATTTACACTCAACACCTCGGCAACATTTATCCTGAGTCTCATCATCGGTATCGTTATGCTCATTCTTGGCATCAATCTTCTCGACACATTCCATTGGGCAAAGAAGCTTCAGCCATCTATGCCGAAGTTCATCGCCAAGCATGCACATGGGGTATCGAAATTCAATCATACTCTCACTCCGCTTCTTGTCGGTATTGCGACATTCTTCTTGCCTTGTGGATTCACTCAATCGATGCAACTCTATACGCTTACCACAGGGAGTTTCCTCACTGGAGGACTCACTATGCTTGCTTTCGCACTCGGCACACTACCGGTCTTGGCTCTCATCAGTTTCAGCTCGTTCAGTATTCAAAAGAGTTCAAAGGCCGGAGTATTTTTCAAGACAGCTGGACTGATCGTGATCATGTTTGCTCTATTCAATCTTATTAATAGCTTGGTCGTGATTGGGGTTATTCCGCCAGTCTTTAATTTCTAGTATACTTACTTCCATGAAAGAAATTGTACTTGCATTCATCGCAGCTGGGGCACTTATAGGTGGAGCTTTTATGCTCACTAGAACTAGTGGTGACACTGCTCAATCAGTGAATGCAAACAACGTTACGGTTGTCGATGGAAAACAAATCATAGAGATAAATGCCAAAGGTGGTTATCAACCTCGAAAGAGTATGGCCAAGGCTGGCATTCCCACAATCATTAGATTCAACACAAAGGGAACTTTCGACTGTTCATCCGCGGTCCGTATACCAAGTATGAATATATCAAAATCACTACCTCAGACAGGATCAACTGATATTAATATCGGTAGCGGTAAGCTTGGCACGCTACAAGGATCCTGCGGAATGGGGATGTATCCATTTGAGGTGGAGTTTCAGAGTTTTGGCATGTAATGCCTATATCAAAAATCAACCGATCGTCTGTGTAAAAGCGGGACTCTGCGAGAAATTTTGTGTAAATGTATAATTTTTATATTTGGAGTATAATAATTACATATGAACACATTATCCAACAAAACAATATTTATTATCGTTTTTATTATTATTGTGGTAATCGCGGGGATAGTGGTATTCAGAAAACAACCCGCAACTATGCTTGAGGAGGCTCCAAATATTTTCGATACTCCGGCAACATCAAATCCGCTTGAAGATGTGACCGATAATCCATTAGAAAAAGTAAAAACTAACCCATTTGAGTAATATGAAAAAAATATTTTCAATCACAAGTATATTCGTCTTCGCATTTGTAATCACGGCACAGGCTCAGGAAATGCAGTTTCCTATAGCGGAGCTTGGAAACTGTACCGACAAAGAAAGCTGTAAGACATACTGCGATGTTCCCGGAAATGAACTTCAATGCCTTTCTTTCGCTGAAAAGAACGGACTCATGTCAGAGGAAGAAGTGGAGATGGCAAAGAAATTCATCGGACAGACTGGCCCCGGGGGCTGCAAGGGGCAGGAATGTAAGACATATTGTGACGATGATTCACATATGAACGAGTGTCTTGATTTCGCCGCACAGCAAGGATTTATATCAAGTGAAGAAGCGGATATGATAAAAAAGTTCAAGACAGCGTCAGAAAACGGAGGTCCAGGAGGGTGCAAGGGAGAGGAATGTAAAACATACTGTGATGCAGGAGAACACCAGTCCGAATGCTTTGAGTTTGCAAAAACTAATAATCTACTTCCTCCCGAAGAAATTGAACGATTCGAAAAAGGACAGAAGATTCAGGAAAAAATGAAGTCTGAAGGAGGACCCGGAGGCTGCACCGACGACGAGAGCTGTCATAAATTCTGTAGCAATCCGGAGAACATAGATGCCTGTGTTAACTTCGCTGTTTCCACTGGAGCGTATTCTGCCGAAGACGCCAGAAAGGAAGTGGAAAAATTCAGGCAGAATGGAAGCGAAAAAAGATTAAACCCAGACAATTTCAGAAAATTGCCACCACGAAACAAGGCTCGAGATTGGAATGACAGGCGAGATAGCGTAAGAGAAGAGAGGAGAGAAGAGAGAAGGAATGAAGAGGGTAGCGATTTCCATCCAGAAATGATGAGTGAGGAAGACAGAACGCGATATGAAGAGCATCAGATGGGCAATCAAGAAACAATGCCAGATAGACCGTCCGAGGGAGAATACCCTCCGCCACCACCACCTCCTACAGAGAGTTCACCTCAATCACGGTTAAGCCAGTTTCTCACAGCATCACTGTTTAATTCAGAAGCTCCATTCATCAAGAAACTTCTCATGAGCAAATAAGGGGATATGGAAATAAGTACATGAAAAATTATCTCCCATTAAAATTGATAATCCTAACTGCCGCTATAGCCGTCGGTTTTGGTAGCATTTCTTTTTTCCCCAAACAATCCCCGCAAGAAAAATCTAAAGAAATCATATCTGCATCAATAATAACACTTGAGCAGAAATCTCCTGTGGGAAAGCCGAAAGCAGTGGTTAGTAATGATGTCATACAAGGACACCCCGTAAACTGCTATCCAAGGCTCGGCTTTGATAACCACAGAACTGAAAAGACATTTGTTGTGAATCCCAAAAACAACAAGGAGATGTACATCAATGTGGAGTACAAGGGTTTGTATAAAAGTGTTGATGGCGGTAATGTATGGAGTTTCTCGTGGAAAGGACTCAAGGGATTGCCTCGAAATGATGATCCATCCAAGCCTTGTCATGATCTTCGTTTCCACTTGTACATTGATCCCTCAAACCCAAAGCGTCTTCTGGCACCCGGTGGCAGTGCACCGGGAAAAGTACGCGGTGGCCTTGGCGGGCTTTCGGAGAGCTTGGACGGTGGTGCTACATGGCATCAGCTTTTTACTTCTGAAATGAGTGCCTACACAGAAAGTGTGGCCATTGATCCAACTGATCCGAAAATCGTGTATGTCACCACCTCTGCTCTGCCTCAAGGTATGGATGGTCCCGACAAAGGTAAGACCTTTGTGACCAAGGGCGTTGTCTACAAGACAGTGAATGGCGGCAAAACTTGGAAGGAACTTCCAACGGGGCTGTTCCCAGACTTAAGAGTAACTGGAATTTTTATCGATGCAGGGAATCCGAAGAGATTGAGGCTAGCCACATTTGGGTTGCCTGGCGGAACCAATGTCGACAAAAAATCCACAGATGAGCAGTGGGGATTTCTGGAGTCAAGCGATGGAGGTGAGAGCTGGACAAAACTAGCTTCCACACTTGGGCTCGGTATACGGCACCTTGATGTATCAGGTGTCGATCTGAACCGCTTTTATATCATGTCGAGTAAGAATAATATGGATAGAGTATATTATTCAGTTGACGGTAAACTCAGTGATCCAGAGAATGCTATGGTCAACCTCGCGCGTTACAATCCGCATGATACATCAGGTTTGAAATTGATTGGAGTCAATTTATATGCCCAGCCAAATGATATTTTTGAAAGCGTGAACGGAGGAAAAACCTGGAATACCGTGGGAAAACTTCCGACCGGTATAACAAATAATAATCGAGTAGCAAACATCGTTTTCGACCCGGTTGATCCAAATGTCATCTACATAAACTCAGACCTGGCGCGCGTTTGGAAATCGAGCGACAAGGGAAGGACATGGAGTGTACTGCTCAGTCTGGATAAATTACCATAGAAATGACTGATAACCCTGATTTGTTTCCGATGTTTATCTTTCTTGTATCTTATCCAATGAACATCCCGGAGCAACCCAATTTTCCTGTCTATAAACGTCCTGGACAATATACTTCTCCCAATCCTCTGCTATCCTTTCCAATATTACCTTGTAATCACGTTTCAAATTGTCTTCTAAAAATGAAAACGGACAATATTTAATAATCCCGTCTCTCCCTCCAGTCCATACTGCCAATTGCGTCGTCGCGTAGCCCATCCTATTAGGTGTAGCTTCTCCAAGAATAGTTCCTGCTTTTATGACATCTCCTTCTTTAACAAGAAGATTGATCATGTGCTCCTGTCCAATATTCCACTTGGACCCCACTTTAGGTTGTATGTTAACACCCCAATCTTCCGAATGTTTAATATAAAAGATGCGGGCGATACCGTCACCTGCCGCGTATACCTTAGTTCCGATAGGGACGGCAAAATTATACTCAACACTAGGAAAATTGGGTGCGTCTCTGCGCTTACCGAGTTCTCCAAATTCGCCAAATGCCTTGTCACTGAATGATCCATCGTCCTTCCAGACGACTTTTCTATCAAAAAGCAGATCCCCCGCGCGTTGAGTTTGTGTATTAGGTGTATCTAACATAATTCCTAAGTTTTTTATAACAGGAGGTTTATCTTCGCTTCCTATGCGTGGAGTTTCTGCAGACTGTGGAACAGTTACTTTTTTTGGCACTTCCGTCTCATAGAGTCTGTCACTAGAGGATGACGATGGAGAAGAGAGTGGTGAAGATATCTTCTTTTTTTGGAACACCAAAAGACTGCTGACTCCAACTATCACAAAAATAGCAACAATGCCTATTACATAACCATTAGAGAAACCATTTTTATTCATAAAACAATTTTATCACAAAAAGATTAAATCTCAATCATTCTTCCGACTCCGGCATGGCAGGCGATGAGAATATTTTTTTCTTCGTTTTTGTATGCATTGAGGAATGACGCGACTCAATCTCAATGCCGAGGTTTTTGATATTCTTTCCTGCTAATGCGGCTTACTCCTTACCTTTCTGGGTAAGAGGGGAATCATCTTTTTGACCGGCGAATACATTTCTGAGGTTGGCTTCGCTTTCTCCGTGGCGGATGAAGTAGAGCACGGGTTTATTTTAAGCTACTATTTCGAGTAAACTTTTATCCATCTCTTCAACAAAATACTTCCGTAATTCTTTTGGAATCGTTTTTGTAACATAAGGAT
>CAYGGI010000044.1:0-5828 GCA_964349525.1 uncultured Candidatus Saccharibacteria bacterium
ATGTTGTACTTGAAGCGTCTCTTGAAATCGAGAAGGGGAAGCTGTTTCTTGCGGTGATGCTTCTTTCTCACGTTCCTATTATGCCAATTCACGAGAGGAAGATAGAGGTGCAAAGCTTTGAGAATATTTTTAATTATCGTTTTCATGTTCGTGTAATTTTCTTATATTATTTTCTATACTAAGTTTTGTAAGTATTTCTCAAAGAATCTTTTTGTAGAATATTCTGCCTTGAACTTCTGGTGAGCTGCCTCGATCATCGGTTGGTAACTTTCCCAGTTTGCAAGAATTTCTTTAACCTTCTCTGCGAGTTTGCCTGGTTCATAATACACGAATTCTTTGCCTTCTTCAAAGTAGTTTTTGATAATGTTGAAGGGATCACGGCGACAGAGGATAAGGGAACGGCATAAAGCTGCTTCGAAAGCCCGGGTCTTGAGTTGAGGGACGATATAGGTCTTTCCGTATATATAAAGGAAGACATTTCTGATGTTTCCCCAGAAGCTTGGTCGAGGAAGATGCGAGAAAGCTTCATTTTCTTCCCAATGAGGAGTTTCATAAACATTCCGTAGATTAGCTACATTGCAGGGGACAATGTTGTGAGTCAGGCAGATCTTCGTCTGCGCCATAATGTTCCATTTTTCGAGGTGAGGAATATTGTTTTCGGTAATATATTTCCGGCCAGGCTCAAAAAGATGGAGTTTTGGGAAGAACTGTCTCAATTTTTGTGCAATGTAGAGATTTGGAAGCCACTTGTAGGTGAGCATTCCATGATGGGCGATGAATTTGTATTTGAAAGGAGTCATAGCTTTCAAATCCTCAAACATCCACTCGGCATGAAGACCTCCACTGTATATAATGTCGTAGATTTTCTCCATTTTCGGAGGCGCAAGAGCATCATCGATAGGATAGAAAACAGCCGTCCTCCTTTCTGACCCTTGCAACTTATTGAGCCATTTCGTGGTGTAGACGCAGAGAGTCAGGATTTTATAAAAATAGAATTCATATTTATCTCTCCGAAACTCCGGGTCTTTGACGAAGAACCTGTTTGGCTCCTCTACCTCCATATAGACTATTTTTTCGTATTTCTTTTTTAAATCTTCGAGAAGCTTGAGTTTCGTCCTTACCTCAATATAGAGGAAATCTCCCGCGAGATGGGCATACTTGTGCATATTAGTAAATGAGAGGATCCATTCTTTCGGGTATTTTCTTCCTTCAGTATATATTTCCATGTTAGATATTTTCTTTAGTGCTTAATGGTGTTAAATGGAAGTACAGTCCCGAGCTTACCTGTGTAGTATCCTGCGGGGAAGATAGTACCTCGAGGATTTCCCTTATCTGTAATCTCAAAGTATATATTGCGTTTTATATCATTGTAAGTGGCTTGTGGTTTCTGAATCACGACATCGAAGAAATACGTTCCAATTCCTAGGAGATATGCCGGTATTTCGATTGTAGTCGTATAGTCTCCAGGTTCATAGTCACGGAACTTTTTTGTAGTGTCACTTTCTGATGAAATAAGGAGGAGCTCTCCACCAGAATATAAGACCATCGAAAGTATGACACTTGGTATTGGTGTATGCACAGTGTAGTCGATTTTGACTCTAAATGACTCCGAAATGGGAATTTGGGTAGAGAATGTACCATCTGCACGCTCGATTGATATCTTCCGGATCGATGCAGATTGTCCTTTTTCTATAGGAAATTCGGAGACTGCATTTTGTCCATGGCTCGCGTTAAGATAGAAATCTATGATCTCTTTCGTTGGTCCGATTTTCTTGACCTTACCAGCTTCGAGGAGGATAGTTCGACTGCAGAGTTTTTGGATGGCATCCATATTGTGACTGATGAAAAGAATCGTACGACCTTCCTGTCTCGTTACTTCCTGCATCTTTCCGAGGCATTTTTTCTGAAACTCCGAGTCCCCGACGGCGAGCACTTCGTCGACAAGCAGTATGTCGTGTTCCATGTGGGCCGCAACAGAAAAAGCGAGGCGCACATACATGCCGCTTGAGTAGTATTTTACTGGAGTATCGAGGAACTTTGTCACGCCGGCAAATTCGACAATCTGATCAAATTTTCGAGCTATTTCCCTTCGGCGCATACCGAGTATAGCACCATTGAGAAAAATATTTTCACGACCGGTGAGCTCTGGATGGAAACCTGTGCCGACCTCGAGGAGAGAGCCGAGTTTTCCGTGTATGCGTATTTCACCGGTGCTTGGAGGAGTAATCTGGGAAAGTATTTTGAGTAGGGTTGATTTTCCTGCACCGTTTTTACCTATTATGCCTATGACTTCGCCTTTATGCACATCGAAACTCACGCCTTTGAGAGCAGAAAATTCTTCTTTTTTTTCAAAACCTGTAACTTGTTTTGCTTTGAGTTTGAGCGATCTCAGGGGGTTTTTTATAACATTCATGATAACATCTCGAAGAGAAATATAGCTTCCTTGCTCGTGTCGGATTTTGTATGTCTTACTGATATTTGTTACTTGAATAATTGGCTCCATATATTTGTTGTATGAAATAGTTATACGACATCAGCAAAATACCTCTCTGTTTTTTTGAAATAATATAAACCGATCATAAACAAGATCATTACTGCTGCAAAGGAAATGAAAAGCAGGAGCCAGTTTATTGGTTCAGTGCCAAGGAGTGCTCCTCGTGCGCCTTTGATAACTCCCGTCATTGGGTTTACTGCAAGGATCCATGAATATTTTCCTGCGATACTTGCAGGATAAATAACCGGAGTGACAAAAAGAAGAATCTGGATAAAGAAGGGTAGGGCGTATTTTACATCACGATATTTGACATTGATCGATGCGAGAAAGAGTCCTCCTCCGACTGATGCTAGGAATGTGATAAGGAGGAGAAAAGGAAGAATGAGAAGACCAGAGAGATGTGGTACATAGCCGTAGTAAAACATGAGACCAATGAGTACGAGGGCAGCAATAAAGAAATCAACAAACTGCGTGATGACTCCAGAGATTGGGAGAATGATGCGAGGGAAGTAAACTTTGGTGACTATAGCTGCATTGCCGATGAGAGAGTTGCTCGTCTGGGAGAGAGCTGAAGAAAAGAATTGCCAGAACAAAAGTCCCGTGTAGACGAAAATAGGGTATGGGATGCCATCAGAAGGTATTTTTGCCAGAGTACCAAAAAATACACTAAACACTATCATCGTAGATACGGGCTGGATAATGGCCCATAAAACACCGATCACTGTTTGTTTGTAGCGAATTTTGAGATCTCTCCATACGAAGAAGTACAACAGTTCTTTATACTGCCAAACTTCTCGGACATCATTCCAGCTGAAAGTTTTCTTCGGTTTAATTACAGTAAGAGTGATCATGCTCATTTATATTGTTTTCATGAAGCGTTCAAGCGACATGTTGAGTATACCAGCAAATTTGGTCCGTTCAATCTCTTGAAGGTTGCTCTTTATCCACTCCGCGATCTGCCCGACGGTTTTTTTGTAGCTCACTTTAGGCTTAAAACCGAACTCGGCATTGAATGATGAACAGTCGATCTGAAGGTTTCGGAGATCGCCCACATCAGGAATGGATGCAATCTTTGATTTTACAACTGACTGGATACCCGCTGCAAATTGCTTCTTTGACAAATTGTGATGCCCTATATTATATATCAGTTTCTTCCAATTTCCTTTTTCAATAACCGCAAAATAGCCGTCTATGAGATCCTGCATATCTATCGCTGCTCGAAAAGAGTTTAATTCTGAGATCCTCATTACTCCGTTTGCCACTGCGCAGTAGGTAAAATGATTTGGAAGAAGTTCTATCCTCATACGTGGAGCTAGGCCGCAGACAGTGGCAGGACGGAATACAATAATTTTGAATTTCTTATTCTTTGTTACTTTATGTCGGATGTACTCCTCCATCTTCTGCTTGTACTTGCAATAGTTGTCTGTAGGTTCAGGAAGATCATCTTTTTCGTTCATAAGCCGCATGATTTTCTGATTGCCATAAAGGCTAGAAGTGGAGTTGTATAATGTTGGAATATTGAGTTTCTCGCAAATGTCCATTACTTTTTTCGAAGCTATGTAGTTTATATCTTCTGCATAGCGTGGGTTATGATCGCACATATATACACTGCTCAATTCTCCCATATGAAGAAGGTAATCCGGCTTGAATTCCTTGATACTTTGCTCTAAAAGTTCTGTATTTCGTACATCTCCTATGATTAGTCGAACACTTCCCGTCTTCTTGGGATTTTTCGAACTATCTGGACTGATTTCATTCAGTATTCTCTCATAATCCTGCTCATAAATCAGAGAATCATATAGCACAATATCATAACCCTTTTTCAGAGCTTTTTGTGCAAAGGCGCTGCCTATATATCCAAGGCCTCCAGTGATGAAAATTCTTCCTTTTTTCATAGGGATCAATTCTATCATTTATTACTATTTTTTACGACTTTTCTGTACCTGTTTATTGATCCACTCATACGTCTTCTCTATTCCTTGTTCGAGCTTGGCGCTCGGCGCCCAGCCGAGATTTTTTTTGATAAAGTCATTGTGCGAGTTCCTGCCGCGGACGCCGAGAGGCCCCGGAATGTGTTTTATAGAAATTTTCTTGCCCGCAATCCGTGCTACCATTGCCACGAGATTATTGATGCTTATCATTTCGTCAGATCCGATATTTACGGGACCTTTAAAATCTTTGTGTTTCATCATTCTCCTGATTCCTTCAACGCATTCGTCGACATAGAGGAATGATCTCGTCTGCCTTCCGTCCCCCCATATTTCTATGGTCCCTCCATCCTTTGCTTCCGCCACCTTTCTGCAGATGGCCGCTGGAGCTTTCTCTCTACCACCCGTCCACGCTCCTTCAGGGCCAAATATATTGTGAAATCGAGCAATCCTGACATCTACTCCATAGTTCCTATGAAATGACAGATAGAGTCGTTCGCTAAAGAGTTTTTCCCAGCCGTATTCGCTATCTGGGTCGGCTGGATATGCAGAGCTTTCCGCACAGTTTGGGTTATCTGGATCTGTCTGGTTATGAGCAGGATAGATGCAGGCTGAAGAAGAATAAAATATCTTCCCATATTTCTTTTCCTTTCCGAGATGTGCGAAATGGAGGTTGATAGTGGCAGAGTTGTGCATGACATCCGCGTCATGATCTCCGGAAAATATATAGCCGGCACCTCCCATATCCGCAGCTAGTTGGTAGACTTCGTCAAACTTTTTTACCTTGCCTGAAAATAGTTTCTTTATGACATCATGGTTTCGGAGGTCTCCTACAACAAATTCGTCCGCTTCACTCTTGCTAAACTGCGGTCTCTTTATATCCACTCCTCGTACCCAGTATCCTTCTTTTTTGAGTCTCTTGACCAGGTGGTGACCAATGAATCCTCCCGCTCCACAAACGAGCGCTGTTTTGGTTTTTTTCATAATGTTCGAGATTATAGCATTAAAATTTATTTTATGAAATAATAACCACATTATCATGAAACCGGCATCAATCATATCTTTTGAGGAGTTTGAAGCTCTCCGACCGCGTCTCGGCAGAATTGTCTGCACTTCTGGAGGTTTCGATCCTATCCATCCGGGTCATGTCTCATGTCTGCATCAATCGAAGCAGTATGGAGATACGCTCGTTGTCATCGTAAATGGCGATCATTTCCTCAAGACTAAAAAAGGGAAACCATTCATGGACTTGGACACGAGGTGTCATATAGTTTCGTATATAAAAGGAGTTGATTATGTCATCCCTTTTGAAATTAAAAATGACCAGACTGTCTCTGTCGCCCTTGATAAAATTAAGCCACATGTTTTTACCAAGGGCGGAGATAGGATTGATGCTTCTACAATCC
>CAYGGI010000045.1:0-5747 GCA_964349525.1 uncultured Candidatus Saccharibacteria bacterium
ATATAAGCTCTTTCAAAAAATAAAATATTGACAATCCTTTTAAGATAATGCGAGAAAGCGAAATATTGCAGGTATTAAATAATCAAGGACGAAGACCTGAACAAGTATATTTTTCTTGGATGAGGGGGTTCGTTGTATCAAACATCTTTATAAAGACGGTAGGCGCTATATTCGAGGTTGACATAAAGAGCATTAAACTAATTGGTGACGACAATTTTAAAGATCCGGAATCATTTAAGAGATCTCCGAGGGCAGATTTAGAAATCGAAATTAATAAAAAAGAAAAGGTTAGAATAGAGATGCAATCTGGTTTTACCGGAATCAATGATATTAAGCAACATAAGGTGCTGGAGGCAAAAAGAGTCTTTGAGCAGTTTGGTGTACACACGATTGCAATACATTTCGATCTCTATAATGGGCAGGTGGCATTTCTCAGACTAGACGATATAAAAGATAACGCCGTAAATTGGATAACGAGACAACAGATGGAGGGTCAGACTGTTTTTAATATAGACCAGAATTTCTTTGTTTGGAAGATAACAGACGAACCAATCAAATATAAGAACATAGAATTCTAATTTAAAAAAACATGAAGGAAAAGAAAATAAAAATTATTGATCTGTTTTGTGGAGTTGGTGGACTAAGTTATGGATTTGCGCATAACAACAACTTTGAAATTGTCGCCGCAAACGAAATTTTACCTAATATGTCCAAAGCTTATTCATTGAACCATCAAGGGGTAAAAATGTATACTGAGGATATCAGAAATTTCACTGCCAAAAGAGTAGAAGATGATTTGAAAATCAAACCTTCTGAAATAGATATCATAGTGGGTGGCCCCCCCCTGTCAGGCATACTCTACGGTCGGTAAAAGAATCATCGATGATCCTAGAGGGAAATTATTCCAAGAGTATTATCGAGTACTCAAGGAATTCAGCCCTAAATTATTTTTATTCGAGAATGTCAGAGGACTCATCTCCATGCAAGATGGGGAACTTCTCAAAACCATCATTTCACTGTTTGAATCATTGGGATATAAAGTAAAGTATAAAATACTCAACGCTGCTGACTATGGCGCTCCGCAAGTAAGGGAGCGTGTGATTATAATAGGATCGAAATTAAAAGGTGATTTCGTATATCCAGAACCCACTCATACGAATATAGATAAGACTGATGATCTCTTCACCGGAGCAGTAAAACCATGGCTGACTCTCGAAGATGCCATAGGTGATCTTCCTTTTATAAAATCCGGAGAAGAAGGTCTTGGCTATAAAGACACACCACAAAATGAATTCCAGAAAATGATGAGATCGAACGCGCCAAAAGAATTAATGGATCATGTGGCGCCGAAAAATAACGAAAGAATGGTCAAGTTGATGGAATCATTGCCTGATGGAGGAACACCCGAAGATTTGCCATTTGATTTAAGACCTAAGTCTGGTTTTAAGAATACATACTGCCGTTTATGGTGGAAAAGACCAAGTACAACAATTACCCGCAATTTAAGTACACCATCTTCATCTCGATGTATTCATCCAAGAGCGCCGCGACCTCTCACAACCAGAGAGGGTGCGCGCATTCAATGTTTCCCAGATAATTATAAATTTTATGGATCGAGGAGTGATCGAAATCTACAGATAGGAAACGCTGTTCCAACTTTCCTATCTAGTGCCATTGCCGATGCGATACTCTCACATTTTAAAAAAGAAGCTCCCAAAACTACACTAAAGATACAGTCCGGTGTCCCTCAGAAAATTAATGTGTGATATAATCAAGACACAGAAAAGACTTACTGCGAACGCGGGGGGTCTTTTTGTTTTATCATAAAGTCAAGAATAAATTTCCTCGTTGTCTCGTCGACAAATTCGCACTGTATTTTCACATGATCCTCTGGCAATATTTCCTTCACATTCTCCGGCCATTCGATAATGATTAAATTATTTTTGTTTTCCACAAGTGATTCGAAATTGAGCACTTGCAATTCCCTTCCACTTTCCAAACGATACGCATCTATATGTATGAGTCGAGCAAAATGGAAGTGGGTGGTCTCGTATATTTTTTCAATGACGAAAGTAGGACTCGTGACGGTTTCCTTTATTCCCATTTCTCTCGCGACAGCCTGGGTAAAGGCAGTCTTCCCTGCTCCGAGATTCCCGTAGAGACCGACGATGACAGCGCTCTCGCGAGAAGTATCGAGATGGCCGAGCCATTCGCGAGCGAAGGTCTCTGTGTCCGCGAGGGATTTTGAAATGACGGTTTTCATTGTGTTAAAATTAGATGGAAAAACTATATCATATAATAGAAAACTCGGTACAACATCAGATGTACCGAGCTCTTCCGGAAACTTTACACACGGAAATGAATCAAGCTTCCAGAAAATTGTTATCGGAGCACTCCACCGCCGGGGCCAGAGAATACTCCGCCTCCACCACTCACTCCGCCACCGGAGTAGCGGGGGTCGTTGACAATGACTGGGATATAACGATCCTCAGTCCTCCACGACTCCGAAGTGTTGTTCCAGCTACTGCGCTGGAAGTCCACTACCGGCTGACCACAACATCCGATGGAGGTGTTGACTGACCTTGACTCTCCTTGGTTGTGGTAATACTGATAGTTCCCCAATTGGAGAACTGTCTCGCTCCTCCTCACTCGTGTGGGAGGAAGAGTAGACTCTCCTGGGACATCAAGATAGGATCGGTGTTCTGGATTCCAAAGCACCAACCGTCCCGACCCCGGCGTGCCACACCCCGTTACGAACAGGGCGACCAAACCGCAAACCGACAGAAACAGATTTTTCATAAAACAAGGGGTAGACCGACGTTAAGGGTTAAATGTGAAGGACAGGTATGCCAGATATTATAGCATACAACATACCTATCTGTCAAGCCGTGGTATGAATAATAACGAAAATCTATTACAATATAGGAAATGATAAAATTTCATGTAGTAATAATCGGCGGAGGTTTCGGCGGAACTTACACTGCAAAATATCTCACCCCTCTCATCGCCCTGGGAAAAATAGAGGTTACTCTCATCAATCGCACGAATTATTTTCTCTTTACTCCCCTGCTCCACGAAGTTGCCACAGGAGGTCTCTCTCCGACCTCCGTCGTTGAGCCCATCCGAGAAATTTTCCGCCACTCCACTGTCCGCTTTATCCAAGACGAAGTGCGTTCTATCGATGTATCGCTGAAGCAAGTCTCTACGGCAACTGCAACTCTTTCATATGACTACCTCGTCGTGTCTTCGGGAGCCGAGACGAACTACTACGGTACGCCTGGGGCACAAGAAAATACCCTGACCCTCAAAGACATGAGGGATGCCCTGATGCTCCGCAAGCGGCTCATCGACATGTGTGAGAAAGGAGCGCTAACGAGTGATGAAAGCGAGCGAAGAAAGACTCTCTCCTGTGTTATCGTCGGTGCCGGACCTACGGGTGTAGAGCTCGCGGCAGAAATCATGGAGTTCATGCAGGAAAATCTCTGCGCCTACTACCACAAATGTGGCTTCAGCAAGACTGATATGCGAGTCACTCTCGTCGCAGCAAGCCCCGATGTTCTTCCTCAATTCCCTCCCGAACTGCGTCCACTTGCAGAGGCCGAGCTCGTGCGGAAAGGTATCCATGTCATGACAAGTGAAAGTGTCGTCGAGGTAAAGCCGGGAAAGATACTCTTTGCTGATAAATCTTTCCTCGAAGCCGGCACCATTGTCTGGGTTGCCGGAGTAAAGCCGTCGGTTACGGAAATTGCCGGAATAGAGAAAGAAAAAAATGGGAGAATAAAAATTGATGAATTTTTGCGAATGGTAGGTCATACTGAAATTTTTGCATTAGGAGACGTATCGGGCACCGCACCCATGCTTGCGCAGGTTGCTTCACAGCAGGCAAAAACTGTTGCTGAAAATATTTCAGCTTCTATTTCACAGACACCTCTCACGGCCTTCAAATTTCACGAGAAAGGACTTCTCGTCTCTCTCGGTCAATGGTACGCTGTCGGGAAAATTTTCGGCATCGTTATGAAGGGTCCCTTCATGTGGTTGGTCTGGCGCACGGCGTATCTCTTTAATTTTCACTCATGGAGAAAGCGGGTGAAAATAGGTTTCGAGTGGACGATCAACCTTTTCTATCCGAGAGATATTACGGAAGTTTAGTCTTGAGAACCTGATTCTTTTTTCTTTCCTTCGCTGCTTTAATAAACTCCGTAAATAATGGATGCGGTCGCAAAGGTCGCGCGAGAAATTCGGGATGGAATTGGGTACCAAGAAAAAAGGGATGTGTAGAGCGAGGTAATTCTGCAATTTCCATTAGTGAAGCGTCCGGCGATTTGCCCGAAAAGACCAGACCGGCTTTTTCGATTCTTTCAATATACTTCGGATTGACTTCGTAGCGGTGGCGATGGCGCTCCTTCACGGAAGTTGTGCCGTAAGCCTCCGCCGCGATAGTTCCCTTCGCGAGCTTGGCTGGATAGACGCCGAGGCGCATCGAACCTCCGTAGTTACCCTCTGCAATTTTCTTTTTCTGATCCGGCATGATGTCGATGACGAGGTGCGGGGCTTTTGGATTGATCTCCGCCGTGTGGACACCCTCGAGACCGAGGACATTGCGGGCAAACTCGATCGTCATGAGTTGCATTCCGTAGCAGAGGCCGAAATACGGAGTCTTATTCTCACGGGCGTAGCGGATGACATTGAGCTTGCCTTCGATACCCGTCTCGCCGAAACCGCCAGGAACAAGGATGCCATCATAGGCGTCGAGCGTTGTGTAGTCGGGATTTTCCTTTTCGAAATCGCGGGCGTTGACGGTGTGAATATTCACTTTGACTTTATTCGCGTAGCCGGAATACTTGATGGCCTCAAGAACGGAGATGTAGGCGTCGGTCAGGACGAAGTCTCCTGTGTTAAAATATTTTCCAACGATGGCGATATTTATTTCCTCGGTGAATTTCTTTATCCCTTGCGCGAACTTCTTCCACTCGCCCAACCCTTCTCCCTTGCGCGGATCGAGTCTGAATGATTTGAGAATCAATTCTCCGAGTTTATCCTTGTCGAAATTCAAGGGAACATCATAGACACTTTCTATATCCGGAGCAGAAATCACATTTTCCATGGGAATATTGCAGGCAATGGAGATTTTTTCTTTTCTTCGCGCGTCGATCGGCTGATCCGAACGCCCGATGATAATATCCGTATGTACACCATACGAAGCGAGCTGATGAACAGCATTTTGAGTTGGTCGCGATTTCATTTCGCCGATTTTCGAAGGAATAGGAAGATAGCTGACCATCACGAAAAGCACATCATTGGGGTATTTAATTTTGAGAAGTCGCGCGGCTTCGATGAACATGATGTTCTGATAATCACCGACAGTGCCACCGACTTCGATAATTGAAATTTCCGATTTATTTACTTTTGCCGCATGGACATAGCGCCGGATGATCTCATCGCGAATATTCGGGATAGCTTCAACACATTTTCCGCCGTACCCCAGATTTCTTTCTCGATCTATCACTGCTTTATACACCATTCCCGAAGTAACATAGTCTTCAGTAAAGGTGTCTCTATTTAAGAATCTCTCATAATTCCCCATGTCCTGATCCGTCTCGAGACCTGAATTCAAAACAAAAACCTCACCGTGCTCGGTGGGGTTCATGGTACCAGCGTCGACATTGAGATAGGGGTCAACTTTCGCGAGGTTCACATTAAATCCTTTCGCATGAAGCAGTGTTCCGATCGACGAAGTAGCGATACCC
>CAYGGI010000046.1:0-5571 GCA_964349525.1 uncultured Candidatus Saccharibacteria bacterium
ATAATAATCCCATTACTTATAAAAGTCCGCTTCTTCATAATAATACGACTGCTCTACTCCCTTCATGAAGACTTCCCTGTCATCAATTTTATCGATCAGAGAGCCACGCAAGAGCTCGCGAATCTCGAGGTCGTTGACCGGACTGCGTTGCATTGCGTTCAGATAGTCAGATTTGTCGATCTTGACCCAATCAACACATTGTTTGAGATTTTTTTTCAAAACCAAATCCAGCCAAATCCTCATGCTTCGACCATTGCCTTCCATAAAAGGATGGGCGATATTCATTTCCACATATTTAGCAATAATCTGTTCAAAAGTACTTTCTGGCATTTCACTAATCTTCTTCAAGCTCTCTTCCAGATATATATGGGAAGCGAATCGAAAACCCCCTTTGCTTATATCTTTTATGCGGGTTTGACCAGCAAAATCATAAAGCCCCTCAAATAAATATTTGTGGATTTGCTGCAAACCTCGAATTGTGCCGACCTCAAAACTTTCAATTTCCAGACTGCCAAACAGTTTTTTGGCTCGTTCTTTGCTGATCTGGTCAACGGTGGACATGGCGATATTATACCATTTTTACGGATGAAATTCAATGAAATAAACGGCGCTGTTTCTATAAAAATCAAATCAATTCGTGTATGAACCCCATCTCATTGTCATACCAAGCTAATACCAACCTGCAATTGCCTTACAAATATCAGTATAATTCTTTATTTCCATCGTTGTGGAGTAAAAATTACAATGCACATGACCAACGTAAAAATAAATCATAGCCAACACTACCACGACACCAATTGTAATTAATAATTTTTTCATAATTATATTAGTCTCCCCGCCTTGATCACATGCTCTACCAGAGTATGCGTATACCCCATCTCATTATCATATCATATTTATTCAATTTTTGACTCGACGAGCCTCTTTGCCTCTTTCATAAAAAAACTTTGCCATTCCATGTCGTCAACCTTCTTTATCATATTGGGATAGTCTTTCAATGTTTCAACTTTGACGAATTGGCTACTGAGTTGAATCGAGTCAATGTAAGTATCAAATTTCACTTGAGCTTTTTTAATCAAATCATCGATATTCCACGATTTTTCCTGCACCAGGATACAGTAGAGATCAATGAAATCTCTCGAGCGAGGTTTTTGACAAATAGTGAAGATTTTATTCACAGCTATATCAATGAGACTGTCTATATATAATCCTCCAAACTTCTTCTTCGATTCGATGCGCGTAAATGGAAAATAGGTAAATTCTGTCTTGATGGCTTCTTTTTCCAACTTAAGAAAAAATAGATTGCGGTTAAAGCTCTGCTCGAAGCTCACTTCTACAATTCCTGCCTTGTCTTTCAACTTTTTAAAAATAGAAGAAACAGAAATCGGATCGAATTCTTGTTCGGAGAAAAAATCAAGATCTTCAGATAATCGATGTTGTAGATAAAACTCGGCAAGAGCCGTCCCACCAGAGAGGTAAAAAGAATCAGAAATAGACTTTTCACTACTCAAAAGAGTGAGGAGGTGCGTCTGGTTTTTTGAGAGTATAGATGACACGGTAGATGTAGTTTTTTAAAAAAGAGCCAGAGAAAGGGCTTTCCTCTTCCATTCGTCTATATCGAGCTTATCCCAATATTTAATGAGGTCGATTTTCTTGACTTTCAGTGTCCCCATACCCCAATTCACCCATTGCTCAAGTCTCCAGATTGCGAGGCTTTCTGGGTCTTTTTCGAGTTCCGTCGTATTGACTGACCAGTGGTTTTCCATGGCTTTATTATAGCATATTTCTGGAAATATTTCACCTCAAATATGATCATCACTAATACCTGATGAGCATATGGGGTATACCCTACTTCATTACGACACCAAGTATGATAAGTGTTATAAATGTTATCAACACCAGTGCATAAAGTACTTTAAAGAAAGGAGACAGTCTCTGAAGCTGTCTTTCTTTTACTGCTCCATATATGCCGTAAATATATGTCATAATTTCTATACCAACCTCCCCGCCTCTACCACATGCCTCACGAGCGTATGCGTATACCCCATCTCATTGTCATACCACGCGAGGACCTTGACGAGATTCCCTCCGACAACGCGGGTAAAGGCGAGATCGGCGATCGAGGCGTGCGAGTTCCCTTTTATATCCGACGACACAAGGTCTTCTTCGGTCACTGCGAAGATCCCCTTCCATTTTTCCTGACCTGCGGCGGCTTTGAGGATTTTATTAACTTCCTCTGCCGTCGTGTTTTTCTTTGATACAAAGGTGATGTCGACGATAGAACCAACAGCTACCGGGACACGGATGGAGATGCCGTCGAAGAGTCCATCCAAGTGTGGCATAACTTTCGTCACGGCTATAGCGGCACCGGTCGAGGAAGGCACAATATTCTGGGCGGCGGCTCGACCTTCACGCACATCTTTCTTGCTAGGACCATCGACGAGAGCCTGCGATGCGGTGTAGGCGTGGACGGTATTGAGGAGTGCTTTTTCGATACCGAGAGCTTCGTCGAGGATGGCGATGAGAGGACTGCCGGCATTCGTCGTACAGGAAGCATTCGAAGAAATCTTGCAGTCAGCGAGCTTTTTTTCATTTAGTCCCATGAGCACCGTTGGCGAAGCATCGTCTTTTATCGGAGCAGTTATAACTACACGCTTTGCACCGGCATCTATATGTACCTGCGCTTTGTCAGTGGCAGTGTAGAGACCGGTAGACTCAACGACGACATCTATATCTAGATCTTTCCATGGTAATTTCGTGGCGTCTTTTTCACTGAGATATTTTACTCCGTCGAGTGTCGCGTCACTTTGACCATAGACTGTATCGTATTTTAAAAGATACGCCATACTCTCGATACTTCCGAGATCATTGACGGCGATGACTTCTAGTTCTTTATGCTCCTTTGCAAGTTTATAAAAAGCTCGGCCGATTCTTCCGAAACCATTGATTGCGACTCGTATTTTTTTCATACGAGAATTATACCAAACCTCCTATATAAATGTAAGTGCCTTCCCTTTCTTTCCCGCTCTTCCTGTTCGTCCGATGCGATGCACATAGTCGTCGTAGGTCGATGGTACTTCAAAGTTGATGACGTGACTGACGCCAGAAATATCGAGACCGCGAGCAGCGACGTCGGTGGCGCAGAGGATCTGGGCGTGACTTGCTTTGAAAAGAGCGAGGGCTTTCTGGCGCTGACCCTGAGTCTTGTTACCATGAATAGACTCGGCCTTGAAACCGCGGACACAGAGTTCTTTTGCGAGCTTTTCAACTCCGTGTTTCGTGCGCCCAAAGATGAGAACCTTGTCGAACTCCGGCTGGACGAGGAGGTCGTGGAGGACATCGAGCTTGTTTTTCCCCGCAGGCACGCGGACGACATCCTGATCGACTTGCGAAGAAGTCTCGGAAGTCTTGACGGAAATCATAACGGGTTCATTAAGGAAATCTTTAATGAGCGCTTTTATCTCTGGAGACATGGTAGCGGAAAAGAAAAGGGTGTGGCGAGGTTTCGGCATCTGGGAAACGAGGAACTTGATGTCGGCGATGAATCCCATGTCGAGCATGCGGTCGGCTTCGTCGAGAACGAGGGTTGCGTATTTCTCGAGCTTAATTTTCTTTTGATCAATGAGGTCGCGGAGACGGCCGGGAGTACCTATGATGAAGCTGTGCGGTCGCTCGAGCCCGCGGATCTGGAATCCCATGCTTGCACCACCGACACAGACGACGGCGTGAAGGTCGAGACCTGTAGTGAAGCCGACGAGTTCGGACTCGATCTGTTGAGCGAGCTCGCGTGTCGGCACGACGACGAGAACGCGAGTGTTCATCGGATGAGGAGCTTTGCCTTCGCGGGAAGTCAGGACTTTATTAATGAGAGGAATGAGAAAGGCGGCGGTTTTCCCTGTTCCTGTGTTGGCGATACCGACGAGGTCGGAACCACGAAGAATATGTGGAATGGATTTATCCTGGATCGGCGTCGGTGTGACATAGCCTTTCGTCACGATATTTTTCTTGAGCTTTTCTTCGATATGAAAATCGGTAAAGGCGTGATCTGGTACGAAGTGCTCTACTTTTTCTGTAATGACGGCTTTATTGATAAAACGCGAAGCGTCGATGTACTGGCCCATGTTGGGACGACCGCCACGGTTACCACCACGCATTGGTGGACGGGTAAAGTGAGGGCGAGAAGAAGAGCCAGCAGAAAAACCTCCATGTGATGGCGGGCGGGAACCAAAAGTCGGACGAGGTCCTCGTGAGGGTCTTCCGGTTGAGCCGGAATTAACTCCGGGGATTTTTCTATATACGTACATTATGGTCGTTGTTGAGCCATTACTATATATTAGTTGTCTAGATTAGTCAAGAATGCTAGAGTATTCGTATGTATGATGTATGCGTAATTGGCGGAGGTCCAGCGGGTATGATGGCAGCAGCGCGAGCGGCAGAGCTCGGCGCAAAGGTTATTCTTCTTGAAAAAAATGAAGGGCTTGGCAAAAAACTTTTAATTACTGGTGGGGGACGATGTAATGTCACCAATGCCCAATACGATGTTCGTACTTTCTTAAAAAAATACAAGGATAGTGACAAATTTCTCTTTTCGGCATTCTCGCAGTTTGATGTACGGAAAGCCCTCGAATTTTTTAACGGTCGAGCAATGCCGACAAAAGTCGAAGCCGAGAATCGCGTCTTCCCCGAGAGTAACAGCGCGAAGTCGGTCTGGAATGTCCTCGTCGAATATTTAAAAAATGGAAAGGTGGAGGTGAGGACGAATGCGGTAGTCTCGGGATTTGATATGGAGAATAAAAAAATAGTTTCGGTCAAATTAAAAAATGGCACGAAAATCATCGCCAAAAAATACGTACTCGCGACAGGAGGCACTTCCCGACCAGAAACCGGCTCGACTGGCGAAGGATTCACTTGGCTCAAGGACCTCGGTCACAATGTCATCCCGACAAATGAAGCTCTCGTACCCATTGCGCTCAAGGATGAATGGATTAAAAAGCTTTCTGGTATCTCTCTCAAGGATATCAAGCTCACGACATTTCAAAACAATACAAAGCAAGAAGTGCATAAGGGTAAACTCCTCTTTACCCATTTCGGATTGAGCGGACCGACCATCCTCAACATGAGTCGCGACATCGGCGAACTTCTCAAGTACGGCGAAGTCGAAATCCGCCTCGACCTCCTCCCGACTCTCGACCATGGAATGATGAATGAGAAGCTTCAGGAACTTCTCAAGGAAGATGACAAAAAGAAAATAAAGAATTCTCTTGGTTCGCTCATTCCTTCCGCACTCGTCTCTCCCCTTCTTACACTCGCAAAAATAGATGAAGAGAAAACAGGTAATAGCGTATCGAGAGAAGAGCGGTTGAGATTGATTGAAATAATCAAAGGCATTCCTTTTCATGTCGATCATCTCCTCGGTTCTGACAAAGCCGTTGTGTCTTCTGGCGGAGTCGATCTGACCGAAGTCGACTTCAAAACTATGCAGTCGAAAATCATCGAGAATCTCTACCTTGTCGGTGATGTGCTCAATATTGGTAGACCTTCGGGGGGGTATAGTCTACAGCTCTGCTGGAC
>CAYGGI010000047.1:0-5358 GCA_964349525.1 uncultured Candidatus Saccharibacteria bacterium
CATCTGCGATGTAATTTTTTTCATCAAATAAAATATTTTTTGGGTTGAAGAAGTGATCCTTGACTATGTCACTGTAGAGCCAGTTTTCTACGTCGTCGCATATCCGAGGTTTTAGATTAAGTTTTTTCATATGTTTTTTCTAATTGCTGATAATCTGGTCAAATTCTCGACGATAACCGGGAAGACGTCGAGAACATGATCCAGATCATCGCGCGTCGTATGTTTGCCCATAGTGAAACGAATGCTTCCATGGATAATTTCCTCATTTTGTCGGATGGCCAGGAGCACATGCGAAGGCTTCAGGTCAAAAGCGGAACAGGCCGACCCTGTCGAGGCCGAAATGCCTTCCCGGTCGAGCATGAGAATCATCGATTCTCCTTCTACGGCATGGATCGATACATGGACATTATTTGGAAGTCTTTCTGTCGGATGACCATTGAGTTCAAGCTCTGGAATTTTGCGTTTTAGTTCTTTGATAAAATAATCCCTCAGGTCGCGGACTCTCTCTGAGTCGCATTCTCGACCTGCTGACACTTTTTCCAGAGCTTCGGCAAAACCGAATATAAGCGCAACATTCTCCGTGCCCGCCCGCATGCGTTTCTCCTGATCGCCACCGACGATAAGCGGGATCAGATTCACACCTTTTCTTTTGTAGAGCATACCGACCCCCTTTGGTCCGTATATTTTCGAGCTGTTGATGGTCATAAGATCGACGCCGAGTTCATGCACATCGAGAGTCAGAAAGCCCGCCGCCTGGCAAGCATCGGTATGGACAAGGGGGAATCCACGGGAACCTCGTTGTAGCCTGACCGCCGCAGTGAGTCCTGCTATTGGCTGTATCGTACCTATCTCATTGTTAACATACATGACGGAAATCAGAATAGTCTCTGGCGTGATCAGTTTGAGACACTCTCCAATGTCTATCATTCCATAACAGTCCACAGGTAAGACGCTTATCCTAAACCCCTCTTTCTCGAGCTGGTGAGCCGGCTCGATTATCGCTTTATGTTCTATCGAAGAAATAATAATATGATTGCCGTGTGCGCGATTTGCCCTAGCGACACCGAAAATGGCCATGTTGTCAGCCTCTGTCCCAGAGCCTGTGAAGATGATCTCCTCGGGATCAGCATTACAGCAGAGCGCGATCTTCTTTCGAGATGTTTCGATCACGGACTTTGCTCTTCTACCGCTTTCATACATCGAAGAAGGATTACCGTAGTCTGCGCCAAAGTAGGGAAGCATCCGTTCCAGAATATCCGGATCAGTAGGTGTGGTGGCAGCATAATCTAGATATATTTTTTTCATCGTGTAGCACAGAAGGTTACATAACCGAGCATCATTTCTTTTATTTCAGAGAATTCTTTGTCAGAGTAAGTGACTTTTTTAAGGAATTGCGGATTGAGAATTTTTCCGGTCCTGAATTTTTGTAAATAGTAGCGTCTTGCTCCACGGATTTCCTTGCCGATCTGTTCTATATCCTCTGGCGATAGAAGTGCCTTGACTACAGTCGTGCGGAATTCGTAGTCTATTTGTGAGTTTATTATAAGAGCGATGCTTTGGCGTAATGCGTCTGGATGAACGGCGCGTCCGACGGAAAGCGAGTACATTTCAACCGGTGCCTTCATATCCATAGCGATATAGTCGACAAGTTTTTCCTCGATAACTTTTTTCAGAACTGCTGGACGGGTGCCGTTCGTATCGAGTTTGACTAGAAAACCCATGCCTTTAACTTTTGCGATAAAGTCGGGAAGATCCTCGTGGAGTGTTGGTTCACCTCCGGTAATAACAACACCATCTAGGAGACCGCGACGTGTTTCGAGAAATTTCCATATTTCTTGCTGAGGAATTTCTTCGGCAGTTTCGTCTACTAGTTCGGGGTTGTGACAGTAGGGGCAACGGAAATTACAACCTATGGTGTAGACAATACAGGCTACTTTGCCAGGATAGTCAATTGCTGTGAATTTGTGTAGGCCTCCTATTTTCATTGTTTGTTGAGCGTATATAAGTAGGAATAATTGAATACATTTTTCGAATAGCAAACTCCGATTGCTTTCCGGCATTCCAATGGCTGACAGGTCGCAGATAGCCGACGATCCTCGAATAGATTTCGCACTCTCTCTGACAGGTTGGACAGAGTGCATGCTCACCAGAAATATAGGCATGCTGTGGACATATGCTAAAAGTCGGCGTCAAGGTAAAGTAGGGAAGTCGGAAATTTTCACAGATTTTCTTGATTAGCTTTGGCACTACCCTCGCGTCAGAGATCCGTTCGCCTAAGAAGAGGTGGATGACGGTACCGCCAGTATATTTTGTCTGCAGAGGATCCTGGAGTTTAAGATTTTCAAAAATATCATCGGAGTAATTAACTGGCAGATGAGACGAATTCGTATAGAAGGGTTGAGCTCCGAGCGTGACCTCAGCCGTATTTGCAACAATGATGTCAGGATATTTTTTCCGATCGTCTAGAGCCATGCGGTAGGCTGTGCCTTCAGCTGGTGAGGCCTCGAGGTTGAACAGATTACCTGTATCCTTTTGATATTCGACAAGGCGTGTGCGCATGAAGTCGAGTACTTCTAGGCCAAATTTCGCACCGACTTCGGAACCGATCCCAACACCGAAAAGGTTCAAGCAGGCCTCGTTCATGCCGATGAGTCCGATCGTTGAGAAATGATTTTTCCAATATGTGCCAGACCCCCCCTTTATGTTTCTCAGATAGAATCTGGTGTAAGGATAGAGATTGGCGTCGGTCAGTTTTTCTAGGACCTTTCTCTTTATCTCGAGGCTTTCTCGAGCAATATCCATCTGATGAGCTAATTTTTCAAAAAATACTTTCTTTTTACCCGTAGCGTTTTTTGATTGGTAGCCGATGCGAGGAAGATTGATCGTTACGACGCCGACCGAGCCGGTCAACGCGTTCGCACCGAAAAGTCCTCCACCGCGTTTTTCGAGTTCTGAAAGGTCGAGGCGTAACCTACAACACATCGACCTTGTGTCTTCGGGCTTCATATCTGAATTGATAAAATTGCTAAAGTAGGGAATGCCGTATTTTGCCGTGATTTCCCAGAGCCCTTCCATGTTTTTATTTTCCCAATCGAAATCCTTTGTGATGTTGATGGTGGGAATGGGGAAGGTGAAGACTCTGCCCTTTGCATCACCTGCCGACATGACTTCAAAGAATGCATTGTCGAACATCTCCATCTCTGTCTGGAATTCGCCATAGGTTTCCTCTCGAGTTTTTCCGCCGATCACGACTTTTTGCTTTTTGAAATTGATTGACGGAGTCAGATCGAGCGTAATATTGGAAAAAGGTGTCTGGAAGCCGACACGCGTCGGTGTGTTCATATTGAAGACGAACTCCTGCATGCATTGCTTGACCTCTTCATATGATAGCTTGTCGTAACGGATAAATGGTGCGAGGAGCGTATCAAAATTTGAGAAGGCGATGGCACCAGCTGCTTCACCCTGAAGCGTATACATAAAGTTAACAACCTGGCCTAGTGCAGTACGGAAATGCTTCGGTGGAGCCGACTGGACCTTGCCAGCTACGCCTTTGAATCCCTCCATTAGAAGATCCATGAGATCCCACCCGACACAGTAGACAGATAGGGTGCCGAGGTCGTGGAGATGGAGATCGCCATTCTCGTAGGCATGACGGATTTCTTTCGGATAGATTTTATTGAGCCAATAATTTTTACTGACTTCGGAAAAAATATAGTTATTGAGACCCTGGAGTGAGAATCCCATGTTGCTATTTTCCTTGACCTGCCAATCCATCTTGTCGAGATATTTGTCTACAAGGCCGATCGAGCTTGCTGTAGCAAAAGCTCGGAGTTCGGCATGTCGTTCGCGATAGATGATGTAGGCTTTGGCAGTCTCCTTAAATTTGGATTGCATAAGCGTCAGCTCGACCACATCCTGGATTTGTTCGACGGTTGGAGTTTTCTCGATCTTCTCCAGAATTTTCTCGACATGCGCTAGGACTTTTTCTGTCAGAACTTCGGCTTCTAATTCGTCGAACTCTCCGGTGGCTCTGCCAGCCTTGATGAGTGCGTGTTTGATCTTCTCAGAACTGAATGCGACCTCGGAACCGTTTCTCTTTATGATGGTTGTGAACATATGGCGTTTGCAATTATTATTGGCGTGGTATAATGAGTCCATTATCAAAGTAATTAAGAAACTTTGCAACTATGCCGACAACAAAAACTGTGGATAACCGCATCAAGTCGCCGTTTAATAAAATAACTTACGAAAGAAATGCGGCTGTATACAAGATCCTGGCTCACTCGGTCAGACTCGAGATTTTAAATATTTTAAAGATCTCGGAGAGGACTGTTGAGGAACTTCTTTGCGCCATTCCCATCACCAAGGCGAATATGTCCCAGCACCTCGCCCTGCTCCGGTATTCTGGTGTCGTGGTAACGAGAAAGAACGGCCTAAATGTCGTCTATAGCATCGTCGACCCGCGAATCGTCGAACCATGTTCGATCCTGAGGGATCTAAGGAGGGATCCGAGGTAGGGCACCTTATTCTATTTTCTGAGACGCTAAAAAAACGAGAAAGCCGGAGCGAGAGTAGCGAGTGAGTCCGGGCTGCTGGCACTTTCCGAAGGAAAGTGACCAGAAGCCGAGTCCCGTAGGGTCCACCGACAAAAGGAAAGTGACGAAAAATTCGTCACTTTTTGAGTTATTCAAAATAGAGATAAGACACAACCAACCAAGTACGGCAAATGATAAATTACAACCTCTTTTTCCGTTGACATTACTCCTTTTTAAACGTACATTAATATAAACAGTTCACCCAAGGATTTACTATGGCAAACGGCGAATTTTGCAATAAATGTGGTCAATTCGAAAACAGTCACGTCTCGTTAGCCGAAGCAAGAAAAGCAGGCGAAGAAGCAACACGCACATTCTTAAGTCTGATCGGAGGCTCATCGGAGAGATTTATGGGTTACTCCACGTCTCTTATCGAGTGTCCCGGCTACAAATCGAAAAACTCAACCACGAAAGTCGTTCCCGTCCCGCTCCACGAAAACCCCTTGTGAGGCGGTTTTTGTTGACAAATCCCCCTATTCCTGTATACTACCCCTTGTAAGTTTTCCTAGTCGCTTACGTTTATATTTAAAGACGAGGTTATAAAGAAAAATGGCAAAGAAGCTATATGTAGGTGGAATTTCATACGGTACAAGCGAAGACGCTCTCAAGGCGCATTTCGCCCAGGCCGGAGCAGTTGAGTCAGCATCAATTATCATGGACAAGATGACAGGCCGATCAAAAGGCTTTGGATTCGTCCAGATGTCAAGCGATGCTGAGGCAGACAATGCTATTAACATGTTTAATGGCAAAGAGCTCGATGGAA
>CAYGGI010000048.1:0-5025 GCA_964349525.1 uncultured Candidatus Saccharibacteria bacterium
CTCTACGACAGCGACTTTGTACACTACGTAATGATGAACCAGATAAGATTCATATCAGCAAATCGGCTTTATCTGCGAGAATCAGTTCTCACCCCCGAAGATTTTGTGGAACTAAAAAAATCCACAGCAGGGTTGCTCGGACTTTTTAAATGGTCACCGGACTCATGTCCGGATCAGTGGGTATTCCCAAATATGGATCCATTATATGATAACACAATAGATATTGCAATAGCCGAGTATAATATGTCCTATGAAGGGGTAAGTTGTTGCTTTATTAAAAATTTGATATGATAGAAACATGAAGAATATATCCACCTCATATCGCCTATTCGCCAAGCCTTCTTTTATAGAGGGTGTGTCTCGTTTACTCGACTTAGGGGCTACATTGCAGCGGTATAATGATTCTGTCGATGAGAATCAGGCCGATTCACAGGCACTTAAGAGTGATTGGAAAGCGATAGGGAATGATTTAAAATCTTCCATAAGAACTTATGAACAAAGAATTGCCAAAGTCGCATAATCAAAATGGAGTCACTGTCCACCAACACTCCGCAGGATTTTATTCAGGACCACTTCCTCCTCCTGAAGTCTTAAAGAGATTTGACGAAATTGTCCCAGGGTCTGCTGAAAGGATAATAACGATGGCTGAGGAGCAGTCTATTCACAGGAAGAATCTGGAAAAGCAGGTTATTTATTCCGATATTTCGAGGTCAAAATGGGGTCAGATACTTGGTTTTGTTATTGCGATTGTAGGACTTGGTGTATCGGGTGTAGTTGCGATATACGGAAATGCCATAGCAGGTAGTATTATCGGTGTCGGAACACTAGCTTCCCTTGTAAGTGTTTTCATGTATGGCTCAAAGAGCAGAGTGGAAGAAAGAGAAGCTCAAAAACCTCAAGAATTATGAAATCATCCGAAATCCGCTCACGATTCCTCGCCTTTTTTGAGAAAAGGGGACACGCCGTCCTGCCATCGGCTTCACTCGTTACTCCCGATGAGAAAGGCGTCACAAACTCTACCCTTTTTAACACTGCCGGCATGCAGCCGCTCATTCCGTACCTGCTCGGCGTGCCGCATCCGAAAGGCGTGCGTCTCGTCGATGTTCAGAAATGTGTGCGCACTGTGGATATCGATGACATTGGTGACAAGACTCATGCGACTTTTTTCGAAATGCTTGGCAACTGGTCGCTTGGAGATTATTTTAAAAAAGAAGCAATAGAGTGGAGTTATGAATTTCTCACTTCAAAAGAAGAAGGCCTTGGGCTTGATCCGCGCAGGCTCTATGTGACGGTTTTCGAAGGCGACACCAATGCTCCGCGCGACGAGGAAGCCGCAGATATTTGGCGAGAGATTTTTAAGAAAAATGGAATTGAAGTCAATCGACTTTTCTATCTGCCCGCAGAAAAAAACTGGTGGGAAGCTGGTGACAACGGCCCCTGCGGTCCCGATACCGAGATGTTCTACGATGTTGCCGGGACTCATGGCGGCAAAGGTCTGACGCATGAAGAATTTATGAAAGCAGATGATGACAGATCGGTTGTGGAGATTTGGAATAATGTTTTCATGCAGTATGAAAAGAAAGATGGGAAAATAATCGGAAAATTGCCGAAACCTTCAGTGGATACCGGCGCCGGCCTTGAACGGCTTTGTATGGTCATGCAAGGGGTAGACAATATATATGAGACGGATGTGTTCAAGTTGGTGATGGAAGAAATCAAGAAGCATTCAAAGAATTGGAATCTAAAATCTGCGAGAATTGTGGCGGATCATATCAGGGCGGCAACCTTCCTCATTGCTGACGGAGTACTGCCTTCGAATACTGATAGAGGATATGTTGTGAGAAAATTAATACGACGAGCGGTCAGACATGCTGATATTCTCGGATATAGTGGAGGTATAAGCGAGGTTCCTGAAATCTTGGAAGAAGAAAAAAGATTCAGAACGACGCTCAAGCAAGGCCTCAAAGAATTCGAAAAAGGCACCGATGCCTTTACCCTTTTCTCAAGCTACGGTTTCCCTCTAGAGTTGACTCTTGAGTTGGCAAAAGAAAAGGGAATTAAAATAGATGTCGAAAAATTCAACGAAGAATTTGCCAACCACCAATCCCTCTCCCGCTCTGGCGCGGAACAGAAATTCAAGGGCGGTCTCGCCGACACGAGTGAAATGTCCGTGCGTTACCACACGGCAACGCACCTCCTCCACCAAGCTCTCCACGATGTCCTCGGAGAAGGCGTCGCGCAGAAAGGCTCAAACATTACACCCGAGCGACTGCGGTTCGATTTCTCATTCGGTCGCAAGATGACCGATGAAGAAAAAAAGAAAGTAGAAGAGATCGTAAATGAAAAAATCAGCGCGAAATTACCCGTGCAAAATGTAACTCTACCGAAAGCTGAAGCGGAGAAAACTGGCGCACGGCATTTCTTTGCCGATAAATACGGCGATACGATCTCTATCTATTTTATCGGAAAAGATTTCGATCATGCCTACTCAAAAGAATTCTGCGGAGGTCCGCACGTGACGAATACTGGCGAACTCGGTCATTTCAAGATACAGAAAGAAGAGGCGGTGGCGCAGGGCGTGCGTCGTATCAAGGCAGTTCTCGAATAAAACCTATGGTATAATGTTCGCATGATCTCCCTCGTTATTGACATACGCAGTGATGTTGTCGAAGGTACTCTCGTGGATTTTTCGACCGAGCCAACTATTCTCTACTCCACCCTCGCGCATATCGTCCAGAAGCCCCACTCAACCGGCGACTATTTGACGGACATGATGATCAAGGCTATTGGAGATATTGCCGCGCATATTGCACAGGAAAGTCAAAAATATTCCAAGGAGCGCATCAGTTCCGTACATTATGTGCTGTCCTCGCCATGGGTTATGCCACAGGTGAAAACAATAAAGGTCGAGTATGAAAAAGACACGGACATCACCGAGGCGGTGGTCAAAAAAATTATTACTGACGCTCGCGAGGAACTCGTGAAGACCTACGAATCCGATATGGTCGTCGTTGAGGAGAAGATTTTTGCTGTCGAGCTCAACGGCTATCCGGTGCAGGATTACAAAGGCAAAAAGGCTCGCACGATCCAAATTTCTTTTTCCTTTGCCTTAAGCGCCGATGAAATTATTAAAAAAGTAAAAGCGGCGGCGGGGAAGACGCTCCATAGTAACAAGGAATACTCTCATTCGGCAATCCTCCTCCAGTACCTCGCTTCCCGGTCGAAAGTTTCCGAGAGCGCGGACTATGCGATTGTCCATATCCACGGTGAAGTTACGGACATCGTCGTTGTTAAAAAAGGCATCAGTACTTCCGTCGGTTCGTTTCCATTCGGAGCTTCCACCCTCGTGCGGAAAGTTTCGCATACATTGAAGAATACTTTTGAGACCGCAAGCTCGACCCTCTCATTACATGAAGAAGGAAAATTAGAAAGTACTCAAGAAGAAAAAATGAAAGCCGCGCTCGCCCCACTCTTCACAGAATGGCAGAGCACATTGGAAAAAACATGTGCTTTGCCTCACACCATCCACCTTTCGTCGGGTTCTCCCCATCTCGGTTTTTTTAAAAAGTCTCTCGAAGATTCCGGCTTCGAAGTCATCCTCGATGACGCCGCACTTCTCCAATCCTACACGGCTGTTATTAAAGATATGATATAATAATGCACAGCTGAAATATTTTATGTTTAAAAAACCTGAAAAAAGAATCGTGCAGGATATTGTAGCGTCGAGCAGGCGCACACTACGCAGAGTTCCGCCACACCATATCGAAGTGGTGGAGGAAGATGGTGAGGAACAAGTGCCTTTTCGCTCTCCCTCTCTGCGTCCTCGCCGAAAGATCTCGAGCCTCATCGTGACCTTCGTCGTAGTCTTTGTCTGCATCGCCGTCATTGCCGTTGCCCTCTCACTCCTTTACTCGAAAGCTGCTGTGACTATAACGCCAAAGACCGCACATTTCAACGTCAGTACGACAGTTACGGCAAAGAAATCCGATGGTTCCATGTTTGGCTATGAAGTTGTCTCGGCAACAGAGACCGAGACCCAGATCATTCCTGCTGTTGATGGTCCGCTCGTCGAGACAAAAGCAAAGGGCACCGTCACTCTTTATAATGAACAAGAAGTTCAGCAGAAGATCGTCGCCGGTACACGACTCTCGAACGCCGACGGACTAGTATATAGGACGACGGCAACCGTCGTGATTCCCCAGGCCAAGGCGGCTAAGACTCCAGGAAGCATTGCCGTCGCCGTCCTCGCCGATAAGGCGGGGGCAAGTTACAATATGGCCTTGAACGGTGGAGGAGATTTCAAATTTGTAGCGTATAAAGGTGGCCCAAAATATACCACCGTCTATGGCAAGCTTAAAACTAGTCTCACCGGAGGATTCTCGGGAAGCAAAAAGACCATTTCACCGGAAGTCCAAAAAGTTGCTATCCAAAATCTCAAGGATTCTCTTGCTGTCAAGCTCGTCGAGGATGCTAAGTCTCTTGTTTCAAGGGATTCCATAATGTATGAAAACGCCTATACGATAGACTACGAAGTTTCCGAACCAGTTTCAAAGGACGCGCAGACCGCCGATATTTCCGTCAAAGGAACACTCTCGGGTGCAAAATTCAAAAAGACCGATCTCCTCAAATCCATCGCCGGCAAGGAACTCGACAAATTTTCCGCGCCAACATACAGAATAGAGGGAATAGAAAATCTTAAATTCACCATCATCAATGCAAAAGACTTCTCAGCTCAAAAGGGAACTCCACTCATCTTTTCCCTCAAGGGCCCCGTCAATCTCGTGGGAACTTTCTCCGAAACAGCCCTTAAAAATGAGCTCAAAGGCACCTATTTAAAGGACAGCAATGCCATCTTTGCCCATTACCCGGCAATCTCGAACGCCTATGCACTCATTACCCCATTTTGGATGAGGTATTTCCCCAATTCGCCCGAAAAGATCATTGTGGAGATAAAAGATTGACTTTTTTAAGCCCTTTTGTTACTATAACAAAACGTGCAAATATTAAGTTTATTAAACATTTGAC
>CAYGGI010000049.1:0-4807 GCA_964349525.1 uncultured Candidatus Saccharibacteria bacterium
CCGACGCACAACCCACCTCCCCCTTTACCCACCTCCACACCCACTCCCACTATTCCCTCCTAAACGCCCTGCCGAAAACCGATGACCTCGTCGCGCGTGCGAAAGAGCTCGGTATGAAAGCTCTCGCCGTAACCGATGCGGGAAATCTCTATGGCGCCATCGACTTTTACCAGACCTGTCAAAAGAAAGGGATAAAGCCGATCATCGGCGTCGACTTTTATGTCGCCGTACGTACGAGAAAGGATATGCAAGCCGGCATCGACAATCGTCGTACTCGACTCGTCCTTCTCGCGAAAAACTTTGACGGATACAAAAACCTCATCAAGCTCGTAACTGTTTCCAACATGGAGGGATTCTACTACAAACCGCGCATCGACCGCGAGCTCATGGAAATGTACAACAAGGATCTCATTTGCATCATGCCATCGTTCTCTGGAGACATTGCCCAAGCTCTCAAGAATCGTGATGTTGCGAAAGCCAAAGAAAAAATAGAGTGGTACAAGAATGTCTATGGCCAGGAAAACTTTTACCTCGAAATCACTCGCCATCCGGAAATCCCGACTCATGAACCGCTCATGCAACAACTCCTGAAACTCGCCGAGGAAACAGGAACTCAAATCATGGCAGCGCATGATGTCTACTATTTACACCCTGAAGATAAGGCAGCCCGAGATACTCTCATGCTCGTCAATACTTCAGGAGACTTTTCTGACAAATCTTCCGTCGGAGGAACGACCGGCTCGACAAATATGGGAGCCAACGCCGGTGGTGAAGACGGCGAGACCGAAGACTTTTCCTTTATCTCCTCCGAGCGCGCGAGCGAACTTTTCCACGACTTGCCCGAGGCCCTCGCCAACACGCAGAAAATCTCCGACATGTGCAACCTTGACCTAACTCTCGGCAAATGGTATTTCCCGAAATTCGTCGTCGAGAACGGACTCTCCCATGACGATGAACTCCGCCGCATCGCCTACGCCGGCCTCGAAGCGCGCAAAATGGAAAAGACAAAAGAAGTCGAAGACCGGATCGAGTACGAGCTCAAAGTTATTAAGGATAAAGGTTACGCCCAGTACTTCCTCGTCGTGTCCGATCTTCTGCGTTTCGCCCATGAGAATAAGATTCTCACGAACATCAGGGGGTCGGTTGCCGGCTCTCTCGTGACCTACCTTTCATATATTACGAATGTTGACCCGATCGAATACAAACTCCCCTTCGAGCGCTTTTTGAACCCCGAGCGACCTTCGGCTCCCGATATCGACATGGACTTTGCCGATAACCGGCGTGACGAGGTCATCGAGTACACGCGCAAGAAGTACGGCTATGCGAACGTCGCCCAGATCGGAACATTCGGTACGATGATGGCCCGCGGATCGGTGCGCGATGTCGCCCGAGCCATGGGATTCCCCTACGAGGTCGGCGACAAAATTTCAAAATTGATCCCGATGGGCGCGCAGGGTTTCCCCATGACTATCGAACGCGCTCTCGCCGATGTCGCCGAGCTCAAGGAGCTCTATGAGCGCGACGAAAATTCCCGCAGGATTATCGATATGGCAAAAAAAATCGAGGGCTGTGCCCGCCACATCTCCGTGCATGCCGCCGGTGTCGTCATCGCTCCCGACGATCTGACGAACTACGTGCCGCTCCAGTATGATACAAAAGGTGAAAAGAAAATCATCACCCAGTACGACATGTATTCTGTCGGAGAGGATGGCGTTGGACTGCTCAAATTCGACTTTCTCGGAATCCGCAACCTTTCCATTCTCGCCGATGCCGTCGAAAGGGTAAAGAAAGTCACGGGCATCGATGTCGATATCGAGAATGTCCCGCTCGATGACAAAAAAACTTTTGAAATCCTCGCCCGTGGCGAGACGACCGGCCTCTTTCAGCTCAATGGTACGGGCATGACGAAATTTCTCATCGACCTCAAGCCGACGAGCATCCACGATATCAACGCCATGGTCGCCCTTTATCGTCCCGGTCCCCTCGAAATGATCCCGACATATATAGAGCGCAAGCATGATCCGTCGAAGGTTGAGTATCTCGATCCACGAATGAAGGATATTCTCGATCGCTCGTACGGAGTCATCACCTACCAGGACGATGTCATGATGATCGCCATCAATCTCGCCGGCTACAGCTGGCTCGAGGCTGACAAGCTCCGCAAAGCCATGGGTAAAAAGATTCCAAAGGAAATGGCCGAGCAAAAAGATAAGTTACTCAAGGGGTTTGAAAAAGGAGGAGTGGGTAAACGGGATGCGAATAAACTTTGGGAATTGATTGAACCTTTTGCTGCGTATGGTTTCAATAAAAGTCATGCAGCAAGCTACGGAAAAGTCGCCTACCAGACCGCCTACATGAAGGCCAATTTCCCTGCTATATATATGTCTGCCGTTCTATCTGCAGAATCCGGCGATGTCGAGAAGATCGCTGAAATCGTGGCGGAGTGTAAACGCATGAAAATTCCGATTCTTCCGCCGGATATTAATGAGAGCTTTAGTCAGTTTACGGTAATTAGAGGTGAAAATGGTGAAGCAGATCGCATCCGCTTTGGATTAGTGACAATCAAAAATTTTGGTCAGGGAATTGCTACAGCAATCATCGATGAGCGTAAGAAAAACGGCCCCTTCATTTCCCTCTCCAATTTCCTCGATCGTGTAAAAGACAAAAATTTAAATAAAAAATCTCTCGAAGCATTGATCAAAGCGGGAACTCTCGACAGTTTCCGCGACAGCTCCGGTGCATCTATCAATCGCGGAACCTTGCTCGGAAATATTGAGACATTGCTCGCGTATAATAAAGAGCAGGAAAAACAATCAGACGATCAATCATCTCTCTTTGGCCTCATGGCTGATAAATCCAGCCTGCCTGTCCTCAAGCTCGCTGAAGTTCCCCCGATTGATCTGCGAGAAAAGCTCGCGTGGGAAAAAGAACTTCTCGGACTCTATATCTCCGGCCATCCACTCGATCGCTACCGCGAGATCATGGAGAAACGCGATATGGATATTAAAAAAGCAAAAGAAACTCTCGCGGACGGCGCCGAAGTCACGCTCGCCGTGATCATCGAGGAGGTCAAGCCGATTCAAACAAAAAAAGGCGACAACATGGCATTTGTAAAAGTCGCCGATTTCTCCGGCTCCCTTGAAACAGTGGTTTTCCCAAGAGTCCTGCAAGAGTTCCGCACAGCTTTCACCGTCGACCGTTGCATCGCCATTAAGGGAAAAATCTCCGAACGCAACGGGGAGAAAAGTATGATTGTCGAGAGGGTGAAGGTGTTGGCTTAGAAAGAGACGGGGGGCGGCTCAATCATGAATGATGCATCGCTTGAATCACAATCTGTCGACGAACCTGCTTTACACACACGGACTTTGTAATTTCCATTTGGGATTTGTGCATTATTTATATCAGTTCCGACAATCCAATTATAAATAGATGAGGCTAGTATGTTTCTATCAAGGACATAACCTCGACCCAATGGCACAGTTGTCCCAACACACACCCTACCGAGTGCCGAATCAGTACAGGTACTTGTACTTGCCGGATCAAGATAGATATCGAGTGGCGCATTAGCATCAGCAAGATTCGTCATTGACCACGAGATACGGTGGGTCAAGCCATTCGTCCAGACTTCTCCACCGTTCGGGGAAATGACTGTTTCAGATGGTGGTAGTGGTCGAGATGAAATGGTAAAAGGTTTATCACTCGAATCACAGTTACTTGTACCAGCCTCACAGATTTCAATAGTGTATTGGCCGTCAGAAAGAACATTAGGCATACATGAATATCCAGATGGGCACTCGTATGAAGAGAAAATTGTTCCAACGTTCCATATATATGAATTTTGGTTAATACTTATGTTTGTAGCGATCCTGTAGGGCACACGGTATGGGGCTGATACCGACGATTGAGTACTCGCTGGACATATTTGACCAGTACATGGTGGCTCATAGTGCCTAAGCTTGATATCCGCATAGGTAGCTTTGATATATAAAGGTGAAGACCATGATATTGTCTGCGAAGTTCCTTTTTGCCAGTTCTCTCCACCGTTTGGATATTGAATGCTAAGTGTGTGACTATCGGTGTATTTCTTTTCTCCTATTTTACCTCGAGATAAGGGTCCAAAATAGCCCGTACGTGGTAACCCAGAGAAACTTTGAAAATTCATGACCGCGTTTTTTGTTTGAGAACCAAAATATCCCTTTAATGCACTACCAGAACTTATAGCTGGAATAGCGTAACCATTAGTGATGAGCCAGGATTGGAGTGCGATAACATCTGGGCCTGTTGTGCCAACCGAAAGATCTCGCGAGAAAGTATATTCTTGAGCGTGTACCACTGAGACTAGCGCAAAAACTGCCAAACCCAGTGTTATGAAATATTTTTTCATGGTGCCCGCATCATACCACAAAAAATCAATTATGGAAAGCTACATGTGTTGGCTTAGAAACTCATATTGACTGCGACGGGCAAGTAATGCTATCATTGTCCTACAAACGCTTGCGGGGAGTCATCCCCTCATCGGCACTGTTGCTGAGGGCAAGCTACTAAAAAACTCACTCTAGTGGGTTTTTTAGTTTTTGTTTCGTTCACATGATACTTAAAAAATTCTTCTGACCATTTCCCTCCTGAATAATGACAACTTTTATAGACTCGCTAGCTGATATAAGTAGCAATGTCCAGAAATGGATTATTATTTTCTTTTCAATTTTTATTTTATTATTTTTTACAGTCACAGTTTTCTGAAGCATCCTATGATTGATCATTTTTCCGTGTGATACAGTCTCAACAGCAGATGGAAGAAGCTTGAATC
>CAYGGI010000050.1:0-4586 GCA_964349525.1 uncultured Candidatus Saccharibacteria bacterium
ATTTCAATTTGAATCTCGATCTTGATCTTTTAGATCATTATCTGACCGAGTCGATATCGTGTTCGTGAGAATACAAAAACTATTGTTCTACAGTTTCCAAATGTGAACACTCAGCCCGCGAGAGAAAGGGCACAGGTCGGTATCCTCTATAGAGATACTGACCGGAATGAACGGAACAAAATAAAGAACAGTTGTAGAAACTGCAACAGCGAAAATACCGCCCAAAACGGGCGATTTTTTCGTGTTTATAAAACCCCTTGACTTTTATAACGCCCTATGGTAGGGTGTATTTAGTATGCATAATCCATTGGGACTCATGCGACGGCGCCCAAGATTCTCAGTTCGCGTTCAGGAAAGCATGGACACGGCTCGGGAACTGTGGGCGAAAGCGAACATTAACTCAATAAAGACGAGCTTGAAGAAGTCGGCAATCATCTTCTTCGAGTTTCTCATGGTGGTGTTTGTACTCACTGTGGTAGTGGGGATCATCATGTTGATTCGCTAAATCAAAACCCTCAAAAAAAGGAAAGGACCGCGCGCATTCAGTTGTCGTCGCGGTCTTGTCTTTTATATGTGATATAGTTAACATACTAGTATATGAGCATCGACCTGTCTGCACTGACCATAGAGAAAGCCCATTCCGCTCTCGAGAAGGGCGACTTTACCGCGGTTGAACTCGCGCAGGCCTATCTCGACATAATTGCGAAAAAGAACGGTGAAATAAATGCGTACCTCGAAGTCTACGACGATGTCCTCGAGCAGGCTCGTCAAGCTGACGAGAAATTTAAAATGGGAACGGCGACATCGCTCACCGGCATTCCTTTTGCCATAAAAGACAACATTTTAATTAAAGGAAAGAAAGCAAGTTCGGCTTCGAAGATTCTCGAGGGCTACCATGCCACCTACGACGCGACCGTCATCGCAAAGCTGAAAAAAGAAGGCGTGGTATTCCTCGGTCGGACGAATATGGATGAATTCGCTATGGGAGGCTCGACGGAGAATTCCGCCTATGGAGTGACGAAGAACCCCCATGACATCTCTCGTGTCTCTGGAGGGTCTTCCGGAGGCTCGGCGGCGGCTGTAGCTATGGATGGTGCTCTCGTCTCTCTCGGGTCTGATACTGGAGGCTCGGTGCGGGGTCCGGCGAGCTTCTGCGGTCTCGTGGGATTGAAGCCCACCTATGGTGCGATATCACGCTACGGGGTTATGTCGCTCGGGTCATCCCTCGACCAGATTGGACCATTTGGCAAGACGGTGGCCGAAGTCGAGACTGTTTTCAATGTGATAAAGGGAAATGATGTTCATGATGGGACTACCATTCAGGCTAATACTTATTCTCCAGAGAGAATTGGAAAAAAGAAAGCGGTGATAGGCATCCCGACTTTCTTTGAGCAGACAGCTTCTTTTAAAAAGAACATCGAACACTTTAAAGAACTGGGATATGAAGTCAAAGAAATTGAATTAAAAAATGCGGGAAATGCGATTCCTGTTTACTATATCATCAACTTCGCGGAAGCCTCCTCGAATCTCGCGCGTTTCGATGGGGTGAGATACGGTCTGCATAAAGACGGGAAGGACGGTATTGATGACTATTTCGAGACGAAAGGCGCAGGCTTTGGCAGGGAAGCTCGCCGAAGAATTCTCCTTGGAACCTATGTTCTTTCATCGGGATATTATGATGCGTATTATAACCGGGCAAACGCTTTGAGGAAGACATTGACAGATGATTTTCTCGAAGCTTTTGAGAAAGTCGATATAATCATAACACCGACGACACCAACTCCGGCATTCAAGATCGGCGAGAAAGTTTCCGATCCGGTCGCCATGTATCTCGAGGATATTTTCACAGTAACGGCAAACCTCACAGGCATGCCCGCCATGTCCGTTCCGTCGGGATGGAGCGAGGTCGAAGGGAAGAAACTCCCGCTTGGCCTCCAGATGACGGCGCGGCACGGGGATGAGAAGACTTTGTTTGAAGTAGGTAAGGATTTTTTAGGAGAGTAATTTAAAAATATGGAACCACAATCACAAGGCTACCTCA
This sequence comes from uncultured Candidatus Saccharibacteria bacterium, assembly GCA_964349525.1. Classification (GTDB taxonomy): domain Bacteria; phylum Patescibacteriota; class Minisyncoccia; order Phycocordibacterales; family PALSA-1337; genus CAIOGI01. The sequence continues at coordinate 2,042 of CAYGGI010000050.1, forward strand.
CATACCCGAACATTGATGTTACTTACTATTTTTCTCACATTGGAAGCTACCTGAGCGATCATTTTCCTATTTTTTATGACATGGTGAGATCTTTTATCGGTATTCTTATTGGAATTTCGATTCCTATTTCAATTTTTCTTATCTTGGCAATCATCATTCTCGTCGAAGGTTTAAAGAGTCTACGTAAAAAAGAAGAGGCGATCTATAGCGCAAAAATCGAGCCAGCATATACCGATGCGGCTGCGGATCAGGAGCTCGGCAAGCGATGGAAGACTATCGTAGAGCATGCGGATTCTGGCAGTCAGAATGACTGGAAGCAGGCGATCATTGAGGCTGATGTCCTTCTTGATAACCTCGTAACGAAGCTCGGCTACCAGGGCGAGAGTCTCGGGGAAAAGCTCAAGAGGACGACGACAGGGGATTTCAAAAGTCGCGACGCGGCATGGGAGGCCCATATGGTTAGGAACAGGATAGCTCACGACGGCTCGGCCTATGATATTAACCAGATCGAGGCAAAGAGGGTTATCAGCCTTTATCGTCAGGTCTTCGACGAGTTCTACCATATTTCGGGATAGGTATAATCAGCCACGACATTTGCATCTTGTCACGCAAGGTGGTACTATGATGCCTATCGCGGAGAAGAGTAACAGTTGCTCGTCAGGCTCATAACCTGAAGGTAGCCGGTGCAATTCCGGCCTCCGCAACAAGAATTAAATATATGTCGGTGTAGTTCAATGGTAGAACGAAGGACTCATAAGCCTTAGACAGTGGTCCGATTCCACTCATCGACACAATATTGCGAGGGTTGCGTTTTCATGGATTTTTGATACATTTAACTTCATTGCGGCCATAGCTCAATTGGCTAGAGCACTCCCCTGTCACGGGAGAGGTTGGCGGTTCGAGCCCGCTTGGCCGCGCAGAATAAATAGAAAGGTGTGGTAGAATAAGTAGCATATGGAAGAACCGTCGACATTGAAGCATCTGAAAAAGCGCTACTACTCGATCGAGCTTATTGGAATTCTCGCTTCATACGTTCTCGTTTTTCTCATTCTCTATGTTCCTGGCGATTTCATCTGGATTGCAGGGCATTATAATGAAGCCGCTCTTGCTTTCTTCACGATCGGGACCGTCCACCTCCTGCTTCTCGTCATCGATCGCTTCGTAGCGAAAAGTTTTTTTCTTATTCTCTCGCGCTACGCCTACATCGTCTTTTTCCTCTACTTTATTTCCATCACAGGAGGCATCGACAGCTCGTTTATCTTCCTCCTCCTTTTTCCTGTTATTACTTCTGCAGTCTATCTCGAGAAGGAAAGGACAAGGGATCTCGGAATTATCGTCACCCTGGCTTTCGCTTCCATGATCCTTTTTGTTCCTGCCGTGACAATCCACTCCGCCATACTCACCAAACATTTCATCCAAGTCATACTCCTCGGTCTCATTTCCTACCTTTTCTACATTATCGTCATTGAGACTCTCCACCAGAAAACTCTCAAAGAACAGACCGATGAAAGATTGAATCAACTCGTCAAGCTCGACCAGCTCAAGAGAGACTTCCTGAGCGTCGCCCAGCACCAGCTCCGCACACCACTCTCGGGGGTCAAGTGGGCGCTCGAGATGCTCAAGGCTGACTCGACCATCGCTCTCGACTCTATGTCGCTCATCGAAGCGGGGCTCGACAGGGTCAAGGATTCCATCAGCATTATCAACCAGATGTTGACGACCGTAGAGGCTGAAGATGGCAAAGTTATGCTCGTGCCCGAGAAAGTCGACCTCGTGGGAATGGTGCGTGGGATCATCGCCGAGCTCAATTTCATTACTCTCAAAAAAGAGATCAAACTTTCTGTCATAACTCCCGACGCGCTCATCGTCAGTGCCGATCGCAACAGGATCAAGGCATCGCTCATTAATATTATTGATAACGCCATAAAATATTCTCCGAAAGGCGCGGTCAGTATCACTCTCGCTGAGACTCCTACGCAGGTTTCGCTCACGGTAAAAGATTCCGGTATTGGTATTTCTCCCGAAGATATGCCGTATGTCTTCGACCGTTTGCACAGAGGTAAGAATGCGGTAAGTCTCGAGCCGGACGAAAGCGGTGTTGGTCTCTATACGTCAAAGAAAATGATTGAGCTCCATGGGGGAACGATCACGGTTGATTCTGAGCTCAATAAGGGAACAACGGTCACGGTAGTGTTGCCGAAGGGGGAGAAATAGTCTATCATCACCATGTGCCGTTGTAGCTCAGTTGGTAGAGCACGTCATTGGTGGGTCGTAAACCCCTGCCCACGCATGTGGCAACATATGCGCGAATCCCGAATAACGGTTAACGTCCACAAAGTGGATAAGACCGTGGCGACAGTAAAAAAGTCGCCCGAACGACTGACAAGGGTTTCCTTTATTAGGATTTATATATAAGGAGAAAGATACAGTCTAGTCCTCCCGTAAGGTGAGGTGTAAACGAATGACGAGGTCTTCGGTTCAATCCCGAACAACGGCTCCCTGGGTAATCTTTTCGATCAGTTTTTTTATTCCCCCCCCCTAATTC
>CAYGGI010000051.1:0-4286 GCA_964349525.1 uncultured Candidatus Saccharibacteria bacterium
GGGTAGAATGAAAAAGACAAAGCACACCGTTGTAGATGTGCTTTTATTGTGCCTTTCGGCGACTCATTTTAGAAAACGAGTAAAATGTGATTGGGTGTAGTCAGCGTAAGCGACCGGCCCCGGAGACAAATGTCCCCTTGGGCAGAATACCTCGAGACTGCCAGGAAACGTCCGCCCGGTGGCGGAACTGAATCTCCCGGGTCTCCAGAACCCGAACCTGAGCATCCTCAACACCTTCGGCCGTACCGACAGAATGCCGGCGAACCAAAGGAGTATTTCCCATTGCCTTTTGAGCGTGGTTTGGGAAGAGAGTGGGAATCCTTGAGGGGGTTACGATTTGCAACCCGCTATCGAAGGAATTCTTTGCAATGACTTTCTGGTTCATAAGAATGAGCTGTTGAATTTTGTTGTTTACCTATCACCAGTAGTATAGCAGATTTAATCGAGTATGTCAAGAGCTGGCTTTTTTATTAACCCCCTTGCAGAAACTACGCCTATGCAGAGCCGTTAAACCATGTTCTTTTATAGCCTCATAATGCGCCTTTGTTCCATACCCTTTATGTACCTCAAAGCAGTATTTCGGGTACTTTTTACCCCATACCTTCATCCGGCGATCGCGAAGGACTTTCGCGCAGATGGAGGCGAGAGCGATGACTTTTTCTTTTGCGTCGCCTTTTATGATGGTTTTTTGGTTTTTGTATTCTATGGGTGCTTTTAATCCTCCATCTAGCAAAACTAGACAATCCTCAGGATCAACACCGAGATTCCCGAGTGCGGTTTCGAGACATTTTTTTATGGCAAAAGAAAGACCCTTGGTGTCTATCGTTTTCTGACTTTGGAAGCATACGGAAAAAGTGACCAATTTTTCGTCACTTTTTTGTAAAGCGAGTATTTTCTCAAACCACTCTTCCCTCTTTTCCTCCGTCAATTGTTTCGATTCACGCACGCCACGGAAAAATTTTCCGGCATCAGGCGTCAAAAATGCAAAAGCGCCGACGGCCACAGGCCCAGCGATGGGTCCACGCCCGACTTCATCGATACCTATGAGATATTTATACTTTTGCTTCATATCCTTCTTCCTTCAGTTTTTTCATTTTAGCCGATGAACCTCCCCTGTTATAGTCGCCGATTTTTCCATCCGAACGAATGACGCGGTGGCATGGGACGTCTTCACGATAATTTTTCTTCATGATGCTACCGACGGCGCGGGCAGCGAGAGGCTTGCCGGCCTTTCGCGCAACTTCCTGATAGGTCAAGACTTTACCGCGGGGTATAGTGCGGACAATGGCGAGGACTTTTTCAGCGAAAGTTTCTTGACTCATGTAGAGGAAGTATATCATTTTTAAATAAGTTGACACAATATATTTTATATAGTAGTATTTCTTCCGAAATGCACCCGACCTGCCAGGATGGTAGGTGGTGAAAAACCAAAGAAAACAACACAAGGAGACAATGAAAATCGTCGAGACGGATCAAGAAACTGAAACACTTTCCCAGGCCTTCTGGAGGAGGATTGAGGGAATCTTTGAGGGAAAAGTTACACCGGCGACCGCGCTCATTAAACCCCTTCTCGAAGTCCCAAAGGGGCACAAAATCCTAGGGACGATTGAGGAGGATACCAAGGCGCAGGAATTTTACTCCCTATCGCACGAACTTGAGAGGAGACTGAGAAGCCTTCCTCAGCCAACAACGGCGTCCGAGAAGACCATCATTCAGCTTGCCAGTGGCGACCTTCGCGAGCAGATGACCATAACAAAGGGTCTGCTCTGGCAACGCATTCTCACCGTCACGCCGGACATTGAGAGAAAAGCTCGGGCGATCGGTATTGGCGGAAAGTGGAAAATTTTCGCCTGCAAAATACCAAAAATGACTCTTGAACTCCAGTTCGTCGGGCCAATGAACACATCGGAGTTCGCTCAATACCTCGCTCAAATCGGCGTCCCAGAATACAAGAAAAGGCGATTCTGATCGCCTGCTCCCTTTCACGAAGCGCTGCTCCCTCCGAGTAGCGCTTCCCTTTTTTATACACAAACTTTTAATTACTCTTCTTCGTAAATCCCTCGAGAGCCTTCAATGCCTCTACCGGCACCATGTAGACCACGGTGTTGCTTGCGTCTGACGACATATCGTTGATGGACTGAAGGGTACGGAGATGGAGCGCGCCGGGAGTCTTTGCGAGCATTTCGGCGGCGCGGGCGATGTTCTCGGAAGCGGCAAGCTCACCTTCGGAGTTGATGATGACTGCTCTCTTCTCGCGCTCAGCTTCTGCCTGCTTTCCGATCGTGCGTTCCATATCCGCTGGCAGGCTCACATCTTTGAGTTCTACATTCTGCACCTTGAGTCCCCAACCCACTGTCTCTTTGTCTACGATAAGCTGGATTTTTTCAGCGATCTCGTCGCGACTGGAGAGAAGCTCGTCGAGAGTTACAGATCCTACGATATTTCTCATCGTTGTCTGGGCATACTGGGAGATGGCGTAGCGGAAGTCCTCCACCTCGATGATCGCCTTTTGCGCATCGCTGACTTTGTAATAAATAACGGCGTTGACTCTCACCGAGACGTTGTCGCGAGTGATGGCGTTCTGGTCGGGAACGTCAACGGCTTTCGTACGCACATCGACTTTCTGAGAGCTCTGGATGATCGGGAGAACGAGCCTCCAGCCCGGTTCCATGACCTTTGTGAATTTCCCAAAGGTGAACTTCAACCCACGCTCATACTGGTTGATCTGGCGGATGCTCATAAGGATAATAATGAGAACGATACTAACAATTGTTGTGATCATACGCTCATCATAGCAAGGATTACGGGAAAATACTATTTGCATCAGTACCTTTACCCCCATCTTCCTCCCGATGTGACGAGGCGAGATGCACCATCCGCTTCCCATATTTATTTTCCAGCTGGTCGATTTTTTCATGAATCATTTCAAATTTATCCGCCGTGTTTACATTCCCAAACAAATCTTTTTCGAGCGCCTTTTTCGGAATGAGCTCGCGGAGCACGATACCCGACGCACGATAGAGAACTCCCGGGACATGGATGGCCGGCAATTCCCTACGAACCTCGGCGAGAATAGTTTCTGGAGAATTGGTGGGAAACGGGAGCTTGAATTCTCGTCTCACATAGGCGAAATCGCGGGTCTTCAGGAAAATAGAAGCCGACTTCGGCAGGAGACCGTACCGGCGGGCCTTGGCGCAAGCGTTCTCTGTATGACGGGAAAGCTGGGCGAAAAGGAAGCCAGTGTCATTCGTCGCCGGATGGAATGTCCGCGTTTTTTGGATCGATGAGTAGAGCAGTTTCGGCGCGGGATCTACGGGGTTAACCGACGTACCGTTCAACTCATGCCAGATGGTCTCGTAAGGTTTGGCAAAATGTTCCCGGATCCAAACCTGGTCGCGCCGGGCGTAATCCCCCGCCGTCTGTATCCCCATTTTCTTGAGCTTTGCCGATGTCTGCCCGCCGATGCCCCAGACTTTATCAATGGTAATTTTATCCAAATATTCAAACGCGTCATTTTTATGTATCATCGTAAAGCCATTCGGCTTCTGCCACTTCGAAGCGGATTTGGCGAGGACTTTCGTCGGTGCCACACCGACCGAGACCCCGAGGTCGAGCTCATCATTGATTTCTTTTTTTATCTGCAAGGCGATCTCGCGATACGACATCCTAGTCGTTCGACCACCTATGTAGGTACGATCAAGACCCGTGAGATCGGCGAAGCATTCGTCGATCGAGTACTCCTCGACGTCGTCGGCATACCTCCGCACAATGTCGAACATCATGCCTGAATAGCGCACGTAGGAGTCGTAGTCACCGGGCATGACGATGACCTGTGGGAAGAGCTTGCGCAGGCGGAAGATCGGCATTCCGCGTGGGATGCCGAGAGCCTTGGCCTCGTAGCTCGCAGCGGTCACGATCCCCCGATCCGCGCCGGTCACCACGGCTTTGCCACGAAGGCGAGGATCCTTGGCGACTTCAACAGCGACAAAGAAAGAGTCCCCGTCGAGGTGGAAGATGGAGGTGGGAGCGGGATTTGAATTGTGGGAGGAGGAGAAGCTTGGATTTCTAGTATACCATTATTTAAGAGAAATGATCTGTATTCCTTTTTCTTCTACATCTTTCATTGGCCAAAATTGAGTCAGATCGTTGATCTTCCATTTGCCGACATATCCGACTTCTTTTTCAATTTCTCTTCCGGTATAATTCTGTGTTTCCGGATCCCATTCTCTCAAAAGCAATGTGTCGCCTTCTGTAATATCAAAATCATTAAGACGAACTTCAAAAGT
>CAYGGI010000052.1:0-4246 GCA_964349525.1 uncultured Candidatus Saccharibacteria bacterium
AGCCGCCGAAACCTCCCCCTAATCCCCCGCCACTTCGTCCGCTTCCTATCCACCACGGTGCGCTCAAACCGCGCGAGATCCTCGAACTATACGCCTTCGAGACCAGAAAATCAAAAATCAATCCGAGGATGGCGAGAATAGGAATGGCGATTACTCCAATAAACAAGAACCCATAGAAGAGGCCAATGAGCACCCCTCCAACAGCGCCGAGTACCCCACCGAGCCACCAGGACTTGGATCTCCCGAGAATGCTCGCGAACCAGAGACAACCAAAAAATATCCAGAAGAGCCAATTCCCAACCGTATCACTCGATGTGTTTGAGGAATTATTTTCCGGTATCGCCCCCGCTTGCCCACCGAGCGTCGCGATGATCGCTGTCACTGCCTGTGTGTAGCCTTCAGCATATTTCCCTGACTTGAAAGCTGGCGACAATATATTTCTATATACAGATGAAGCCTGAGCGTCTGTAACATACGGCTCGAGTCCATAGCCCACTTCGATCCATATTCTTCGTTCATTCGGAGCATGGAGAATGAGTAATCCATTATCTTTTCCTTTCTCCCCGATTCCCCATTCCTTGAAAAGAGTGACGGCATAGGACTGCTCTGTCTCGCCATCGAGTGTTGGGACAGTGACTATAGAGATTTCATTCCCACTCTGCTTTTGGAAATTTGAAAGTGTTGTTTCGAGCCCCATCTTCTCCGGAGCAGTCAGAATACCGGCAAAATCATTGACGAATCCCGTTGGTTTTCCGGGGCTAGTGTAGGCGTGAACAAAAAAAGGAACTGCAGCTAGAAGTAATATCGCTACAATCCCTCTTTTCTTCATGTGAGTTAGAAGCTTACCTTAGGTGCATTCTCTGCGCCAGCCTGCGCTGCAAAGTATTCCCGCTCATCGAATCCCGTCATGTTTGCAATGATCGAGCTTGGAATTCTCATGACCTTGAGGTTATATGCTTGCACGGCCTGGTTGTAGCGCATGCGCTCGACGCTGATGCGGTTCTCAGTACCTTCGATCTGCGACATGAGAGTCTGAACTGTTTCGGAAGATTTCAACTGAGGATAATTCTCGGTAATGACGAGGAGTCGTCCGAGAGCGCTTTCCACCTGGTTCGCAGCGGCGGCCCTGTCGCTCGGAGTCGTGGCACCTGAATATCGAGTACGAGCATCAGCAATAGCCGTGAAGACAGTTTGCTCCTGCTTCATGACACCCTTCACAGACTCGACGAGGTTAGGGATAAGGTCGAAGCGTCGCTGGTAGTTTGTCTCAACTTGTTTCCACTGCGTATCCGCGCCTACATTCAATGTCACGAGACTGTTGTAGGTCGAGAATCCGTAGAGGACGACGAGAATAACGACAACTAAAATTCCAATAAGTGTTTTTTTCATAATTTATTGCTTTGTGGGAACAACCTGCGTCTCATCTTTGCCTGCCGCGCTGACATTATAAGCGAACGACTTTACCATACTGATAAAGGCCTGATCTGTAGCCTCAACAATCGCTTTGTTGTTGTTCGTGACCTGAGTAGCTTCTGAACCCTTGAGTCCAGAGTTTGCGGGACTTGCGGTAATCGAAGAGAAGCTCAAGATGTAGCAGGTAGCATCCTTCTGGAGAGAATACATGCGGTCGAAGTAGTTGTTTCCCTGGACAGAGTTCGACATTGAGATCATATTAAACGAGAGATCTCCACTCTTGAGCGTAGTGCGCTCCTTGACAGTCGTTACCGGAGGGAATGAGCATTTTCCGGAAGTAATCATGATCTTTGACTCGAGTTTCTTGACCGTATTTCCGGTCTTTGCTGTAGGTACTACAAAGGCAACGACATCGTTAGAAGCGCCTGCTTCCCAGACTGAAGGATATTTGACTGAGAAACCGAGTTCTTCATTCTTGTATTCTGAAAGCTTGTCGGAGACCTTGGTCGTCTCGCTCACGGGAGTTGAAATAGACGGAGGAAGATTATCTGCAGTAGTGGTATCAGTCGAAGGAGTAGGTGTACCCTTTCCTCCGAAAGACCAGACGAGACCGCCGATAATGATGAGTACGATAATGATAACGATTGGTTTTTTCATATTTTTATATGTGTATATATTAAATTAAAAATACTGCTAAATGTATGTAGCACATACTATATCATACTTCGGTCTAATACTCCATACCCGCTCCAGCTGATGGCATTTTTTCTTCTTTTTGCTCCTCCGCCACGGCGACCTCCGTTGTGAGGAGAAGTGCCGCCGCTGAACAAGCATTCTGTACACCGAGGCGAGCGACCTTGACCGGATCGATAATCCCCGCGAGGATCATATCGGGGATCATTTCGTCGCGAAGGGCGTCGTAGCCAGTATTACCCTTGCCTTGTTTTACTTTTTCAATAATGACTGAGCCGTCGTCCTTGCCGGCATTTATTGCAATCTGTTTTAAGGGAGCTTCGAGAGCCTTGAGGACAATGCGGTAACCGAGTTCGAATTCTTTTGACGATGTATCGAGAGGTTTCTTTGCTACTTCTGCTGCTACCTTTATGAATGCCACTCCGCCTCCGGCGACGACGCCTTCGTCAATAGCTGCTTTCGTAGCGTTGACAGCATCCTCAATTTTTAATTTCAAATACTTCATCTCTGTTTCCGTAGCAGCGCCGACTCGGATGACTGCCACTCCCCCTGAAAGTTTCGCGAGACGCTCATTGAGTTTTTCCTTGTCATATTTAGAATCAGTAGTCTCGAGCTGCTTCTTTATCTGGGCAACTCTTTCATCTATATCACTCTTCTTTCCTTTTCCACCGACAATAATGGAGGAGTCTTTTGTTGAAACGACCCTGCGCGCCTTGCCAAGCACGGCAATGTCGGCAGTTTCGAACTTGAGACCGACATCTTCCGTGATGACCTGTGCCCCGACGGTTACGGCAATATCCTCAAGCATCTCCTTCTTCTTGTCGCCATAACCGGGCGCTTTGATAGCGAGGACATTGAAGCCTCCGCGAATCTTGTTGACGAGAAATGTCGTGAGTGCTTCCCCATCAACATCATCGGCGATGATGACGAGCTCCTTTTTTCCCGACTGGGCGAGCTTTTCGAGAAGCGGCAAGACTTCTTTTATCGAAGAAATCTTTTTATCAGTAATGAGAATCGCTGGATCGGTGTACTCGGCCTCCATGCGTTCGGCGTTCGTCACCATATATGGCGAGATATAGCCTTTGTCAAATTCCATTCCTTCGACGACTTCGGATTCGAGACCGATGGTCTGCGACTCTTCGACAGTAACAACACCGTCTTTCCCCACTTTCTTTATCGTATCTGCAATAATAGTCCCGAGTTCGAGGGATTCTGCAGAGATCGTCGCAACCTGGCGGATTTCTTCGTCAGTCTTGATGGGCTTGGCGAGTTTCTTGAGTTCTTCGACAACATCCTTCGAAGCCGCCTCGATGCCGAACTTCACTCCCATAGCGTTGACACCCATGGTTGTATGCTTCATTCCTTCGGCGATGATTGCCTGCGTGAGAACAACAGATGTGGTCGTTCCATCGCCCGCGAGGTCATTCGTCTTTGTGGCAACTTCTTTAATTATCTCCGCTCCCATGTTCTCGAACTTGTCCTTGAGTGTTATTTCTTTTGCGATAGAGACGCCGTCGTTCGTGATCGTCGGCGCGCCGTAGCCTTTATCCAGCACGACATTTCGTCCGCGAGGACCGATGGTGATTTTCACCGCATCAGCGACAGCATCGACGCCTTTCTTGAGAGCTTTTCGCGCGTCTTCATTGTAGAGTATTTTTTTTGACATGGTTTTTATTTAATTACGGCTAGGATTTCTGATTCTTTGACAATATAGTATTCCTCATTATCTACCTGAATTTTATCGCCCCACTGGAAAAGGACTTTGTCACCGATCTTGACGCTGATAGGAATAACTTTTCCCTCTTCAACTCTTCCGACACCGATCGTCACGACGACTCCCCTTCGTCCACCTTTTTCTTCTTGCGCACTGACGGGAATAATAATGCCCGAAGCGGTTTTCTGCTCCTTGCTCTCGGTGTCTTCTTTAATAAGGATGCGGTCGGCGAGAGGACGGATCTTGAAGTCAGGGATTTTTTGGACGAGGGCGATGACAGGGGCAGGCATGGGTGCTGGTTTCGCTACAACAGGCGCAGACTTTACGACTTTCTTAATGGGCTTTTTAGATATTTTTTTCGCGGTGGTTTTCTGTATTTTTTTCATAGGTGCATTATATAGAATAGATTACAAAGGACAAGTTGAC
>CAYGGI010000053.1:0-3810 GCA_964349525.1 uncultured Candidatus Saccharibacteria bacterium
GTAATGCCGATGGGAATAGGGATGGCAAAGTAAATATTTTCGACTTTGTTTTACTCATGGCGAACTGGGGGAAGACCGAATTAAATAATAGTGCAGATTTTACAGGTGATGGAAAAGTAGATATTTTAGATTTTGTAAAATTAATGGCCACATGGACTCAATAAAAAATATGAAAAAAATAACATCAACCGCGCTTCTAGGAATACTTTTCTTTGCCTTCGCGTCATCAGCTTCGGCGGCGACCACAGCATTTTTTACACCGACACAGGTGAGTGTGACTTCCGGACAGAGATTTAATCTCACCGTTTCTGTCAATCCACAGGGCGGGGCAGACTATGCGGAAAAAATTGAGGTGAATTATCCGGCAGACCTTCTCGAAGTTGTCGCCTTTACTCCTGCTCCGACATGGATTGCCATGAACCAGTCGGGATATGATTCGATAAATAATGGAAGTGGAATTCTCGTGAAAACTGCGGGATATCCAGCAGGCATCAGCTCACCAGGGGTTTTTGGCACCATTACCTTCTATGCCAAGAAAACAGGGAATGGAATAGTTAAAATCGGTAGCAACTCACTCGCCTTCCAGGCAAACGCGCAGACCGCAATCACCGGAACTGGTAGCGCCATCACTATCACGGCTCCAGTTTTTGTCCCAGTCGCACCAGCAAAAAAGCCGGAAACTGTCAAAACTGCAACCACTTCAGCTGTCTCCACAGCTTCAACTACTTCTTCAACTTTCACAGCCGCATCGTCAACTCAAACAGCGGCACTCGGTAGTGCCACTGGCCTCAGCACCGCAGTCCTCTGGGTCATCATCGTCATACTTCTCATCGTCATTGCCATCATGGCGGTCTACATCTGGCAGAAGAGGGAGAGGGAATAGAGTATTTTATTTACTCATGCTACTATACTGGCATGAAGCAATCACGACTCTTTACGAAAACTCGCAAGGAAGCGCCGAAGGATGAAGTGGCAAGGAACGCCGAACTCCTTATTCGCGCCGGCTTTATTCACAAAGAAATGGCGGGGGTTTATTCGTTCCTGCCGCTCGGTTTGCGCGTCATGAAAAAGATTGAAGGAATTATTCGGGAAGAGATGAATAAAATAGGGGGACAAGAAGTATCTCTGACTGCGCTCCAGGATAAGAAATTGTGGGAAATAACAGGGAGGTGGGGTGACGCGGTCGTCGATAATTGGTTCAAAACGAAGCTCAAAAATGATACGGAAGTTGGGCTTGCCTCGACTCATGAAGAACCGCTCACGAGCATCTTGAGCGAGTACACAAAATCTTTCCGGGATCTGCCTGTATCTGTGTATCAGTTTCAAACAAAATTTCGAAATGAACAGAGAGCAAAAAGCGGCATCCTCCGAGGTCGCGAGTTTCTCATGAAAGATCTCTACTCATTTTCGAGAGATGAAAAAGAGCATGATGAGTTTTATAAAAGAGCCCAGCAGGCTTATATGAATATTTATCAAAAAGTAGGTCTGGAAAAGTATACGCACATGACATTCGCGTCCGGCGGTTCCTTTTCAAAATATTCCCACGAATTCCAGGCGATGACGGAATCCGGCGAGGATACTATATATGTCGATGAAAAAAAGAAAATTGCAATCAACAAAGAAGTCTTGAGTGACGAGGTATTAAAAGAACTTGGAGTCGAAAAATCTGATCTCGTGGAAAAGAAGGCAATTGAAGTTGGAAATATTTTTTCGCTCGGCACGAGATTTTCTAAAGCTCTTGGACTTTCCTATGCCGACGATAAAGGCGAGAAAAAAGATGTCATCATGGGATGTTACGGCATCGGTCTCTCGCGCCTCATGGGTACCGTAGCTGAAGTTCTCTCCGACGACAAGGGTCTAGTTTGGCCCGACTCCATTACCCCATTCCGCGTCCATCTTATTGCTTTGTCTGATAAAGAGGGGAAAGTGGCACAGGCTGCAGAGAAGCTCTACACAGAACTTGTTTCCAAAAATATTGAAGTCCTTTACGACGATCGCGATCTCCGCGCGGGAGAAAAGTTCGCCGATAGCGACCTCATCGGTATTCCGATCCGTGTTGTTATAAGTGAAAAGACGCTTGCGGAAAATGTGCTTGAGATAAAAGACAGAAAGAGCGGGCAGACAGAGAAAGTTTCTGAAAATGACTTCCTCAAGATTTTTGAGGCGAAATAAATAAAATTGTGATACTGTATGGGTACCTATGGCCGAAAATTCCTACAGAAAATTCAAGGAGAAAATCTACCGCTATCTCTCGAACGATATCGGCATTGACCTTGGTACGGCTAACACCCTCGTCTATGTGCGCGGACACGGCATCGTTGTCAACGAGCCGTCCGTCGTGGCGGTCAACCAGAAAACCGGTCGCGTTATCGCTATCGGGACAGAGGCCAAGAATATGCTCGGGAGAACTCCGGAGCATATCGCGGTTATTCGACCGCTCGTCGATGGCGTCATCTCCGACTTCGAAGTCACCGAGGAAATGATCTCGTATCTCATAAAGAAAGCCGGGGAATATTCGAAGAAAATGCTCGGACCGCGCGTCGTGGTCGGCGTGCCTTCTGGCGTGACGAATGTCGAAGTCCGCGCCGTTCGCGACGCGACGAGGAACGCCGGCGCTCGCGAGGTGCATATCGTCGAGGAGCCGATGGCTGGAGCGATCGGTATTCGCATGCCGATCTTCGAGCCGATCGGCACTATGGTCATCGACATCGGCGGAGGTACGACGGACATTGCCATCATCTCCATGGGCGGTATTGTCCGCTCGAAGAATCTTAAGGTCGCCGGCGACAAGCTCAATGCCGACATTATGGCCTATATCCGCAACGAATTTAAAATTCTCATCGGAGAAAAAACGGCGGAATATATCAAGGTTGCCGCCGGCGCGGTCATTCCCGGTGAATCGCTCGAGACGACGGTGCGCGGACGAGACCTTATCACCGGCTTTCCCCGCGAGGTCGTCATCACCGACTCCGACATTCGCGAGGCAACCTCCGGCTCCGTCGACAGTCTCATCGAGGCGGCGCGTGAAGTTCTCGAGACCACGCCTCCGGAAATCCTCGCTGACGTCATGCATCGGGGAGTCCACCTCGTCGGCGGAGGGGCTTTGATCAAGGGTCTTGATGGTCTGCTTTCGTCCGCCCTCAAGATCCCCGTCTACATCGCTGAGGATCCTCTGACGGCTATCGCCCGGGGCACCGGCATTATCCTCGACGACCTCGAGAAGTATCAGGATGTTCTTATTCAAAATGAAGATGAGCTACGTTCTCAAAAGTAATCACAGGAATACGGGAACTTTTTTTCCCAGGCCGGTAAAGATCATTACGGGAGTGTCTCTCGTTCTTGTTATACTGTATGTTTTTTTCCCGCGGGCGCTACCGTCACTCTTCACCACCCTCGTCAGACCTTTCTGGGGAGAACCAACGATCGAAGAATTCAAAAAAACTTTTGCAGAAGCGGAGACAAACCTGGCCAAGAATAACGCCCTGCAAAAAGAAAATGAAGAATTAAAAGCTCTCCTCGGCCGTTCCTCATTGACCCATCCACTCTTGGCAACGATACTCAAGAAACCGCCGTTCTCCGCCTACGATACCTTCATCCTCGATGTCGGGCACACTGAGAAGGTTAAAGTTGGAGACAAGGTCTATGCTCTCGGATATATTCCCATCGGAGAAATAGCTGAAGTTGTCGGGGCGACGTCGAAAGTTCGCCTCTACTCCTCATCAGGAGAAAAGTTTACTATATATATAGGTGCGGCGAATATTGAGGCCGCGGCGGTGAGGGAGTTGCAGGAAGAGTGTCTAATCACACCTG
>CAYGGI010000054.1:0-3562 GCA_964349525.1 uncultured Candidatus Saccharibacteria bacterium
GGAGGGGTATAAAGTTTTCTGCAATTTTTTAGTAAAATTTTGAGTGAAATTAACAACCTACCTTGCAAACTCTATTGCCCTCGTCTCGCGGATCACCGTAATCTTGATTTCCCCCGGATACTTGAGATCCTTCTCGATCTTCATAGCGATATCGCGGGCCATGTTGTGCGCTTCGAGATCAGTGATGGCTTCTGGTGTGACGAAGATGCGTATCTCGCGCCCCGCCTGGAGGGCATAGGACTTTTCGACGCCTTTGAATCCATTGGCAATGGCTTCGAGGTCGCCGAGACGCTTGAGGTAGTTCTCGATACTGTCGCGTCGCGCTCCTGGACGCGCGCCGGAGATGGCATCAGCCGCCTGGACAATGCGGGATTCGACAGTCTCGTAGGGATATTCTTCATGATGCGCCTGCATGGCTTTGACGATATCCTCGCTCGCGCCGAATTTCTGGAGTATTCTGCGGCCGATCTCGACATGCGTGCCGACGACCTCATGGTCGAGAGCCTTGCCGAGGTCGTGGAGAAGGGCGCCGGCCTTTGCCACTGCAACATTTGCCCCTATTTCCTCGGCTATCATACCGGCGATGTGGGACATCTCGATAGAGTGCTGGAGGACATTCTGACCATAGCTCGTGCGGAAATGGAGGCGACCGAGGATGAGGAGGATGCGTGGATCGAGGCCGATGACTCCACATTCATATGCCGCCTGCTCGCCCTTTTCCTTTATCGTCTTGTTGATGCCGGCCTGGGCTTCAGCCACAACTTTCTCGATCTTTGCCGGCTGGATGCGACCGTCCTTGATGAGTTCCTCGAGAGCATTCTTGGCCACATGACGGCGGACAGGGTCAAATGAGGAAATCGTGATATTTCCTGGAGTGTCGTCAACGATGACTTCGACGCCCGTCATGCGCTCGAAAGCTTTTATATTTCTTCCCTCCTTTCCGATTATTTTTCCTTTTATATCATCATTCTGGATGGCGACAGATGTCGACATGATGTCGGACGCGACAGAATTCGCGAGACGCTGGATGGAGATGGCGAGGATATCTTTGGCCTTGCCTTCGAGCATGTCTTCACCCGACTGTTCGAGCTTCTTCATGCGGGTGAGAATATCTTGCTCTGCATTTTTCTCGACGGTTTTGAGGAGCAATTCCTTTGCATCTACAGTACTCATGCCGGCGACTTTCTGGAGAGCTTCGGCTTTATCCAGCTCCAGTTTATCAGCTTTCTCACGAATGGTTTTGATCTCGGCGATGCGGACTTTGATGAGCTCGACTTCTTTATCGATGTCGGCTTGACGCTTGTCGAGGAGATCTTCTTTTTTAATGAGGCGGGACTCGACCTGCTGGACCTTGTCCTCCTTTTCCTTTATTTCTTGTCTGGCTTGCTCGATGAATTTGTTACCTTTTATTTCGGCTTCGGCGGTGATCTTTTTTGCCTCTTCGCGCGCGGTAAGGAGCATCTCTTTTATTTCGAGTTCCATCGATCCTTTTTTTCCGAGGGAGATAATGAGGCGGAGGTAATATCCGAGGGCGAGTCCGAGACCACCACCAGCTACCGTAAGTAGCAATGCTACTAGTTTTGTTATCATATGTGTTTGTAAAATTGCTAGATACTACGCGACGACCTTGTCGATGATTCCGTATTTCTTTGCTTCCTCGGCATCCATAAAGAAATCGCGATCGACGTCCTTCTCGATTTTTGATAACGGCTGACTGGTATTTTTTGCAAGTATTTTATTTAGATTTTCGCGCATCTTGAGGATGTGTCTCGCGCTGATCTCGATGTCGGACGCCTGACCTTCCGCGCCTCCGAGTGGCTGATGGATCATGATTTCAGAATTGGGGAGGGCGTATCTTTTTCCTTTTGTACCGGCCGAGAGGACGAGTGCTGCGCCAGATGCCGCGATGCCGACGCAGGTCGTCGAGACATTATTTTTAATATGATTCATCGTGTCGACGATGGCGAGAGTTGCGGTCACTGATCCGCCAGGGGAATTTATATACAAGTTTATATCCTTCTTTGAATCCTCTGATTGAAGGAAAAGAAGCTGGGCAATGATAATGTTGGCAGTATGGTCGTCTATCGGTCCGCCAAGGAAGATGATGTTTTCCTTGAGAAGGCGCGAGTAGATGTCATATGCCCGCTCGCCGAAATTGGTCTTTTCTATTACTGTGGGAATAAGCATGGTATGTGTCAATTTAAATTAATAAGGGGGATAGGCTCATCATACCCTATGTTTTGGATTTGGCAAATTTCAGGGGTTCAGTATAGACTGACACTCATGAAAATACATAGATTTTACGTCGAATCGGGTTTAGAAGGTGCTAACTCTAGTATGCAATTATTCATCCCCTCCCTGGGATTGCTCCACCAAATGCGAGATGTTCTGCGTTTTCCTATGCATACTATAGTTAGCATCTTCGACGGCAGTGGACCCGAGTTCCGGGCATCTATAGAGGAGTATCGTCCTGACGGAGTTTCGTTTAACATCCTCGAGAAACTGGAAAATAATGTTATAGCGCCTCGTGAAACATGGCTCTTTGCCTCAATAATCAAGAAGGATAACTTCGAGTGGATCGTAGAAAAGGCGACAGAGCTCGGTATTTCCCATATCGTCCCAGTCATATCCGATCGCACGGAGAAACAAGGCTTAAATAGAAATAGGCTAACTAAAGTTAGCATCGAAGCGGCAGAGCAATCCGGTCGGGCGACGGTGCCAGAAATCCATGACATACTAGAGTTAGCAGATGCTCTCGCTAACTATAGTATGCAGGGCGCGGTAGCCTGGGAGCCGACAGGGGAGAAGTTTGATAAAAAAGAGATGAATACTATAGTTAGCACCTTTATTGGACCAGAAGGAGGGTGGACTCCGGCGGAGTTGGAGATGTTTAAAAAACACGATATCCTTATACGATCACTCGGTCCGCAGATATTGAGGGCAGAGACTGCCGTCATTGCGGCACTTTCACAGGTAGTATTTTGACTTTGCAAAAAACTGGACAAAATATACTTTATATGATATATATTATTTTAGTTCTTTGAATGAATCGGTCATAAAGACTCGCAACTGCTGGGGCGAATCCGGCATCAACGAAAGGAGCTAACGCTTATGAAAGCGCTTACTCAAGTAGAACAGGTGAGGGACGGACAATTGAAACAGATTACTCGCATGATCTCCGACATTGCTGATTCGGATCTCGTGCAAGGCGCGCTCGCCGGGCTCGATAAAGACGGCGCGGAGCGACTCAAGGGAAATCCGGAATTCACGCAATCCTTGCGGGAGTTCACAGTCCGAAGGATCGGTGAACTCTCAGTGACAAATCAATTCTCTAATGAAGAAGTTTCCTCGACCTACGCCTACCTCTCCGGCTACAAACCCGAGGGTGAGGACATCGATCGACAGGTCGAGCTTCTCCAGAAGTTGTTTCCTGGTCTCGGTGACGCGAACCCTGAGTATCTCCAGCAGGTAAAGTCTGGGGTAGTCAAGGTGCCGACGCATGGTGAGAAATTCTTCGCCATTCCCAACATCTGGAAAAAAGGTGGCATCCCTGCCATCTTTG
>CAYGGI010000055.1:0-3409 GCA_964349525.1 uncultured Candidatus Saccharibacteria bacterium
CAATTGGCTCTAGTTTAGAAATCCACAGTTGACTCGTATACCCCCTAGGGGTATCATACCTGAATATGAGACAAGACATAAAAACAAAAGCTATTCGCCGATTAAAAATAGTTGAGGGACAGATTAGGGGTCTTCAGAAAATGGTTGAAGACGAGAAGTATTGTATCGATATTATTACGCAGGTATCAGCTATCAAGGAAGCTCTTACGGGAATTGAGAACTTAGTTCTCGAAAACCACCTCTCTACTCACGTTGTACACCAAATGAAGCATGGTAGCGAAAAGAAAGCCGTAGATGAGATTCTCAAGGTTTATAAGCTTAAACGTAAATAAAATATATGAATCACCCCACTAAAACATACAGAGTAAAAGGAATGCATTGCGCTTCATGTGCAGGCATTATCGAGAAGACCTTCAAGAAAACTGAAGGTGTTCACTCTGCTGAAGTAAATTATGGGACCGAAAAAGCAAAAGTTTCCTTTGATGAATCAAAAACAAGTGCGCAGGATCTTTCAAAGAAGATAGAGCCGCTTGGCTACTCTCTCGAGGAAATGGATATGTCGGCTGACGAACATGCTGCACATCTCGGACTTAACCAATCAAAGAAAGACAAGCTTGCTGAAGTTTCTGATATGAGAACAAAGTTGCTCTCTGCTATTCCACTCGCAATTTTTGCAGCACTCGTTATGGGGTGGGATATTCTCGCCCAGTACAAAGTGGTCCCCGAGATGAGCTATACGATCAAAGAGTTTTTTCATCATCTGCTTCCAATATTTGCAACATATATACTCTTTATAGTTGGTAAGCCGTACCTTCTCGGTTTTTATAGATTCCTTCGATACGGAAAAGCAAACATGGATACGCTTATAGGTATTGGAACTACCGCCGCATTTTTATACAGCTTTGCCGTTACAGCTTTCGAGGAAGCATTACGACCATTTATAAACATCGACTACCAATACTACGATGTAACGATCGTGGTTATTACCTTTATTGCTCTCGGAAAATATCTTGAAGCAAGATCAAAAATAAAGACGGGTGATGCTATAGAGAAGCTCCTCAATCTCCAAGCTAAGACAGCATTGGTGATTCGTGATGGAAAAGAAATTGAGATTTCGGTGAATGATGTAAAACATGGCGATCTTATTATCGTTAAACCAGGCGCAAAGATACCTGTAGACGGCGTGATTACTGAGGGCTCATCATTCGTAGATGAATCTATGGTTACCGGAGAGCCAATGCCAGCTCAGAAAAAGATTGGAGACAGCGTTGTTTCTGGAACAATAAACACAAGTGGTTCATTTACATTCAAAGCCACAAAGGTTGGGTCCGAAACACTTCTCGCTCAGATTATAAAGATGGTTGAAGACGCTCAGGGTAGTAAAGCTCCGATACAAGCATTGGCAGACAAAATATCAGCGATTTTTGTGCCAATAGTTCTGGTTATTGCATTTCTCACTCTCGGTGCATGGCTCATCATCGGCTCACAGTATCTAGGATTCTCTCAAGCCCTTTCATTCGGTCTTGTATCGTTTGTTGGCATACTCGTCATTGCATGCCCATGCGCTCTTGGTCTCGCAACCCCTACGGCAATTATCGTTGGAGTTGGTAAGGGTGCAAAAGAAGGCATTCTAATCAAAGATGCTGCAACCCTTGAAAAGCTACATAAGGTAAATACGGTGGTAGTCGATAAGACAGGGACTATAACCAAAGGCAAACCAACACTTGTTGATATACAAAATCTTTCAGATCTCAAAGATGAGGAAATTGTTTCCATCCTCACCTCACTTGAGAAAAAATCAGAACACCCTATCGCACATGCAATTGTAAATTACGCACAGGAGAAAAATATTTCCACATCGGATATTTCAAATTTCGAAGGTATACAAGGCAAGGGTCTCAAGGGAATAGTGAGAGGTACTGAGTACTTTGTAGGCAATGCAAAACTTGCAAGTGACCTCAAGGTTTCCTTTGATACCGCAAAACTTAACGAGTTCACTTCCCAGGGTAAAACGCCAGTCATTCTTGCTACCAAAGAGAAGGTTCTCGGTTTTGTCATGGTGGCAGATGAAATAAAAGCAGAGTCAGTCGAGGCGGTAAAGAATCTACATGCTTTGGGCATCAAGGTAGTAATGCTTACCGGTGATGATGAAAAGGCTGCTAAGTATATAGCTTCTCTTGTTGGAATTGATGATGTTGTCGCTCATGTTCTACCACAGGATAAGCTTGCGAAAATAAAAGCGTTGCAGTCACAGGGTCGAGTGGTTGCAATGGCCGGTGACGGTGTAAATGACGCTCCTGCGCTCGCTCAGGCCGATGTAGGCATTGCGATGGGGACTGGAACGGATGTGGCTATCGAGTCAGCTGGCATCACACTTCTCGGTGGAGATATTTCAAAGCTTGTGAAAGCTATAAAGCTCTCGAAGATCACAATGCGTGGTATCAAGCAGAATCTCTTTTGGGCATTTATCTATAACATTGTAGGAATCCCACTTGCAGCAGGAGTTTTCTATCCGATCTTCGGATGGCTCTTAAATCCTGTTTTTGCTGGATTCGCCATGGCAATGTCTTCAGTATCGGTCGTGGGGAATTCATTAAGAATTAAAAGCAAAAAATTATGATAACAAAAAAACTCCTCTCGTTACTAATAATCATAAGTGTCCTCGTAATAGGAGTGTTTGGTTTTACCATGATAAATCATGGGGCTGGTCATGTTGCAGGCTGTATTGCTTCAGCCGTAGACAACACTCCATGTCCAGAAAACATTGTAGCAATGTTGACCCATCACATCCAAGCATTCGTTTCATTTTTCAGCGTGATCCCATCAATTCCATTTATCTTCCTACTTACACTTTTCTTTGCTCTATTTCTAAGTGCGGGATTTCTTTATATAAAACATCGAGATTTAATCTTATCTAATCTAGTATTTTGGCGAGTTCGGCTTGATCCGGAACGCCAACTTAGCCGTCCTCGGAAAATTACCCGTTGGCTTTCGTTACTTGAAAATAGTCCTTCATTGCATAGAACTTCCATTACTATTTCTAGTCTTAAAAATCTATGCAAACAAAAAATCACAAACACAATAAAATTCATGATCCTACTGATCCAGACGTCGCCTTCGATCTTGTCTGTGGCATGGAACTTGATGCTGATAGCATTAAGGCAAGCTCGGACTACAAGGGCAAAACCTACTACTTTTGTGCTATCCACTGTAAGAATCACTTTACAGCCGATCCTGTGAAGTATGTCGGAGAGTAACTTATTAAACTAACTACAAAAATATGAACAATAATCAAAACAACAAAATATTATATGGAATCGGCGGAATTGTTATCGGAATTCTTCTTGTCTCAGCGCTCACTCCAATGTTTCGATATGGTGGATACGGAATGATGAACTGGAGAAGTAAC
>CAYGGI010000056.1:0-3118 GCA_964349525.1 uncultured Candidatus Saccharibacteria bacterium
CAAGTTGACAGGTCATGTAGAAAGTTACCTACTGTCTCAGATTTTTTACCCGAAATCCCCTAGGGAATAATTGCTTTTTTATAAAAAGTATTGTGTAACTCAGATTTTATCGATATTTTATCTTTATTTTATCAGGATTTTATCTCGGTTTGTTATGGTGAGAAGATTATTAGTTAAAAAAATAAAGAAATGGTACATAAAATCAAACAAGTGGACGTTGGGGAATTCGGACCAATTTATGAGGGGATCGCAGGTCAAGAAGCTATCAATTTTCTAATAGAAAATAAATCAGGGGAAGTACCTGGAGCAATGAATAGAGAAGGTTTGGGAAACATTGATTTTGTGTATGGACAAGAAGGTGAGCAGGGCTATGGACTAGCTCATATACTGGAATACCATCCAGAGATACTTCCTTATCTTGTCGAGATTATTGAATATGGGGAAATCTTTAAACAAGCTAAGGATCGTGTTCTTGTTCTTAAAAAAGTTTCTGAAGGAAAAGGGGTCGCCGTCATACGACTTGATTGGAATGGGACGAGGAAGCAGTGGCTCGTGACTGCTTTTTAAACGAAATCAACCCACATCCTTGCGGATATGGGTCGCTTGCGATTTTCAGCCTCTAAAGCGACTTGCGTTGATTTGAGAGTAGTATCATTCTAGCATAGAGTCGAAAAACTTGCACCCATTTCCACCCCATGCTATACTCTCTTCCAATGAAGACTATCCAGGCTATCCTGCCGTACATTCAGATTGTACTCGCGGTCATCCTTGTGACTGCAATACTCCTCCAAAGAACCGGTTCGCAAATCGGCGGGGCTTTTGGCGGTGGTGACAATTTCAGTTCGGCATATCATACTCGTCGTGGCTTCGAGAGAACTCTTTTCATTATTACTCTTGTCATTGCAATACTCTTTGCAGTCGGAGCACTCATTACTCTTATTTAAATCATAAATTCTGCGTCGTACATGACGCTTCTCCAATGAGCACAGAATTCCATATCCGAGGCGGCGAAAAGATTATCGCTATCATAAAAAGTTTTTCTGCCACTGAAAAAGTCATTTTCGGATGTTTTGTGGTTGTCGCCCTCGCGTGCGCTCTGTCTCTGGCGTGGACTGTCAATAAACACTTTCTCGTCTCCGTTCCTTCGCATGGAGGCAGTCTCGCCGAAGGAATAGTCGGACTTCCCCGTTCGATAAATCCCGTGCTCGCCTTCACCGATGTTGACCTCGATCTTTCGGCTCTTATATATTCCGGTCTCATGAAATATGAGGGGGATAAGCTCGTGCCGGATCTTGCACAGGAATACACGGTTTCGACAGACGGACTTGTCTACACTTTTACTCTCAAAGATGACCTGCGTTTCCACGACGGAGTGCCGCTCACCACTGATGATGTCGAGTTTACGATCCAAAAAGTCCAGGATGCGGTTATCAAGAGCCCTCATTATGCAGACTGGGCAAATATCTCGACAAAGAAAATCAGTCCGACCGAGATCCAATTTATTTTGAAACAGCCCTACACCCCTTTTCTTTCAAACGTGACGCTCGGAATACTTCCGAAACACATCTGGAGCAAGATACAGTCCGACCAGTTTATCTTTAGCCAATACAACATAGAACCCATCGGGTCTGGACCATACCAACTCGAGAGTATGCAGCGCGATAACGGAGGCATACCGATACATTACACTCTTTCTTCGTTTAGCAGATACCAGGGAGGAGAAGCCTTTATCTCCCAACTTTACATATATTTCTATCCGAACGAGAAGGCTCTTGTCGACGCGTATTCGAAAGGCATTGTCGAAGCCATGGCGCGCACTTCTCCCGCCGAAGCGGTTCGTATAGCGTCGACCACGCCGACCGCTACGATTCTTCATACTCCTCTTCCTCGAATATTCGGCATCTTTTTTAATCAAAATCAGGCTCCGCTTTTTATTCAAAAGGAAGTCCGCCAGGCTCTCGACGCCGCTACCGACAAGGAGTACATCATCAACAAAGTACTTTTGGGATATGGTGTGACGAGCAATGGTCCTATTCCCCGAAACATCGCTCTGCCGGATACACCTGTTTCAACACAAAAGGCCCAAGACATTCTCAACAAAGCCGGTTGGGTCATGAATAGCAATGGCGTCATGGAAAAAAAGGACAAGAAAGGCGGGGCGCAGACGCTCGAATTTTCCATCGCCACCGCCGACTCACCTGATCTCAAGCGCATAGCCGAGATTATAAAGTCGCAATGGGAAAAGATCGGCGCGAAGGTCACGATCAAAGTCTTCGAATTCGGCGACCTCTACCAGAATGTCATCGCTACTCGCAAATACGACGCTCTACTCTTCGGTGAGTCCATCGGCAAGGATCTCGATCTCTACGCTTTCTGGCACTCCTCGCAAAGGAATTCTCCCGGACTCAATGTCGCGCTCTATGTCAATAGTAAAGTCGATAGACTCCTCGAAGAAGCGCGAGTGGCGACAGATGAGAAAAGTCGTCAAGGATCGTACGCGCAGTTCGAAAAGATCATTCAGGACGAGCTCCCGGCAATCTTTCTTTACTCTCCCGAATTTATTTACGTCATTCCCGATAAAGTAAGGAATCTTCATTTCGATAGTATCATTCCCTCGAACAGATTTTATGGGATCAGCACATGGTACATCACGACAGACAGCGTATGGAAAGTGTTTGCAGATAAAAATAATAATTAATTAAAAAAATAACGAATACATATATGAACGAACGACCACCAACAAGACCACCAGAGAGATCAGCAGAAAGACCGCGAAGACCCTTCAGCGGAGGCGGAAGAGGCGCGCCACGACCACCGGTCAAAGACGAGACTCAAGTCCACAAGAGAGTTGAGGACGCTGTTCCCGCGCTCGCGCCCGACTCTATTCGTATTATTCCTCTCGGAGGAGTGGAGGAAATCGGTAAGAACATGACGATGATCGAATACGGCAATGACATCATTATCATCGACATCGGCTTCCAATTCAAGGACGAGAACACGCCGGGAATCGACTATATTCTTCCGAATACGAAGTATCTCGAGGAACGCAAGGACAAGATTCGCGCCGTCATCGTCACTCACGGTCACCTCGACCACATCGGTGGTATTCCCTATGTCA
>CAYGGI010000057.1:0-2995 GCA_964349525.1 uncultured Candidatus Saccharibacteria bacterium
AATATTAAGGAATTTATAAATTACGCTTTTTTGAAATCTCATCGATTCTCTTTGCGAGCAGATCGCATTTCTTTGCGAGTTCATCGGCTTGAGTTTTTGATTCCACTTTACCTAATTCTGCCATAATGTGGGCAAAATCTCCCCGGAGCACATCTTCCTCGAAATTGAGGAGGAGCTCATCGGTATGACGTTGTAAATCTTTAGTCTTGTTGTGCACGAAATATCTTTCGGCATCAAATATGAGATCATCTTTCGACGATTCGAGTCCTTGTATTAAATTGTGGTAGCGCTCTTCTGTGGCAATACGTTTGATAGAGGCACGAATGCCTTCAGTATCGATTCCCGTATCGCCTTTCTGGTCAAGGTATGCGAGGAGACCGAATAATTTCCTCGAAATCATGTCGAGGCGGTTCACCTGCACATTGGGAGTTACTATACCATTATGTGCGGGAGCCTGTCCAGTCTTGCTATACACACCGTTTTCTGATCTCAATTTCGCCTCCATTGCCCGCAGATCCTCGCGTACAGACTCCTCGCTCAGGCCCGTTTTCCCATGAATCATTTTAATAAAGTGTGCTCTCTCCATGGCGCCGTCGATGGCGAGGATAAAGGGTAGGACTTTCTCGCGGATGAGCGTCGGCACCTTCCGCCCATCGAGTTTCTTTGCCTTAACTTCCTTCATCACTCCATCGATCTGGAATTCGACGATCGGCTTGGCCTTGCGGAGGACATTCTTCCACTCTTCGGGATTGGCGAGGACGAGGTCGGCGGGATCCTTCCCTTCCGGTAGGTCGGCGATTTTCACATCCATACCGAGTGACAGTGCGATGCCGGCGGAACGCATGGCGGCCTTGCGACCGGCAGGGTCAGAGTCGAAGGCGAGGATAATATTCGGCGAGAGGCGACGGACAATGCCGAGGTTATTGACGACATTCTGCTTTAGCTCATCCCGAGTCGCAGTCGTCACTGTTTCGGCGAGGGCAGTACCGGAAACCGCCACCGTATTCCGGATGCCCGCCTGATGTGAAAGGACGAGATCCATCTGTCCCTCCACGAGAATAGTATAGTTTTTCGCGCGGATATCCTGTTTTGCTTTATCAATGCCATAAAGTACGGTGGATTTGTTGTAAAGAATAGTGTCGGGGCTGTTGAGATACTTTGCCGACTTACCATCATCGACGAGAATACGTCCGGAGAAAGCGATGACTCGCCCACTCGAATCCATGATCGGGAACATGACGCGACCACGGAAGCGGTCGTAATAACCTTTCTCTGCATCGGCTTTTTTTGCGAGACCAGCTTTCTCTATCTCCGAATCTGTATATTTTTTGCCCCGCAGATGGGTATAGAGAAGTCGCCAGTCAGCCGGAATAAATCCGATGCGGAAACTCTTTACCGTCTCTGGAGTGATGCCTCTTTTTTTAATATATTCCTGCGCTCCGACATGCTGGCCCATGCCATTTTCAAAGAAAATTGTAGCTTCTTCCATGATAGAGTAGAGTCGCTCCTTCTCACTCTTTGTCTCAGTCTTTTCGAAAACGAGAGGCACACCCGCACGATCAGCGAGGAGCTTGAGAGCACCCATGAAGTCGAGCCCCTCGAATTGTTCGACAAAAGAAAAGATGTCACCTTTTGCCCCACAGCCGAAACAGTAGAAGCTTGCGCGGTCGGGAGAGACGTAAAAGGAAGCCGTTTTTTCATTATGAAAAGGACACCGCGCCTTGAAGTTCTTCCCTGCGCCTTCGAGCTTAATATATGACCCTACAACATCCTCGATGGTCAGGCGTTCTTTGATCTTTTCGACAGGAGTAGACATGGGGGTATTATAACGGCAAGCGAGGACAAATGACAATGCTCGCATTGGCATTTCGGCCGAGCGCAGACGGTATATGAGCAGAGCGAATATACTCCTTTTTGGATCCTTATTCATTATCATGATTTTATTAGTTTCTTTACAGAATTATTCGTAAGTAGCGACTTCATTTGTGTAATAGCAGTTTCATTTAATTTCAACAGTCGATCTTTTTGGTTCATTCCCATTTTAATAAATTCTGCATTTATGCTCTCCATGTTAGCTAGGCATACAAGTTGATAGACATCTGCATACTCACACATATTACCCTCCTTATTCTTGTTTGCCATTTTCCACTCCTGAGCCGTCATACCGAAAAGTGCCTTGTTAAGAACGTCAGCTTCACTTGCATAGACCGTAATGGAATCTATGAGTGAAATCTTTTGTGGAATTACAATATTCTCCTTAATTGAATCTGTGTGGATTTTATAATTGACTTTAGTAAGCATCCTTTTTGCATCCCAACCCAAGGTCAATCTTTCATTTTCTTCGACTTTCAATCTCTGAAACTCTTTGATCAAGTACAGCTTGAATTCAGGAGAAATCCAGGTTGCAAACTCAAAAGCAATGTCTTTATGGGCAAAAGTACCACTTGAATACCGACCTGACTTAGTGACTAATCCTATAGCATTTACCTCTTTAATCCATTGCTTTGGCGTCATAAAGAAGTTCTTAGAACCAGCTTTATTTTTAAACCCCTCGAAATCGAGGGGTTTAAAATCTGCATTATTAACTTTCTCCCAAATACCAAGGAAATCAATTGTATCCTGGCTTCTTATCCAGTTTTGAATGACCTGGTCGGTGCGTGCAGCGTCCTTATATCTAGCAATATCCGTCAAAGAAATATAGTCGTCCTCATTCTGCACGAACGTATTTATCTGCAATCCGCGGGTTTTTATTACTTTCATTATATTAAAAATTAGCTAATAAAATTCTCCACTCATGCGGGAAGGCGAGATTTGGGTTTACTCGTAATCGAGAGGTTGTTTCAGCTTTTATTTTTGACGCTTTATTCTATTCATCTAACGTATCCGGCGGGATACAAAACTCGGAATGATTACAGGAGTTGTTGTTTAATGTAGAAATTGTATTCCTCTCAAATTTTTTGTAAATATTTACAGGAATAAAAAAATCTGTCTTAAC
>CAYGGI010000058.1:0-2869 GCA_964349525.1 uncultured Candidatus Saccharibacteria bacterium
TCTTAGATTTCCCATTAGGAAACCTAAAAACCACAATTATTTGTCTACAACTTACAATACTTTTATTACCTTTTTCCTCGACACCCCTCTGATTGTTCAGGGATGCCGAGGTATTAAATTGTCAATGTGTCAGTCGGTCTGAAGTTCAAACAAAAACCGCGTTCTTCGCGGCCAGTTCCAACACTCATTAAAAGCGCTAGTTATGGCCGTTTAAGTTGGTTAAGGTTTAACATATTTCTGTGTAATGGATAGTATATATGAAGCTGAAATATTGTCAACAATTTAGCAGGTATTGGGGAAAAGAGGTGGAGAAGGTGGGGAGAAACTAATCAAGAGTTAGAAAATAGCCCATACTCCGTAACAAGAAAGAAGTATCGTAGCTATTAACATAATCATATAAGAAATCGTTTCTTGTTGAGCCTTTTTTCTCCTCACGATCGTTTGAATGAGCTTGAGGATTATATAGACAAGGGCAAGGCAAAAAATAATCACCGTCCCTACAACAGGTAGGATTATCAGTCCAGCCATACCCATATCACCACTACCTGCTGCATTGTAAAAAAGTACGAGAAAGAGAATTATACCCAGAAGCCAGTACCAAAGATCCCATTTTTTTAATATATTCATAATGCAATTAAGTATATCACACACACCTACCCCAACTTCTTGACCTTATCCCCGTGCTTCCCCTTGCTTGTCACACTCTTCCCTACCATATCCTTCCCCTTTCAACTGGTTACATTTTGTAACCAGTTCCCTAGAACCGGTAACAGTTTGTAACCGGTTAGTGGAGAGGTTATGGAGTGTCACACTGGGCTTTATGAAGGTACAAGAAAGTCAGGGGGGGGTGAAAGCAAAAACAACCCTTTCGGGCTGTTTTTCTGTAAAAAATTCGACAAACTCCGATAAATAACTACTCCTTCTCCTCCAACTTCTTGCAAGCTCTGTCGATAATATCTGAAGCGCAATCCCGACCACCGAGACCAAATGCTAGACCAAACGCAAGCGCCGCACCTGCGATAATACCCATAACGATTGTCTGGATAAGAGCTGGAGCAATGCCGAGCTGGAAGAGTGCAGTAAGAAGAGCGAAAATCCAGATAGACCATCGAGTAAGTGTACCGAGGAAGTGAGCAGACTTGATATGAGCAGCGCGGGCGCTCGCCATAACGAGTTTCTGCATAGCTTCAGCAATAACTACTGCGACCATGAGGACAAGGACAGCGATGATGACCTGTGGAAGGTAGGTAAGGACTACATCCTGAAGGAATCTGTTGACTTCGCCGAGATTGAGAACATCAAACGAAGCGACGAGGAAAGCCACAATAACAAACCACTTGACGAGCGCTCCCACGAACAATCCTGAATTGAGAGGATGTCCTGTTCTCTTCATGACTTCGTCGACACCTGCATTTTTAAGCAAAGTATCAACCTTGAGGGACTTGAAAATGCTCTCGATTATCTTTTCGATAAGCGCGGCAACTACCCAGCCAATTGCAAATACGATTATTGCTCCGACGAGCTTGGGCACGAGCCCGATAATCCCATTACCCGTTGATAAAATTGACATACCTAACGCGTCCACCACCTGCTGAAAGAACGATTGTAACGACATCATAAAATTTTACGTGATAATAACCTATTTAGTAATGCATCAAGTATACCACCTTTATTTTTGTTCCAAACCTATCTTATCCACAAGTGTCGTATGGGGGGCGTCAAGAATATCCCGGATGAGACGGTCATGAATACCGAGCCGGTACTCGAAATCTTCCGTCAGGAAAGCCGAGTACGATATTTCCTTGCCAGTTTCTGATTCTATGAGCGACATAACAGCCGCGAGACGGACCATATTGAGATCATCGCCAACAATGAGGAGATCGATCCGTGTATCCCATTCTTGAATAAAGACTCCTGATGCAATGAGAAGTTTGAGTTTCCCGATACTGCCGAGTTTCTTTATGAGAGAATCATCAGCATGCAGACTCACGGTGATGAGAAGATTTTTGAGAGACTGGAGGTAGAGAAATCTCTGCTCGAGGGAATAGCCGAGCTCATGGACTTTTCGCACCGGAGCGTTTGGCTTCTTTTTCGAATGGATTTCTCGGACTACTGAACGCTTCTTGACAACACCAGCCATAATTAGTTTAGCGATCTCCTTTCGAACCTCCTGTGAGGTGCCCTTTACTCTCTTCGTACATTCCGCGAGAGAAAAGGCACCTTCAGGGTTAAAAAGGAATAGCCTCATGAGCTTTACCCGTATGGCGCTACCGAAAAGTTGTGCGAGAGTATCCATGGAATTACTGTAGGAAGGCGTTTCTTGCCTTTATCTATCCTTTCCGAGCAAACTATTTGAGTTCTACTTTTCCTCCTGCTTCCTCGATCCTCTTCTTGAGAGCCTCTGCGTCTTCCTTCTTCATGCCATCCTTGAGGAGGGCTGGAGCGGCGTCGACGAGATCCTTGGCTTCCTTGAGACCGAGGGCAAGGACTTCCTTGACCACCTTGATGACGGCGATCTTCTGTTCTCCTGCTGAAGTAAGATGGACATTCATAGTTGTCTTCTCCTCTGCGGCTGCACCGGCACCTGCGGCTGGAGCGGCTACAGCTACTGCGGCAGCTGACACTCCGAATTTCTTTTCAAGGAGTTTGACGAGCTCATTAAGGTCGAGCACCGACATTTTCTCGATTGAATCTACGATTGACTGAAACTTTGCGGGGATTTCTACGTTTTCCATTTTGGTAATTTTTAGTTAATTTAATTTTAATTTTTTAAGTGGTCTGAGGTTTAAGCTGTTTTCTTTTTATCGATTTCGCTCAAGGCCATAACGAAGCCTTGTATTGGCGAATTGATAACATTTACGAACATCGC
>CAYGGI010000059.1:0-2754 GCA_964349525.1 uncultured Candidatus Saccharibacteria bacterium
TCGATTTCGCCGGAATTGGGAAGTCTATAGATTGCCACGATTACCGTTGTTATCGCTTTTGGCGCTTTCCGAATTACACCTTGATTTGGACAGGAATAGGGACTGGTTGTCTTGAGCCTCTCCTGTACGAGATCCTTCTTGACTCGCCCATCGAGAAGATATGTCTTATAGGAACAGCAGGAATGTCTCGACATCGGGAAGGATTAGTTAAAGGACTCATCTATTATATTTCTGAGGCGCGAACGTGGGCAGCAGGAGTGAGACCCATTGAATTCCAATCTGCACTTCGTCCGAATTGGGGAACACATCAACAATTTATTCCGCATGCGACAATCCTCTCCACTGACTATTATTACGGGCTATCCAGGATAGATAACTCTCAAGTTCGGAAAGTTCGGACGCTCGATTATGCTCTCACTGAGGATTTCCTCACAGCTCTTGACACGGTCGATTTGGTGGATATGGAAGTCGCGCAGTTTTACTTTCTGTGTTATGCTTATGGAAAGCAAGAACTCGAATGGGCAGCTCTCAAAGGGCCGGCGAATTCACTTGATAACTTTGGGGAGCAAAGTGATAATAGTCTAGGGGTTTTTACAAAATGCGGTCATAAATGCACTTGCATTGATGAATATAAAGGCCCCTAGCATACACTAAGGGCCTTGCATGAGATCAGCTACAATGGGACAGACGGAGTCTTTTCTCGGTGAAGTGTTTCTCGGTGGAGTAGCGCCCATCTTGGTACACTAGGACGCCCACATCTCGATATTCTTCAAGATACCGCTTCACACTCCAAAAAGGCTTAAGGAGTAGGGGCTGTTTGCTGTCTAGTTGGAGTTGGTTCACGAGCTCACGCTCTGTGAAGGTTTTGAGTTCGCAAACGAGTTCGCGGAGTCGTTTTTCGTTGTTTTCGATTTCTTGGCACATTTTAATTCGAGGCTTTGAGGGTTAGTTGTCTTTCAAATTCTTCAAACAAGTACTTACCAAATCGCTTCCGAATGAGGTTGATGTTCGGATCGCTTCCCGGTTTTGGCAGAATAAATACAAAAAATGGTGGAAAAAGTTTTGCATCAGTCTCCAACGCGAGTTGGATATTGGACACTTTACCAATGTCTTGTGGTCCCTCCTCTGTCAAAACTTTCAAATCCTTAATGCCTGATTTGAGCACCTTCTCCACAAAAAAAGCATGATCGAGATGCAGACCAGGATCGTTCCAGAGGCGCGCAATTGCGGAACGAACAAATTGTGCGGCCACGTCAACCATTTCTTGAATTAAGATGGTAAGAAAAAACTCACTTGGCAAAGAACTACTTGGTGGTATTGTATACCCTTCTGCTAAAGTACGCAATTCAGCCATTCGCTCTTGGGAGGTTGCTTTAAAGGATTTCCAGAAATCATCATTATCAACAAACATTTTCTTCCCATATTTCAAAAATTCCGCATCGACGGTTGCAAAACACTCAGGCCTCTTGAACAATGGCCAATAGTGCTTTTTATTAGACAGAATTTCCTCAAGTTGTGCCTTAAGGATTTGCCCCGGATTCCCTGAGAAGTATTCTTGTCGAAGAATATTAAGCAACCATGCATCATCCCATTGGGAGTAATATTCCGCTACTTTATCCGGCGCATTTGATTTACAAGCATAACTCAGGACATGCCAAAGCCCCGAGATGTCTTTAGTAAGAAGGTTGTCTTTGGGAATAGTTGGGGCTTCCTTCCTTTCAAGGTGGGCTGAGGCGACACCCATGATGGCTTCCTTGAAGAGCCCATCGAACTTTCTCACTCGGTGATGAAAAACCCCAAAACGGTAAAGGTCGAACCGACTCGAAAAAAATGTCTCGATGGAATAGAGGCTACGAATCGACGGGAGTAGATGAAATTGTTGCTTCTTATCTTGGCAAAGAGTGAAAGTATTCACGATGCGTTCATGCCCTAATGATTTTCCGAGACCCGTTGATACTAAATCCCGGGAAGTAAAATCTAAACGATCAGCATCTAAATCACCGTCGACTAGATTGTGCATCAGGCCGAGAAAAGGGGACTTTATGTCGATGATATGCAACACGACGAGTTGAATAAGCAAGCGAAACTTCGCCACCTCACCTTCGGTTGTGTTAATAACTTTTTCAAAGACTTCCTTTACTAAGTCAGTCGAAGCAATTTCATGGAGTTGCTTTTGATCTGGTCCAGTGCTGTAGCTGTATAAGATTTTTAAAAAAGCTTTCTCGCGCTTTGTAGGTTGTTTCTTGTCTTTGACCTTTTCAAATAAAGTCGCTAGGGCACTTTCGGTCACATGGGAAAAAGGTGGGTGTCCCAGGTCATGCAACAAACCATAAAAGCGGACAGCCTGGAACAGGACAGAGAAAGTCTCCCTCTCCTCCTTGTTCAGGAAGCATGGGATATTGCAGTTGTAAACTGCATCTTTCGGGATCACTGGAAAGTCCGCCTTGACGCGGTAAACGTTTCTTGAAGTCGTCTTGAAAACGTCGGTCTCTATAAGTTCACGCAGTTCTTTCTTTATCAACTTCAGGAAATCTTTACGATGTTGTTCTTCTGCGTTCAGGATCGCTTCCCGAAAAAGCTCCCCTGCCAAATGCATTGTCCCAAGGGAATGACTGAACCGAGAGGTTCTACAAGAAGGGAATGTGAAATACAGGGTCGAATTCTGCAGTATGTTATGGAGTCTATTGAAAAGGACCGTTGAAAGCACCTCTTTTTCAAATTCAGTCACCGGAATCGCCACATGGATGGCGTCGG
>CAYGGI010000060.1:0-2255 GCA_964349525.1 uncultured Candidatus Saccharibacteria bacterium
ATCGAGATTCAAATTGAAATAATCCACGAGCAGCTTCCGCTACCCGTGCCTTGTTCAGGCTTGTTATCTTTATGTCGCCATAAAGTTCGGACTATATCATCATCCGTCGAGAGAAAATTTCTGCTTTTAATGGATGCCATGATCCTATCATTAGAGCGAATTTTTTATGACTCTTTCGAGAAATAAAGAATCTCCAATAATCTGGATCAACTCTTATGCTCGGGTTGTGAATTTTTCCACAACTAATTCCGAGAATAATAAGAATTTCTTTGATGGTTTCCATTTTTCCAAGGTTTTTCTGAACAAGTTGGATATAAAATTCCCCATCATTATGAGGAATTCCCCCTTCAGCATCGAAAAAACCTCGAATATAAGCAATTTTCTCTCCTTCGGTTGAAAGATTCCTTGGATCGAAAGAAAAGTCAAGATCCTTACAAACTGTTTCCAGTATATAAAGATTACGATCTTTTCCTTCTTTATAAATCCAAGAATTCGATTCAACCAAACACAATAAATCTTTAAGGATTTCAAGCCATTCTGGATATTTTTGTCCAAAACGAACTCGGGTTCCCTTATTGAGAGTCGCATCATGCATGGCTCCATGCAAATATGCGTAGATCTCTTTTTTATTTAGAGTGTAAATTAACGGAGATCGGCGTGTAGTCTCTGAGGGGTTACTTCTTTCAGTCTTAGAAAGAGAACTTCCCTGCTGATTGTCTGCACCGACTGCATTTTCACTTTTTGTAACAAGAGAAATTTTCATTCCTCAATTATAACAAAAAGTAGCCTCGGATACACAGATTTTCCAGCAAACAGCCAATTTTTTCACTAAGGATTACTCCTTTGTGGTCGCAACAAGTTTACGACTTACTCCCTGTTATTGAGCTTACCTTAGGCCGCAATAAATGCGGATTTCGGGTACTCCCAACTCCCTTGAGTTGACGGGCGGATTGCAATAACTTATTTTGTTTTGCGTTCCCTCCAGATTTTTTAAAATCTGAACCATGCCGCTTCCCATCTTTTCACGGCTTTGGACGTAGCGAGCGGATTTCCCGCACTACGCGAGTCCAATAGTCTTTTGATTCATCTTTGCTTTAAGTATTTGAATTTGTTTTACTCCAGATTCTGTTAGATGTGCACCTGATTTAACCAGTTTGGCAATCTGACAGAATATCAAGAAACTCTTTCGTTTAGAAACACTTTGCAAAGAATATTGTTGGAAAAAAGGAATGATACTTTCTTGTATATCCTTCTGTGAACTGACTGTATATCTGTAACACTGACAATGATTACGACGTTGTTCTTTCTGAAAGTAGACAGCTCCACACTGAAGAGTGTTTTTGACTTTTTCAAGAAGAGGTTTGTCTATCATTTGCATTTTTAAATGAAAATGAAGTTGAATGTTATATCCAGTCTTATAACGCATAGACTTGGATACATTAACATAGAAACACCCTTCTCCATCAGTCAATCCAACAATATATTCTTCTGAAACTATTGGTTTTGTCCTTCCCATAATGCAACTTAATTATACATTAAGTTGACGCATGGTACTATGACGCAGCTGACTCCCTATATTTTTAAATATAGGGTCTCCTCGGGTCATTTATATATCTTTTCCAAACATCCTTATCGAGATTTTCTAGTATACTTCCCCACGACTCACCGCGTGGGTCGTATATCTCTTTTATTGATTAGGCTGCTTTTTGCTACTAGGATCCTTCAGACCAATCATTACTGATTTGGACTTACCCTTTCGCTATATCCATTGGGATGGATAAATGGACTTTAACCATTTAGATTCTTATAAACTGCCGAGCGCTTTTAATTTTGAGTACAAGACTCGAGAACGTATTCACCGCAGTATAGCTGACCTGCGATTACTAGCGATTCCGGTTTCATGAGGTCGAGTTGCAGACCTCAATCCAAACTGGCGCCCACTTTATAAGGATTTGCTCCGCCTTTTTCGGCATTGCGTCCCGTTGTATGGGCGATTGTATCACGTGTGTAGCCCAGGGTATCAGAGGGACATGCTGACCTGGCGTCATCCTCACCTTCCTCCCACGACGCAGCAAATGATCAGGTAAAATTTGATAAATTACTTGCGTTCGGAAGCTCTTTTATTTTTTACGCTTACGCTAGAAAAATAAAAGACTTCCTCACCGCAATTTATCTAAATTTTACTCCTGATCCCGCACTGTGTCGTGGGCAGTCTCGCCTGACAAATATAACAGGCAACGAGGGTTGCGTTCGTT
>CAYGGI010000061.1:0-2074 GCA_964349525.1 uncultured Candidatus Saccharibacteria bacterium
GAATAAAGAAATCTCTATCATAGGACCACATAAAGACTTCGAATCGATCAAGAAGATCGATGAGAATGGTGTTGAGTATTGGACGGCTAGAGAACTTATGACTGTCCTTGGATATGAGACATGGAGGAGATTTGAGGATGTTATAAAGCGGGCTCAACAGGCTTGTGTGAACAGTAGACAGTTTCCACAGGATCATTTTGCCGACGCCGGCAAATTGATCAAAATGGCAAAGGATGCGGTACGTGAAGTGAATGACTACAGACTTGACCGATACGCATGTTATCTCGTTGCTCAGAATGGGGATCCAAACAAAAAAGAGATTGCTCTAGCTCAAACATACTTTGCTATCCAGACTAGAAACCAGGAAATTGCCCAGAATTTATCTGAAGATGAAAAAAGAATACAAAAGAGGGGTGAAGTAAGTGACAGGAATAAGAAGCTCTTTAGTACAGCACGCTTGTCCGGAGTTTCCAACTTTGGAAAATTTAATGATGCAGGTTACAAAGGTCTCTATACCATGGGACTTTCCGAGATTGAGAAGAAAAAGGGAATTAAAAAAGGTGAGCTCTTGGATCGAGCGGGAAGCGTGGAATTGGGCGCTAACATGTTCCGGATCACTCAGACCGAAGATAAACTAAAAAGAGAAAATATACGAGGAGATCTAGAAGCTCAACGAACTCATTTTGATATTGGCAAGAAAGTCCGACAGACAATCAAAGATATCGGTGGAAAGATGCCGGAAGATCTGGAACCGGAAAAGCATATTAAAGAATTAAAGAAAGAAAAGCGCATTCATGACAAGAAGCAGATTCAGAAAGAAAATGGTAGAATAGGAAAACATGGAAAATGAATCGAAACCGCTCGAGAAGAGCCCTCAAGCCCGAACAGAAGAAAAAATCCTGAAGTTCTGGGAAGAAAATAAGATTTTCAAAAAATCCCTCGATAAACCTGCGTCCGGAGGTGCTTTCAAGGGCGACTTTGTCTTCTACGACGGACCACCTTTTGCCACGGGCGAGCCTCACTATGGTCATGTCGTGCCGGGGACGATCAAGGATATTATTCCTCGCTACAAGACGATGCAGGGATACCGTGTCCGCCGTCGCTGGGGATGGGACTGTCATGGTCTGCCGGTAGAAAATATTGTTGAAAAGGAACTCAACCTCCAGGCCAAGAAAGACATTCTTGATTACGGGATTGATAAATTTAACCATCGCGCCCACGAAACTGTCATGCGCTACGCCGATGATTGGAGGAAAATAATCCCGCGGCTCGGTCGCTTCGTGGACATGGATGACGACTATCGCACGATGGATGCGAGCTACACCGAGAGCGTCTGGTGGGCTTTTGCTGAACTTCATAAAAAGAAACTCATCTACGAAGGCTTCAAGATCATGCAGTTATGTCCGCGCTGTGAGACGACGCTATCGAACTTCGAGGTTACCCAGGGGTACAAAGACATCACTGATATTTCGGTGTATGTGAAATTCGAGTTCGCAGACGAACTGGGAACTTTTCTTCTTGCGTGGACAACAACCCCGTGGACATTACCGGGGAATGTCGCGCTTGCCATTAACCATTCTGTTATATATGTAAAGGTAGAAATGAAAGGTGAAAGATACATTCTTGCAAAGGAAAGATTATCTGTACTTAAAGAAGAGTATAAAGTTATCGAAGAAGTAGATGCAAAAAATCTTATTGGAAAGTCCTACAAACCTCTCTTTACTTACTACTCAACCGACTCGAAACTCAAGCATCGCGAGAATGGCTGGAAGGTCTACGCGGCTGACTTCGTCACGACAGACGCCGGCACCGGCATTGTTCACATCGCTCCAGCCTTCGGAGCGGATGACTACGAGCTCTCATTAAAAAATACTTTACCTTTTGTTCAGCATGTCACGATGCATGGGCAATTTAAACCAGAGGTCACGAATTTTGCCGGGCAGGACGTGAAGCCGAAAAGTTCGGCAGAAAGCAAAGACGCGCACCAGAAATCCGATATAGAAATTATTAAATATCTCGCCGGCAAAAACACGCTTTTTGCCAAAGAAAAAATCATTCACTCGTATCCACATTG